>JBJONV010000049.1:0-67118 GCA_046051665.1 Chloroflexota bacterium
TTGAGGCTGGAATTATATCGGCCAATACGAATCAAGCGGTCTCGTTGCCGTTGCCGCCGGCAACGCTGGCCATCGCAGGAGGAGCACGATGATTCGTATCGGTATCGTTGGCTGCGGACGGATATTGAATGCGCACCTTCAAGGGTATCTGCGCTTACGCGAAGCGGGGATCGACAATTTTCGCATCACAGCATTGTGTGCACGGAATCCGGTAGATGCGCAGATGTTCCATACTCGTGGCAAAGGGCCGACACCACGACCACCAGTTGTGGATCCGGCATCGGGTGATCCGCTCGCTGCACCACATACATATGTGAGTGACCTGCACACTGATGTAGAAGTCGGTATTTTTGATGATTACGCCGAAATGATTGCATCGGGCACCGTCGACGCCATCAATGACTTCACGACGCTCGCACTCCATCATCAGGTCGGGGCAACGGCGCTGACCGCGGGAATGCACCTGTTAACCCAAAAGCCCCTGGCCATCACCGTGAAGGCCGCCCAAGGGTTGTTACACCTTGCGGAGCAGCGGCAACGGACATTCGGGGTGTTCGAGAATGTGCGTCAACTCGAGATTGTCCGCGCCCAACATTGGGCGGTGGCTTCTGGGCTCATCGGTGTGCCGCAATTCGCCAGTATGGGGATGTTGGGTGGACTTTGGTCACCGAACAAAATCGTTGCCGAAACCCCATGGCGTCACCAAAAACTGCGCGCGGGCGGAGGTGGGAGCATCGATATCGGTGTCCATCAAATGGACTGGCTCCGCTATGTGATGGGTGAAGTTGAATCTGTGAGCGCAATGACGGGTATCTATGCCCCGCAACGGACCCATACGTATGCGACGGGTGAACAAACGACGGTCGTCGCAGATGTCGACGATACCTATATGGCAACCATCCGCTTTGCCAATGCATCACTCGCCCAAGTATCGTGGTCGTGGGCTGGATTGCCGCAGACGGTAATGACCGAAGGGATGCCGGTGTTTGTCGGGAGTGACGGAATGATTCGCAACGATCGGATCTCGAGTCGGACCGGGCATGAATCCTCACTCCTCGAGGTATTCCATGCGCACATGACCGATGCGCACCGTGCACAATGGTTCCCGCTTGGTCTGACGGATGCGGCAGCAATCTCACAGTACGATTGGCTCCAGGCTATTACCACTATGACCCAGCCCGAGACGAGCGCAGCAGAAGGTCTCCGCGATCTTGCTGCAGCGTACGCAATACTCGAATCACAGCATAGTCGACGGCATGTCACCCTCAGCGAAGTGTTGGCCGGCGACGTGAGCGGGTACCAAGACCCGATTAATGCATATTACGGGTTACATCTCTAATCTCTGTATAATGTTCTCGGTAGCATGCATGTCTGCGCTATCTTGAAGGCATAAGATTATCCATGCTTTTGTGTGCCTACAACGCAACCTCCTACACAGCCATGCGCTGCCGTTATTTGTGTGGAATCAGCATGTCAGATCACGATATTCCTCTCATCCTCGGTGTTGACGGTGGTGCAACCAAAACTATCGCATTCCTTGGGGACGCCCGTAGCGGAGCAATAATTGGGCGTGGCCGAAGCCGTGGGAGTAACTTCCATGCACATGCGGCACATACTGCCCTGGCAGAGCTCGATACTGCCATCGGCTTGGCTTTTTCGGATGCGCAGCTTGCACGCAGACCAGTGCTGGCAGCGTGTATGGGTGTGGCTGGGGTGAGTCGTGGTGAAGATGAACAGATGGTCCGTCAGTGGGTAGCCGAACAGCATATTGCCGAGCATCTGTTGATTGCCAACGACGGATGGCTCGTGATTTCTGCAGGGACACCAGACGGCGTCGGCGTGGGTTTGATATGCGGTACAGGCTCGATTGCAGTCGGACGTGATGCACACGCACGAACCGTACGCGCCGGAGGGTGGGGATATCTTTTTGGTGATGAAGGCAGCGGCTACGACGTTGCGGTCATGGCACTCCGGGCTGCGTCACACGCGGCCGATGGACGCGGGCCACAGACACAGATATTGCCTGCGCTGTTGCGGCATTGGAATCTGACGGTCCCCGAAGATTTGATTACATTCCTGTATGGATCGTCTGATCCACGCATGCACATGGCAGATATCGGTCCGCTTGTGGTAGATTTGGCCAATGCAGGTGATGCGGTCGCGCAGGATATCGTTGCCCGTGCAGCGCACGAGCTTGCAACGATGGTACGAACCGTCGGTAACGCACTCAACCTCTCGGGGCCGGTACCCGTTGCGGTTGCTGGTTCGATGATCGTCCAAAGCGAGATTTTGCAGCAGATGCTCATCCAAACACTCGCCACCCAAGGCATGAACGTGCGATTGACTGTCGTCCCCGACCCGACGGTCGGTGCGTTACGTCTCGCACAGCGCCTCAGTCGTGGCGAACCCAACCTCCAATCGGAATGGTAGAGTTACCATACAAAAAACCGCCGGTGTTGCAGCGCAACACCGGCGGTGCTTTTATTTAGTGAAAAGGAAAGAGTCGCTCGATAGCCGCTGCATCGAGGGGAGCGCCATATTCACATCCTTCGAATGCTTCGGCATATACCACCGCATTGCCGCGTTCTGTACCGTATCGGGCACATAATGCAGCGCGATATCGGTTGGCATCGTTGCGCATTCGACCATCGAGGCGCTCTGCGAGCCATGCGCGGCGAGCAGTTGCATCGAGTGGAACGTCTGCGAGGTAGCCACCGTTCCAAGGCAACCATTCATACATTTGTGACGCATGACAATCGAGCATTGCGATTTTTTGTGCAATGGTCTCGTCGATTGGGACAACGACATCGGGGACAAATGGGTTTGGTTTTTGGAAGGTGTCGCTGACATAGGCAATGATTGGGTTGCGCATCAAATTCGGCACCGAAGCACGTACATTTGGTACGGTCACCATATACGCAGCGTCTTGGATAACTTGGGCAGTATAACGATGATCCGGATGGTAATCGTTCGGCCGTGGGGAAAGTATTAAATCTGGATCGAACGAACGTATCAGATCGATGACTTGGTGACGTACCTCAAGCGTCGGCAATAATGCACCATCGTGATTGTCCATGATGATGTACTGCACCCCAGCCAAGGCGGCCACTGCGTCTGCTTCACGTCGTCGAACTGCAGCCAAAGGACCACCACCGAGTGCGTGATGTCCGGCATCTCCGTTGGTTAACGAGACAAAACACACCACATCGCCACGTGCGACCCAGCGTGCGGCGGTACCGCCTGCAGTGAATTCACAGTCGTCGGGATGTGCACCGATAATCAAAATTCGCAACGGAGTGCTCATAAGACCTCCTCGTCTTTGCCGTGTACGGCTAGTATACATGGCAACCTCCCAAATGTTGCATCTGACCGGCCGTAGCATCGAAACAATATATACAATTTTCTAACGCGCGATTGCTTGACGCGGTCGATATGACCTCGTACGCTATAGAAGTCACGCATGGTGGATTCACACCGGGATGGAGGCGCTCATGGCGCAACGGAATTACTACGAAGTGCTCGGTGTTCCGCGCGATGCAACCGAAGAAGAAATTCGCAAAGCATATCGCGCATTGGCCCGCAAATTTCACCCTGATGTCAATCCGAATAACCCACAAGCCGAGGCTCGCTTTAAAGAAATAAGTGAAGCGAATACGGTTTTGTCTGACAAAAATAAACGTGCCCAATACGATCGTTTTGGCGCTGCAGGACCCAACCAACCGGGCGGCAGTCCTTTTCCGGGTGGCCAACCTGGGGCGGGCGGGAATCCGTTTGGCGGATTTCAAGGGGGCGACTTCAGCGACATCTTCGAATCGATTTTTGGTGGCACCGATCCGCGGGGTAGATCTTCGCAAGGGCAAGACGTCGAGCAAAAGGTCGAAGTAACACTCGAGGAAGCATTTACGGGTTCGGAACGACGATTCCAATTTCATGCGCCGAGTGGACAGCCCCGCTCGATAACGGTCAAAATTCCACCAGGAATCGAATCTGGAGGGCGCATCCGTATTCCCGGAGAGGGTGCTCCTGGGTTCAACGGTGGCCGCCGTGGTGATTTGATTGTGGTTGTTAATATCGCGCACCATCAGCGGTTTGAGCGCAATGGCAATGATTTGTCTGCCAAGGTACCAGTAGACCTCTACGATATGATTCTCGGCGGTGAAGTCAAGGTCGCGATTATGGGCGGAAAGTCGCTGACACTCAAAATACCAGCGCTTTCACAAAATGGTGCAACCCACCGCATCCCAAACCAGGGTATGCCGTTACGGAGCAACGCCACCCAACGCGGTGACTTGTACTTGTCTTTGGATGTCGTGCTACCAAGCGCACTGACTGAATCTGATCGCGAGTTATTTCGCAAGTTAGCGAGCAACGCACCAACCAAATAAGTCGACGGGAGGGTCCTGTTTTATGGTACTCTGCAGGTACATCACTGCGTAATTGGACCACTATGCAACCCACCGTTTTGACGCCTGCTGCTCGTGAAGGTGCCCTTCGACTTTCGATCTACGAAGGCGCATTTGCCAGTATTTTCATCAGTATTATTTCGAACGGACTGGTCACCGGCCTTGCACTGTATCTCGGTGCAGGGCCGTTTGTATTGGGGATACTCGGGGCGCTTCCGTTTATCACCCAACTGATGCAGCTCGTCGGCGCGTATCTCGAAGAACAAACCGGCAATCGGCGCGTGCTGTCGGTGTGGAGTGAGGGGCTTAGCCGAGCCGTCTGGATTCCCGTTGCATTGCTCCCACTGTGGCAGCTTTCGAGTACCGTCAGTTTGACGATTTTCGTTGTGCTACAGGTTATTGCAGCGGCACTGTTTGGTATCGCCGTGAATACTTGGTCCAGCTGGATGAGTGACTTGGTGCCTCCCGAACGCCGCGGCCGTTATTTCGGCATTCGGAATACGGTTGCCAGCTTCGCTTCGATGGTAGCTGGATTAGGGTCAGGGTACGCCTTGGACTACTTCAAACGGACTGCCAACGAGGGGGTTGCGTATGCTGCCACACTCGGATTTGGGTTGATATTCGCTGTGGTCGGCATTATTCTGTTGCGTATGCAAGCAGAGCCACCGATGGAACGACGACCGCGGGTGTCACTCCGCGAAATGTTTGTAGCTCCGCTCGCAGATAGCAAGTATCGTGCATTGATTGTCTCGGGGACGATCTGGGCATTTGTGGTGGGTATCGCGGGGCCGTTTTTTAGTGCCTATGGTATCGAAACACTCAAGATGTCATTTGCCGACCTCGCGTATATGGGAATTGTCACCAGCGTCGCGTCGATGGTCGTCTTTCCGTTTATCGGCAGGATGCAGGACCGGTACGGCGACCGGATAGTGATGCTGATTAGTGCTGCGTGTGTCATTCCCCTCCCGCTCGGGTGGATTTTGTCGAGCCCTGGGTATCTCTGGCCGCTTTTTGGAACGTCTCTTGGTGCAGGCTTGTTTTGGCCGGGAATCAATCAGGGACTCGCCAATATGTCGATGGCACAGTCCCCGACACATGCACGCGGTGCGTATCTCGCGACCTATGGTGCGGTTACGGGCATTGGCGTCGTTCTCTCGGGGCTGGCTGGCGGAATAATCGCAGAGTATTTACGTGGCACCGAGTTTGTGCTGATGGGGTATATGCTCAATCATTATTCGGTGTTGTTTATCGGTTCGATATTCTTGCGCGCGAGTGCGGTGTTGTTTGTGTTACGACGTACCTAAGTAATCATTCTCAAGGTGTTGATGTAAGTCTGATCACAAGAAAACGACCAGCCATTCGGCTGGTCGTTTGGTGTGCTGTTCCTAACAACGGATCGTTTAGGCAACGCCAGGAGCAGCAGTGCGTATGTATTGCTCGATGGCCCCCGCACGGAGTCGGCAAATATCTGTGGCGTACTTTTCGGATGTGGGATCGTGAGTCGACATAACGATTGTTGTGCCATTGGCAGCGTAGGAACGAAACAAGCTGAGCACTGCGGCGCCACGTTGTGAATCGAGGTTGGCGGTTGGTTCATCGACGATGAGGATTTTGGGCTCGATACAGATAGCCCGCGCCACGGCGATGCGTTGTTGTTGCCCGCCGGATAATTCCCCAGGGCGATGGTGTGCATGGTCGTTCATATCCAAAATATCGAGGGCATGCAGGATTCGTTTGTGCCACAATTGGCGTTCGACGCCCGCAATTCGGAGGGCAAATTCCATATTTTCGTATGCTGACGCCGTAGCGATGAGTGCAAACCGCTGAAATACAAATCCAATGCCGCGGCGGAAGACCGCGCGCTCTTCGGCACCCATGCCATCGACCCGCACGCCATCGATGGTGACGCTACCGCTGGTCGGCGTGTCCATCGCACCGATCAGATTGAGCAAGGTGGTTTTTCCGCTCCCACTTGGTCCCATTAACGCCACCATGGTACCCGTGGCGATGGTGAGGGTGACGTCGTTGAGTGCAACGACTTCGCCATCGGGCGTGGCAAAAGTTTTCCGGACGTGTTGAATGTCGATCATGTATCGCTCTCTGGGGTTTGTTGGAGCGGTTGCGCTCCCCACGGACGGACCATGATGCCGCCGTCGACCACCGCGACCGTCGCCCGTGCAGCGAGTCCGATGCGTTGGCGCAACTCGCCAGGGAGCTGTAATCGTCCAGCGGCATCAACCACGACGGTTTCGATATCGTCGTGACCCCGTTCGCTACTGGTACGCCCGTCTCGGATCGCGATGGTCCGATCTGCAACCGCTGCGACACGTGTGTCGTGCGTCACGAGGACTATCGTCAACGCATAATCCCGTCTCAGAGTCTGTAGCAGTGCCAAAATCCGCTCAGCACTTGCCCAATCGACTTCACCGGTCGGTTCGTCTGCAAGCAATAATGGCGGTTTGCAACTGAGTGCGGTAGCAATGGCGATGCGTTGTTGTTGGCCACCGGACATCCGCAACGGATCACGATGGCGGTGATCTGCCATTTCGACAGCCGCAAGGAGTTCGTCTGCACGCGTGTACGCCTCAATCGGGGTGACGCCTGCTAGTAACGCAGGAAGAGCGACGTTTTCGCGTGCGGTCAAGCCGGGAATGAGGTTGCGTGTTGTTTGTTGCCAGAGAAAGCCGACACTGCTCCGGCGGTACTCGGCGCGCTGCCGGTCGGTCGCAGCGACGATATCAATCCCGCCCACGACCAGTGTGCCGGCATCGGGTCGGTCCAACGCAGATAAGAGATTCAGAAAGGTCGATTTACCCGCACCTGAAGGCCCAACGAGCGCGACCATTTCGCCGTGTTGCACGGTCAGATCAAGACCTTGCAACGCAAATGTCTCGACGTCTTCGCTCCGGAAGATACGGACTAAATTTGTAGCCTGAATGAACGGGATGTGTGACATGCCAATGCCTAGCGCGGTTTTTTTGCCAGAATCAAGATCGGGACGGTATCATATGCGTTCCATACCGTCGATCGGCGGTATGGAACGCACGCGGCGACACTTACATATCCAAGTCAGTAACTGCGCCGAGGCTCGCACTCGAGACGAGTTTGGCATATTTGGCCAGAACACCACGACGATAGCGTACCGGCAAGGGCTTCCAGGCTGCTTTGCGGGCGGCCAGTTCGGCGTCACTGATATTGAGTTGGATGAGGCGTTTGTAGGCGTCGATTGTAATCGAATCGCCTTCTTGTACGACACCGATGGTGCCGCCAATGGCAGCCTCAGGGGCGATATGCCCCACACACATGCCGTAGGTCCCACCCGAGAAGCGACCGTCTGTAATCAAAGCGACCGAATCGCCCAACCCGGCACCGATGATGGCAGCCGTTGGCGCGAGCATCTCGCGCATACCGGGTCCGCCTTTGGGTCCTTCGTAGCGAATCACCACCACGTCGCCCTTATTGATGCCGCCTTTGAGGATGGTTTCGAGGCAGGACTCTTCCGATTCGAAGACGCGTGCGGGACCGGTGATAACTGGCATCTTGACGCCCGAAATCTTGGCAACACAACCTTCTTCTGACAAATTGCCCTTCAAAATCGCCAAGTGACCTTCTTCATAGACCGGCTCGGACCATTGGCGGATGACGCGCTGATCCTGCGCGGGTTCGTTGGGCACATCCTTGAGCGACTCTGCAATCGTCTGACCGGTAATCGTCATTGCATCGCCATGGAGCAAGCCACGGTGCAAGAGAATCTTCATGACCTGCGGAGTGCCACCGACTTTGTGCAAATCGGTTGCGACATATGCTCCGGATGGCTTGAGATCGCAGATGACCGGCACTTTGGCGCGAATGCGCTCAAAATCGTCGATCGACAACGGGACATTCGCAGCATGGGCAATCGCGAGCAAGTGCAACACGGCATTGGTCGAACCACCTGTCGCCATGATGACGGCGATAGCGTTTTCGAATGCTTTGCGGGTAAACAACTGCTTCGGCATGATTTGTTTGCGGATTGCATTGACCAATACCGTCCCCGATGCATATGCACTATCGAGTTTTTCTTGGTCTTCGGCAGCCATTGTCGACGAGCCCAACAGACTCAACCCCATAGCTTCGATCGCCGAAGACATGGTGTTGGCGGTGTACATACCACCACACGACCCTGGTCCAGGGCAGGCATTCTTTTCGACCTGGAGCAAGCGTGCAGCGTCGATTTTGCCGGCAGAGTACTGACCGACTGCTTCGAAGGCACTCACAATGGTCAAATCTTCGCCATCGAGGTGCCCTGGTTTGATGGTGCCGCCATAAATAAAGATGGAGGGTGCGTCGAGACGCGCCATACCAATCATGGCACCAGGCATATTTTTGTCACAACCACCGACGGTCACGACACCGTCCATACCTTGGCCGTTGATGACTGTTTCGATCGAATCGGCAATCACTTCACGAGAAACAAGGGAGTACTTCATTCCCTCGGTACCCATAGAAATGCCGTCTGCAATCGTTGCGACGCCGAACAGCATGGGCATCCCGCCGGCGACTTTAATTGCTTCGAATGCCGCTTTTGAAAGGATGTCTAACTGTACGTTACAGGGAGTCAGGTTGCTATACCCATTGGCAATACCAATTATCGGCTTTGTAAAATCCTCGTCTTTGAATCCGACGGCACGCAACATAGCCCGATTTGGCGTCCGTTGAAAGCCTTCGGTAATCATTCGACTGCGGCGATTGTCGCTCATGGGGGTGCTCCTCTGCGGTGAAAAACGTGATTGTATTGTATCACGACGATGCCGAACTGCAGGGTTATGCGTATTGTGTATATACTCATCAAAGGTTATTCAGTATGCGTAGAAAAGGGGTACCTATGGATAACGGAATATTACGCGTCGGTGACACCGCTCCCGCATGGGAATTAACCGATAGTGCGGGAGTGGTCTACACGTTACAGGGTGTACAAGCCCAACGCCCTGCGATTGTGACCTTTCTGCGACATTTTGGCTGACCATTTTGCCGTCAGGCACTTGCTCGTGTAGCAAGGATGGTTGCCGGGAGTGCTTTTCCAATTGCCGGGATTGCTATCGGTACCGGAACTCCAGACGAAGCCGCTGAGGCGGGCACACGGTACGCACCGGGAGTGACGTGTTTGGCTGATGTTGATCAGTCGGTCTACCGTTCCTACGCCGTTGGTCGCGCGAATCTGACTGCATACGTCAACGGGCACGTATTCCGTGAGGGTGTCGCGGCACTGTCTGCAGGGTATGGCATGGGAAGTTCGCATGGTGATGTGATGCAAATGCCGGCGACGTTTGTCCTTGATGGCAGCGGTGTCGTGCGGCTCGCAGGGTATGCGACAACGATCGCTGACTTCCCCAAAGAAAAAGAAATCCTACAGGCGTTATTCCCCGCGACGTCATCTTCGAGATGAGGCTTTTTCACCGGCAAAGGAAGCTCTTCTTATGAATTTGTACGTCAACAGCAACATCCTCAGAGAAAACACATCCGACGAGCGACAAAGTCATGTAATGTGTTGTGGAGCATGGGGTGGAGAGATTGCGTTTTCACAAGAAAAACGTGCTGTATCAGTTGACAAACAGAATCTGCGGTAATAGAATCTCAGCAAGCTGACACATACGCAACGCGTATGGTTCCTCAATCCGCACGAGGAGCCGGCTTCGAGCGATTCCCAGATTCGCGTGTATGCGACCCCGGCGCCTGCCGAACGCATGCCAAGGAGGAAAATCCATGAGTGCAAAGCTGCATCGCCGCAAATTCTTGCGGTACTCTGCGATGGGCGCTGCGAGCGCAGCAATCGTTGCTTGTGGTGGCGCTGCCACTGCTGAGCCAACTGTTGCTCCCGAAGCACCAGCAGAAGAAGCTCCGGCGGCTACCGCCGTACCAGCCGTAACGACCAAGTACAAAGAGTCGCCCAAGCTGGCCGAACTCGTGACCGCAGGCAAGCTGCCAAACGTCGACGAGCGCCTTCCAAAGAACCCCTACACCCCACCTCACGCATGGCTGACCACCGGTCAGTACGGCGGCAAAATGCGCAAAGCATATGCCAACACGTGGGGTATTGCTGGCTTCCAGCACGAGTCCATGTACGGTCACTCAATCCTGCGCTACCTCAAGGACGGCTTGGCAATTGGACCTGGCTTGGCGGAAAGCTGGGAAGCAAGTGCCGACGCAACCAAGTGGACGTTCAAGTTCCGCGAGGGCTTGAAGTGGTCCGATGGTCAGCCTTGGACCGTGAACGACATCATGTACTGGTGGGAAGAAATGGTCGGCGGCAACGGTAAAGAAGCCGGCTTCCCAGAAGGCCTCAAGCCAGTCGAAGGTCCACCCGACGAAGCTCGTTCGGGCAAGGGCACGTTGGTAACAATCAACAAAGTCGACGACTTCACCATGGAAATGGTGTTCGACGCACCAGCACCGTTGACTGCAGACCGCATCGCCATGTGGGTCAACGCAGGTATCGGACCACGCTGGCATGCACCACGCCACTACATGGAGCAGTTCAGCCCCATCAAGAACCCAGACAAGTTCAAGGACTGGGAAGAGCATTCCAAGAAGATTGGCTTCAACAATCCAGACTGCCCACGCATGTCGGGTTGGTACATGACGGTCTTCGAAGACGGTGTCCGCACCGTTTGGGAGCGCAACCCATACTACTGGTGTGTCGATGCCGAAGGCCAGCAGTTGCCATACATCGACACCGTCGAAGTAGCCTACGTCAAGGACAAGGAAACCGAGAAGTTGGCATACCTGAACGGTCAGGTAGACCATGCTCACTTCCACACCCAGACGCTCGGCGACATCAAGGACTTCAAAGACGGCGCTGAGAAGAGCAAGTTGAACACCATGTTCTGGGACTCGGGTTCGGGTACCGGCTCCATGTACTTCTTCAACTTCGACTACACCGACGCAGCACTTCGCGCCGCATTCCGCGATCCGAAGTTCCGTCAGGCATTGTCACTGGCCTACGACCGCGCAGACGTCCAGAAGGCCGTCTACTTCGGTCTCGGTGAGTTGAGCAACGGTACGATGTCCCCCAAGGCCATCGAATACAACCTCAACGACGAAGCCAAAGCAGCCTACGCATCATGGCGCGATAGCTACAAGTCCTTCGACCCAGCCAAAGCAGAGTCGATCCTCGACGAAGCCGGCTACAAGAAGGGTGCTGACGGCAAGCGCACCTTGACCGATGGTAGCCCGATGAAGATTCTCGTCACCTACCCAGCAGACGAGAGCCCGAACGGCGAGCACATGCAGAAGAACGAGCGCTTGATCAAGAACTGGACAGCGATCGGTATCGATGCAACGTTGACCCCAATTCCAAACGAAGGGTACGACGAAAAGTGGCGCGCCGGCGAAATCATGATGAAGACGGCATGGGAAGTCGGCGACGGCCCCAACCACTTGGTATACCCACAGTGGGTCGTTCCCATCGAAGGCGATCGCTGGGCACCGGTCCACGGTAAGGGGTACGACGTTCGTGGTACCGCAACCGAGGGTGAAGAGAAGGATCTCGACCCATGGAAGCGTTCACCAGCTCGTATCTTGCCAACCGACAAGGACTTCGACGCCAACATCGGCAAGCTCTATGAAATCTATGACAAGACCAAGGTCGAAGCAGATGTCATGAAGCGCCATGCAATGGTGTGGGACATGATCAAGGTACACGTCGAGGGTGGACCGTACTTCTCCGGTACGATTACCAACCAACCACGTATTATCTTGGCACATGCCGACATGAAGAACATCCCAACCCGCGATGACTTGCTCAAAGAAGGTTTGGGTGGATTCGTGAATCCATGGATCATTCCTGCTCCGGCAACGTACGATCCAGAGACCTGGTTCTGGGCCAACCCAGCTGACCACGCCTAGTCCACACGTGGCATAGCCACATCATCCATGGGTGAGTTCGCTCACCCATGGATTCCCCATTCTCTTCCCTCTCCCAATGTCTCTATTTTTTTGTGGCAGAGTTGCCCAACCCTCAGTGGGAGCGATGTATGCTGAACTTCATTGCCCGACGGCTCATCAACATGGTGGTGCTGCTCGTAGTGGTATCTTTCGTTGGATTTTTTATCATCCAGCTGCCCCCAGGTTCTATTTTGGACGTCCAATTGACCAAAATGCGGGCAATGGGCGGTGACATTTCGCGCGATCAGATGAAAGCCATGGCAGAGCGATATGGCATCAATCAGCCATTCAGCACCCGCTACTTCAAGTGGATTAGTCGTTCGTTGCAGGGTGACTTCGGCACGTCGTTTGCCACTGATCAATCAGTCGGCGAGCGCATCTGGGGTCGATTATCCATTTCACTCGGCTTATCACTCTTTGCTTTGCTGTTTACGTGGCTTGTTTCGATACCCATTGGTGTCTACTCAGCTACACACCGATATACGGTCCCGGACTACTTGGTCACACTCTTTCAATTTATCGGACTCGCCATCCCGGGCTTTTTGCTTGCGCTGGTGATGCTGATCATTGCTACTCGCTACCTCAACCAACAGGTCGGTGGGCTGTATTCTTCGGAGTTCCAAGATGCACCGATGTCGCTTGCGAAATTCCGCAACCTCATCGAACACGTCTGGATTGCGGTGCTCGTACTCGCGTTTGGTGCCACCGCAGGACTCACCCGTGTGATGCGTGCGAACTTGCTCGATGTGCTCAATATGCAGTACATCCAGACCGCACGAGCCAAGGGGTTGGACGAAGCCATCGTTATTTGGAAGCACGCGGTCCGTAACGCGATCCACCCCCTCGTTGCCTCGCTGGGGACGTTGTTACCCGCACTGGTCGTCGGTGAAACATTGGTCGCCCAAGTACTGAGCCTCCCCACCATCGGGCCGATGTACCTCGATGCTCTGCGGCAACAAGACATGTACCTTGCAGGGACAATTTTGGTCTTGTTGTCCGCACTGTTGCTCATCGGCAATCTGGTTTCCGACCTTCTGCTGGCGTGGGTCGACCCACGTGTGCGTTTGGAATAGAAAGGTTTTGTCATGGCAGTAGACGCAGCAAAGCTCCCCAATACCGCACCATCAGTCGAAGATGTCGGTACCATCCCGCAGTGGAAGCTGATGGTCCGTCGCTTCCGCAAGAGCAAACTTTCGGTCGCTGGTTTGATAATGCTGGTCATTTTGTACACGTTCATGTTGTTCTCCGACTTCATCGCGCCGTACGACCACAATCGCATCGATTCCAACTACGCGTGGGCACCTCCGTCACAAATTGGTTTTGTAGACGGTAAGGTGGTAACCTACGCCCTCAAACAAACGCTCGACGAAGTGCGCTTCGAGTGGATTTATGCCCCTGACCTCGAAAATCCGATTCCTGTCGAGTTCTTTGTACAGGGATATGAATACCGTTTTCTTGGTATCTTCCCTTCGAAACTGCACCTGTTTGGTGTACCGGAAGGGTCGCAGATTAACTTGATTGGTGCTGACAAAGACGGCAAAGACGTTTTTTCGCGATTACTCAAGGGCAGTCAAATCTCTTTAACCTTGGGTTTTGTTGGCGTGCTTATTTCGGTCATTATTGGATCAATTGTCGGTACGGCTTCGGGCTACTTCGGCGGTGCAATTGACAATATCATTCAGCGGTTGATCGAGTTGTTACGCTCGTTCCCAGACATTCCGTTGTTCTTGGGTTTGGCAGCGGCGTTGCCCATGGGTGTGCCGGTGCAGGTGCGGTTCTTCTTGATAACTATCATCATCGCTATGATTGGTTGGACTGGTTTGGCCCGTGAAGTCCGTGCCAAGGTTATGGCCTTCCGTGCAAGTGACTATACCGCAGCGGCAATCGCTGCCGGTGCCTCACATTGGCATGTCATTACTCGGCACCTCATCCCCAACGCGATGAGTCATATCATTGTGGTTGGCACGTTGGCGATCCCAGGTGCCATCGGCTCCGAGACAGCGTTGAGCTTCCTCGGCTTAGGTATTTTGCCGCCTGCGGTATCGTGGGGCGTCATGCTTCGTGATGCGCAGACCATCGAAGCAATCACCAACTACCCCTGGATGTTGCTCCCGGTCGGAGTGCTCATCATCGCGGTGCTGAGCTTCTATCTGTTGGGCGATGGCGTACGCGATGCCGTCGACCCGTACGCCTAGGAGGTAGGACATGACTACAGAATCAACGTCGGTCAATAGTTCGATTCAGCTCACCAGCCACGACGATGTCGTCCGTGTCGAGGACCTCAAAGTCAGCTTTTACACGCAACTCGGCGTCGTTCGGGCGCTCAACGGGGTGAGCTTCAACATCCCGCGCGGGCGGGTGTTGGGTATCGTCGGTGAGTCTGGGTGTGGCAAAAGTATCACTGGGCTATCCATTATGCAGTTAGTGGTTGCTGCGGGCCGTACCGAAGCGGGACGCATTATGTTCCGTGAGTACGCAGGCCAAGAACCGCCAATCAACATCCTCGAGTATGGGAAAAACAGCCCCGAAATGCGCAAAATTCGTGGCAACAACATCTCGATGATCTTTCAAGAGCCGATGTCGTCCCTCAATCCGTGCTACACCGTGGGCAATCAGATAGAAGAAGCAATCTTGCTCCACCAGACCAGCGACAAGACTGAAGCGCAAAAGCGAGCGGTCGAAGTGTTGACCAAAGTCGGAATGCCAAACCCAAAGCGCATTGCAATGTCGTTCCCACACGAATTGTCCGGTGGGATGCGACAGCGAGCGATGATCGCCATGGCGTTGTCGTGTAATCCGACACTGTTGATTGCCGATGAACCGACCACTGCGCTCGATGTCACGACCGAAGCACAAATCCTCGATTTGATGCGTGGTCTCCAAAGTGAAATCGGGACTTCGATCATGTTCATTACCCACAACATGGGTGTTGTGGCGCAAATGTGCGACGAAGTAGCAGTGATGTACATGGGTCGCGTCGTCGAACGGGCGACGGTCGATGACATCTTCTACGAGCCACGCCATCCGTACACGATTTCGTTGTTGCAGTCTATCCCACGCCTCGGTCGGAGCAAAGGCAAATTGGCGTCGATCGAGGGGAGCGTCCCTGATCCGTATTCCACGACGCCGGGGTGTTCGTTCCACCCGCGTTGTCCAGTGGCAATCAAGGGACTGTGCGACACCGTTTTGCCCGAAGAAACCATCGTCGATGCAGCCAAGGGTCATACCGTACGCTGCCATCTGAATTCGTGAGGTGACCATGACCACCGATGATATGTTGCTCGAGGTACGAGGCCTCAAAAAGCACTTTCCCATTCGAACTGGTTTGATGCGTCGCGTCACGGGTATGGTGAAAGCCGTCGACGGCATCAACTTCCATATCCGCAAGGGTGAAACCCTCGGTCTTGTGGGTGAGTCGGGATGCGGCAAAAGTACTGCAGGACGTGCGATTTTGCGGCTCCATGAACCAACCGCAGGCGAGGTCATCTTCAACGATCCTGTATTGGGCAAAATCGACGTGACCCAGGCAGACCGCGAAACGATGATGAAGCTGCGTCCCAACATGCAGATTATCTTCCAAGATCCGTTCACCTCGCTTAACCCTCGGTTGACGGTCGGCCAGATTGTCGGTGAACCGCTCGAAATCCAGCACCGTGCAAAAGGAACCGAGTTGTCAGACCGTGTGGCAGAACTGCTGAAGGAAGTCGGTATCCGTCCCGAAAACATGACACGCTACCCACATGCATTTTCGGGTGGGCAACGACAGCGTATCGGCATTGCACGTGCATTAGCGCTCAATCCCAGCTTGATTATCTGTGACGAGCCTGTATCGGCACTCGACGTGTCGATTCAGGCACAGGTCCTCAATTTGCTTGATGAGCTCCAAGAGAAGTACGGAATGGCGTATTTGTTTGTCGGACACGATTTGAGTGTGATCGAACACATTTCCGACCGTGTGGCGGTGATGTATGTCGGCTATATCGTCGAAATGGCGAAAACAGACAAACTTTACTTCACCCCGAAGCACCCATACACCGAAGCGCTCTTGAACGCCATCCCCAAAGCGGACCCTCGGCTTCGTACGCGTCCGGAACGATTGCAAGGGGATGTTCCATCACCGGCAAATCCACCAAGTGGATGTTACTTCCACCCGCGTTGCCGCTATGCAAAAGATATTTGTCGCGTCGAACGACCACCACTGACCGATATCGGTGACGAGCACTATGTTGCCTGTCACTTTGCGCGAGAGCTTTCGTTGACAGGTGTGCAGGCATTAAGCGACATTACGTTGCAAATGCCGACCAAAAAAGCCTAACCTCGGAAACCGGCGCATGGCCGAGCCATGCGCCGGTTTTTTATCAATGGGAAAAAGGATGGATTGCTCCTTTTCCATCACAGAGTGTGGTACCATAGGCGCACGAACGTTGCGTCTGCATAGGCTCGATTGACGACATTGTGGAATCCCCTCCGTCACCGATGGGAACGCATACAAGGAGTCGATCACCTACGCAACAGGTACCGAGGGTTTTCATGGTCAGCAGACCATCGACCACATAAACGGGGATCATCAGAAAGGGCAGACTATGAAAGTCGGTGTTTTGACCGCTCCGGTCAGTCGACAGCCATTGGACAAATTCATTCCATGGGCAGCTTCTATCGGTGTCCAACAAATTGAACTCGACGTCGGTCCGGGCGGTAACTTTGATGCGACGACCGTCACCGACAGCGATATTGCCAACTTAAAGGCATTGCTGGCAAAGAACAACATCACCCTATCGAGCATTGTCTGCTACTGGCACACCATGATGACGGGTGTGACGGCGGAGCATTTGGCACAGTCCAAGAAGGTCTTCCCAGCAGCCATCAAGCTCGCCCCGAAATTGGGTGTTGAGTTAGTTGGCGCGTTGGCGGGTTTTCCGACGCAGGGCAAAAGCCGTCTGAACACGATCAAAGAGGACTTGCCTGAGCACTTCCGTCCAATGGCTGATCTTGCACGCGAGGCAGGCGTCAAGATTATGTTCGAAAATTGGTATGCCACCAATTTGCAGAACCTGGAGCACTTTCAGACGATTTTCGAAGTGCTTCCTGATGCACATTTGGGCTTGAATTACGATCCATCTCACTTGGATTGGCAAGAAATCGACTATATCGATGGTGTCCGTGAATTCCAGAAGCGCATCTTCCACGTGCATGCCAAGGACGTATGGGTCAACCCAACCCGTCGTGCACGCGTCGGCTCCAACGGTGATGGCTGGTGGCGCTATGTGTTGCCGGGATATGGTCGTATTCGCTGGGGTGAGTTCATCACCACCTTGCGTAAAGTAGGCTATGACGGCGTCATTTCGGTGGAGCACGAAGACGATGCATTCGGCCCCGAAGAAGGGTTTACCAAGTCTGTTCGTTATCTCCGGTCTTTGGTCGATTAATCTCAGCTTCGGAGTGCGCCGTTCCCGTGTGGAGCGGCGCTTTTTCTATGAACCATACACCCGTATCACCGACAAGCGAACAAATTGCTGTCATCGAACATCCCTTGCGTCACCATGCCCGTGTCTTGGCAGTCGCTGGTTCCGGCAAAACAACGACAATTGTGCTACGTGTTGCCCACCTCATCAACGAGCTTGGGGTAGCACCCAGCGCGGTGCGTGTGTTTGCGTATAACGCGTTGGCACGCAACGAACTGCGTAGCCGCATAGAAGCAGTCATTCCAGAGAAGCGGGATCAACCGCGTGTTGATACATTCCATTCGTTTTGCTTCCGCTGGCTCAAACAGGCGATCAGCACAGGACTCTACCCGGAACCGAAAGAATGGTGGTTGGACGAGGCCACCGATCGGTCACGTATTCTGATGTATCGCGCATTGCAATCGCTCGTTGGTGAAGGTGTCATCGAGGAGGGTGCGGTCGACATCGACGCAGTAGCATCTGCGATTACGTTGTGGAAGTCAGGCTTGATCCCGCCGGGTGCTGATCGTGCTGCCCATGCGACAAGCACCGACATCCCGTTGGTGTATGCGCGGTATGAGGAATTCCGTCACGAGGCGGGTGCCATCGGATTTGATGATTTTGTTGATGTGCTGTTGTCTATTGCGACAAAGCACCCAGAATTCTGGCAGAAAGCCGTCGGCGGCTTGCGGGTCGTTATCGCAGATGAGTACCAAGACATTAATTATGGACAGGAACGGCTCATTGAAGCCGTCGCCGGGCAGCATGCCGACGTTATGGTCGTTGGCGACGACGACCAAACGATTTATGAATGGCGTGGTGCACGCCCCGATTATTTGCTGACGCGATTTGGGAGCGGCCTTGCGGAGCGCCCCATCGTCGATTACCCACTCACCGTGAGTTTTCGCTTCGGTCCGTTGCTCGCGCAGACCGCATACAACGTGATTGCACGGAATGTGGTGCGCTTTCCCAAAGCGCTTGTAGCAGCACAGTGGCATCAGTCAACGGTAGTCGATGTGGTCGAAGACAAACACGCAACCGCGGGGGTGGTCGATACCCAACTCGCGTTGCAATTGCACGAGTGGGTTGCACAGCACGGTGCCCAGACGGTTGTTGTCCTTGGGCGCACACTCGGCCAATTGCAATCGTTCGAGGTCGCTTGCTTACACGAAGGAATCCCCTATCGCGTGTTGGGGCGCGGACCAGTGTATCAACGCCGAGAGCACCAGATTCTGGCTGATTACATCCGGATCGGCTACGCCTACCATACCGATGTCAATGCAGGAGTGAGTGTGTGTTTTCTGCGGATCCTGAATACGCCGATGCGCGGGTTGGCACGCGATCGGATGCAGCAACTCTTGCAACGGGCACAGGTCAATGGCCAGACCCTCCAGGAGGCGCTACGCGAACTGTTCGACGATGCGCAGACGCCACAAGGAACGAAAGACCGACTCGACCAGCTGATGGCCCTGTGTGAACAGTTGGTGCGTATGCTCACCCAAGACGCGCCTGCATATGACGTACTGAGTTGGTTGAGCACCACGTTGCGGCTCGACGAGCACTTTGTCCGATCATTTGGGCGCGGAGAAGCAGCCGCAGAGCGCACCGCTGCGGTGCGCCACATCATCGCCGTCACCGCACACTACGGCTGGTCGACCCCAGCGTACCTCGAGTGGCTGGCCAGCGGTGATCACAGTGCCGGGCAACCCGAAGAAGCGCAGGTGTTGTTTACCACGGTCTATCGCGCCAAAGGCCTCGAATACGACTACGTCATTATTCCGGCAGCGGTGGAAGGGTTCATGCCTGCGGCAGGGAGCTCGCCCGAGGTCTATGACCGCAACGACCCGACGGCAATACCCGTTGCGTCGGATGCGATCGAAGAAGAACGACGGTTGTTTTATGTTGCTATCACTCGGGCAAAATCACTGTTGAGTATTGGAATCCCACTCCCTCCTGCCGGCTTAGGTCGCGACGCATTACCGAGTGCGACGCCGTCTCGATTCGTCTACGAGATGAAGGTACCTGCGACCGAGCAGTTATTGGCGAGTGCAGATTCTGATGCTGGGGCCTTAGCCGAAGCATTGAGCGAGCATGGGGCTAGTGACGGGTTGCTCGCCCACATACGCCACTACTTCCCCCATGATGCCGCCATGCAACAGGTTTGTACGTCGTTCACGGGGAACCGTTGGCCGATGCGGCCACTCAAGCCCAAAAAGAAATAAAAAACACTCTATGGAGCAATGCGCTGGGTGTGTTGCGTTGCGCATCAGCGTATCAGCGCTTGCCCCTCCGGGCAGAGCCATCGTGCGGGGCAATGGCTACACGTTGCAAATGCTGGTAACGCAGGGAACGAACCGCTGGTCAGCCACTGCAACGCATCATCGAGGTTTTGGAGCGTTGCATCGAGCGCTGTCTGCGTATTGTCGACATTTACGACAGTACCACTCCGTGCGTGATACAGGGTCAATGTTGGCAATGTCGTCGAACCGGACGCAGCTGCAATTGCCGCACCGTACAAGCGCAACTGATCACCATGGCGCTCCGCGAGTCCGTTGAGTTCACTATCGGTTTTGTAGTCGACAACCGTCGTGCCGTCGTAGCGATCGAGAATGCCGGTGAACTGGACCTGTGCGCTGGGTCGGTCGACCGTCCAGTTGAGGCGCTGTTCGAGTGCCAGATGGGGATGTGCAGACTGTGCAAGGGCGCTTCTCAGATAGCGTTCGGTCAGTGCGAGACACTCTGTACGGGTCGTTACAGATACCGCATCGGCTTGTGCAATGACTGCAGCGTCGACGAGTTCAAGTGCGGTTTGTTCTGGTTGTCGGGCATGTCGTTCACACACCTGATGAAAAAGCGTGCCCAGCAATCGTGCATCGATGTCATCCGAGTATGGTTCCGTCGGGGGCGTTTGCTCCTCTGCGCTCTCTTCCACAGATTCTGCGCTGATCGGCTGCGGTAAGGCATACGCGCTCTGATTTGGGACACTCGCTGTGACAGTCATTGTGCGATCGATGAATGTGTTGCTCATACCCGCCAATCCACTGCGTCTCGTGTAGCGAAAACGCCGAGGACAGAGGACCAGTTCGCTCATCGTGCTCGGAGTCAACGCCACAACCGGTTTGCTTGGAAGGTCAGGCAAGACGATTGCTGCGTCTCGGTGCTCCGCGCCGCGTACGCCTATGGTGCCTTGCTGTGGAGCCGAGTATTCTGTCAGAATGCCGTGACTCATCGTCGTGGCGTAGTGCTCACGCACCAGATAGAACACACGCGTGGCCGGATCTTTTTTGCGCCGTTCGCTACTCACCATCAGCCAGCATTTCGCACGCGTCACCGCCACATAAAACGTCGTCAGAACCTCGTTTTGTTCCTGCCTGCGGTAGTCTTCGAGGCTTGCGTGATCCTTGCCTTCGAGCAAGAGCGTCCCGTTTTTGTAGGTCAACCCATTTGTCTGCGTTTTGTATGAAAAACCCCGAGCATTTGGCACAAAAACAGCACAGAATTCGAGCCCTTTGGCAGCATGCACGGTCATGATGTTGATCGTATCCGTATCGGTGCGACGTTCTGGTGCGGATACATCGCGCCCAGTCTCTATTGCATCGTGTAGATCAGCAATCAATGAAGGTACACCGCTCGCATGGGCGACACATTCTGTGAGCAGGCGTTGGAGTATGCGTTGACCATAACGTCCATCACGGCTCCATAACCCAGTCTCGACCAAGACATTGCGTGCCCAGGTGTTCGGCTGCGCGTACGACTGACTGCGGAATCCGCTCCGCAATGCCTCTGCGACCTGTTGTGCGAGCGCATCCTGGCGCCGCTGGAGCAAGATGTCCCACAGTGGTATGCCTCGGTTGGCAGTACGGAGGGTAGCGAGCGTCGTTTCGTTCCATACCCCTGTTGCTTGCCAGAGCGTCCGTGTCAACGAAAGCTCAGCATAGGGATTTGACGCTGCAATGAGCGTGTGTACCGCGTCGATGACGAGTGGAATTTTAAAAAACGGGGTCAACGCACCATCATCGTACGGAATACCTGCACGTTTGAAGGCGGCGATAATCGGTAGCGCAGCACTCCGTGCGCGCACCAAGATGGCCATTTCTCCATACTTGACCTGGTGCTGTTCGTGGAGCTCTTGGACGCGCTTGATAATCGCCCGTGTTTCGGTGGCGACATCTCCATACTCAGCCAGGATGACGGTGTCGCTCGGTACGGGGAGTTCTGGCTGTGCTCCTCCCATGATGAGGGTGTCGTTGGCATCAAATTCGCGACGGTCGGCGTCACTGTGGAATTGATACTCTTTTAGGCTACGATTGGCGAGGTCTAATATTGGTTGCAGCGAACGATAATTCTCGCGGAGTGTGAATCGATAGTTGGGTGGCGATTCCGTATCTGCACGTTGGAGATTTTCCGGTTTTGCTTGGCGCCACAAGTATATCGATTGACGTGGATCGCCGACCACGAATCGGGAAGACGGCGTGCGACCGTGATGGACCGGTGTGATTGCCCGCATCATGGCATCCTGTGCACCGTTGGTATCTTGGAATTCATCTACGAGAATCACCTTGATAGACGCCCGTTCGTGCGGGTACGCTCTGATGAGTTCCGGGACGATGCGAATCAAATCGTCGAGATCAAGCTTCCCATCGCCGGTGAGTGCCTCATCGTAGGCGGCATACAGATGCGAAAGTGTTTCGACATAGATACGGGCAACTTCTGAGTGCGCCGCAGTCGGTGCAATTGCTGCACGGAAGGTGGCGACGTCTTCACCACGAGACTTGGCATCCGCGAATATTGCATGAATCGTCGCGTTTATTGCGTCTTTGTTCCATGCGATCTCTGTGACTGCATCGTGTGGTAGGCTTACCGCTTGTTCCCAGGTACGGTGCAAAAATGTCTCCCACAATTCTTTTCGCAGTGCTTCGGACGCAAACTCGTCTGCGAATGGTGCATCTGGGTCGAGGTTGTATGCGATGCTGTGACGCAGTGCCAACGTGGCTGCATATACATGGAACGTCGAAATGCAGGCTTCTGCCATGTCGATGCGTGAAAATCGCTTGGACAGCAGGTCGTCGCGAGCGACTGCGTGGATGATACGCGCACGCATTTCGGTGGCGGCTTTTTCCGTAAACGTCAACACCACGATATCCTGTGGAGTCAGGGTAGGATCCGCTTTCAGTAACGCGACATAACGAGTCGTTAGTGCCCGTGTTTTGCCGGTACCTGCACCAGCAATAATCGAGACGACCGCCGATGAAGGAGCAGCCGCAAGTGTGGTGAGCACGTCGGTGGATTGGCGTGGTGTGGTCATCGTTCTTCCCCTTCTCCCTGCTGGTCATCGAGCGTTGCATCGCAGATGGTGATGAATGGACAAGAGGTACAGACATGCCCGGGGTTGATGGGGTATGGCGTGTGACGCATGTCGATGAGTGTGTCGCGCAGGGTGGTTTCGGCCGTTGTTTTGAGCAGCTCTGCAGTGACACTCAGGACGAAGTGTTTTCCTTTCGAAGCCCTCTGTACCTGCACATCGCTCGGGTGGATATCTATGCTGCGATAGATATCTGGGTTTATCTCACTGGCTGTGCTTTTTTTGCCTATGTATGCGTAATACATACGTGTGGCAGGTGGGAACTTGCTGGGAGCATCTGTCCGATTGGCATAGAGGTAGAGCAATGTCTGGTAGTTCGTCGCTGCTTTGGTGACTTCTCCGTTCTCGGAATCAGGTGCCTCAGCGGTGATATGCGGCGCGAATTCTTTCAAAAGATCGTTGCCTGAGGGTACCTTCGAAGCGGTTTTGTAATCGATGATTTCGTATACCAGGCCGGCATCGGTTTTGACCACATCGACGCGGTCGATACGTCCGATTATCTCCATCCCATCGAGTTGAAAAGAAAACGAATGCTCGAGCAGGATTGGTCTGCGCGACAGGCCAGGTTTGAGGTGAGTGTTTTCGGCAGCAATCCAGCGGGCAATCATCGCACGTGCTTCTTTTTCTGCCAAAATCGTCAGCAATCCACCGCCAAGGGTATCACGATATGTGTTTTTGGGGGTGTAGCATTGACCATTGCCCAAATCACACGGGGTACCGGCGAGCGCATGATCGAGGATGCGATTTGCCCGCTCTGACATCCCTGCCCATCGCTGTGCAAACACCTCGAATGACTCTTCACGCAGATCGACTTCTTCGAGCGCGCCCGTGCCCATTGCAGCACAGAGTACTTCGTGCATCAGATTCCCCAGCGCAAAGTTGGCTTCGTCGCCTTCTTCTACTGGCACACTGACACGTGCGACTTTTTCGTAGAAGTATTTGCGCGGGCAAGACAGATAACTTCGGATTTGTGAGTTCGAAAAATGATTGTCAGAGACAACTTGGATGCGGTCGGTCTGCTCGGTTTTGGCCGTATACGGTGTCGGCAGGTTCAGTGTGGTGATACGTGCCATGCCCGTATGCACAGCAGACGTGATGTCTATTTTTCCATACTGATCAAACTCCAGTTCACCGGCACCCCAGGCATCAAAGTACGCCATCGGCAGCATACTTTGTCCATTCAGACCGTTGTATGCGAATCCAAGTGTCACGGTATGTGCACCTGACGCTACCATCTGTGCGACACGTCGCCGTTCGCGTTCGCGCGTTGCAGCCCGATCAGTGCGTGCCGGGAGTGCAGCCGGCGGCTCGCGCAACGCCGCTGCGATGTCGTGCTCTAGAACGAGTTGGAAGCCACGTGGTGTGCGCGGAGCGACGCCATCATGAAGTCCAATGACGATCAGTTCCCCTTTTTCGTGTGGTGCGCCGTCCGGTCCGTTAATGGTCAAGCGAGTGTCATTGTGTTGGAGGATGCGTGTGGGTTGCGGATGTGCATCGAGCTGCAGGAGCGTGTCGATGAGTCGCCCCTCATCACCGTCAACGAGGTCGCCCACCAGATCGACCTGAGTAAGCCAGGCTTGCCATTCACGGAGCCAAAAATCCCGCACATCCCCAGGAGTATGCGACGGTGATGCCCAGACGCTGGTGAGTACGCCGAGTTTCGTGATTGCGGCATAAAATTGCGCCCCGCGCTGTTCCTGGAGCGACAAATTCTGGGCGAGCGCTGTAATCTCTTGCACGAAGTGCGGACGTGGATCGGTGTGCCCTGTCGTCTGCGGCGTGGCCCGGTCGAGTTGTGTGATTCCTGCGGCCAACTGGTGGGTCAATACTGCTTTTCGTTCTGCGTCTGCCTCACGCCGGATTCGCAGCAGACCGACAGCGGTGCGTATCAGCGGATTACTCTGATGTGGTGGGCTCAACACAGGAAGGGGGACGCCCTGGTCTCGCAGTGTCGCCTCGAGGGGGCCAATTAACGCAGTGTCGGCGCAGACGACGCTTACTGAGGATCCTGCTGCCAGAGCTGTGCGGACGCACGCAGCTGCTAATTGCAGTTCATCGGTGGTAGTCAATACACCGATGCGCCGTGGATGCACCGAATCCGGCATGGCAAAGAGACGTACTGATGGTTTTGTACCTTGTACCCCTGCGAGCCGTTCGATGAGTTGTGCAGATGTCGTCTGAAGGGATTCCTCGAAAGTGAGCGGAGGATGTTCTGAGAGGAAGCGCTCGACCAGTTCTTGTTCGGGGATGGGGTTTGGCTTCGGCGTGCCGTTGGGCACCCAGGCACCAACCACGCCACTGCCTATCGAACTCATCACACGGCGTAATGCCGAGAGCTGGGCTGCGGTCGCATTCTGGAGCTCGAGTGCACAGAGGAAGGATTCGCTGACTCGGAAGTCAGCGAGGTCATTGAAGTGGAGTGCAAGGTCGTCATACGCGAAGACCTGGGATTCGTCCATGAGTGATTGATATGCCAAGTAGATACGACCTAATTCGTGCGTTGCATCGACCTCTGTCGTCGCGGACCAGCGCGTGCGTTGGCTCGAGAGATAGCTCAAAATATCCGCCATTTCGCGGTCGGCACCACGTTGGTGCCCGTATCTGTCGTAGAGCGGACCGCCGACGTTGTGCCAGGCACGCCCGACGAGCATTCGCCGCTCATAGGAAGTCACCACACGCCGCGGTTGCACCGTAGTAACCGCCCGGAGCAGATAGCTTTGTACCGTGCTAATCGTCTGGATGCCCTGTGCACGTCGCGGCATGTACGTGCGCAACCAACGTTCATGCTCGCGATTTGCCGTCAAAATCAGCGATTGTTGGTCCTTTCTCTGCGTCTCGATGAGATCCCAAAATGCATCGGAATACATCGTCTGCGGTAATCGATACACGAGAGACTGCATGGGAAACCTCTTTTCTGTGATATGCACAGTATAACGCAAAACGTCACAATTGATATCTTTCTGCAATCTGATGCACATGGTACACTAGAACAAATGAACGCATCAGATGGGGTAGTCGTGCACGCACTCACTACGGAGCAACAGTCAGTCGTCGAACATCCGAGCGGCGCACATGCACGTGTGCTGGCTGTCGCAGGATCGGGCAAAACAACAACCATGGTCCATCGTATCATCCACCTCTTGGCGCATGGTGTGACCCGGACCGCGGTGCAGGTGGTGATGTTTAATGTATTGGCACGCAAGCAATTTGCTGCCAAACTCGATGAAGCCGGTTGCCCTACACGCGAACAACCCGCTATCGATACATTCCACTCGTGCGCATACCGCATTATCAAACGTGCCATCGATGCCGGCATCTATGCCGAACCCAAAGAACAATGGATCGAAGACGATACCGAGCAAGCCCGTATTTTGGTGAATCGTGTCGTGAAGACACTCGAGCGTGAAGAGGTCATCCAACCAAACACCGTCGATATCGAGGTCGCTCTCGCTGCCATTGGCTTGTGGAAGGGAGAATTAATCCCTGCACAACGCGCCCATGCTGCCTGTAGTGGGGATGTTGCGTTGGTGGATGTGTATGTGCGGTTTGAACAAGAGCGTGAGCAACGCCAGGCTATCGGCTTCGATGATTTTGTCCCCATCGCCGTCAAGTTGTTACAAACCCACGAATCCTTTCGTGCACAATGTTTTGGACACCTCCGGCATGTGATTGTCGATGAATACCAAGATATCAATACCGGCCAACAGACTCTGGTCGAGTTGCTGGCAGGCAGTGCAGCAGACATCATGGTTGTGGGTGACGACGATCAGACGATTTATGAATGGCGTGGTGCCCGGCCAGACTTCATTTTGCAATACATGACAGGGACGGTGCTCGGCAAACCAGTGCGGGATTATACGCTGTCGCATTCGTTCCGCTTTGGTCCGTTATTGGCACAGACTGCACTCAATGTTATCGCCAACAACACTATTCGCGTTGCCAAACCCCTCACTGCACATAACATCCATCAGACGACCGATGTGTTCATCGTGCGCGAGCAGGCAGAACAGAGCACCGAAAGTGATCAAATGCTCTGTCAACAATTGATGTCGTTGGTACAACGTACCGGGGAACCACAGCATGTGGTCGTCCTCGGTCGGACGTTTTCGCAGCTCCAAGGGCTCGAAGCTGCCTGCCTGCATCGCAAAATTCCCTACCGCGTGCTCGGACGGCGTCCCTTTTTTGAACGTCGCGAAGTATCCGCACTCATCGATTACCTGCAACTCGCTGAAGCATGGCACGAGCCGGTTGATGGCGACACCACGAATCTCGTCTTGTCGATTATCAATATGCCCAACCGATTCGTGAGCGCAGACTCCATAAAGGCTGCGTTGCGTGATGCCAAAAGTCAGCAACGCAGTGTCGCAGAAGTATTCCACGCTCTCACCGATCCGCAGCGTTCACCACTGACGCGAGTCGCACGTGACCGTATACGGGACCTCGCTGATGTACTCATCCGCATCAACGAACTGTGGAAGCAGACGCAGCCGGTTGACATTGCCTTACAGGTCATATTGACTGGGACGAATTACACCAGCCACTTCACGAATTACTACGGGAATGGCTCGGAATCGAGCGATCGCATCAGTTGTGTGATGCAATTTGTTGATTTTGCCAAAAGCTCCGGGTTAACAGTCGGCGATTTTATCACGCATTTTCTTGGGTTGAACCATACATTCGGGTACCCCGAAGAACAACAAATTCTGTTTACCACCGTCTATCGGACCAAAGGGCTCGAGTACGATTATGTGTTCATCCCCCGTGCCCAAGAAGGCTACATGCCAGTACTGCTCAGTGATTCACTGCAGGTGTGGGACAAAACACGAATGAGCAGTCCGCCGACCAAAAATGCGGAGAGTATCGAAACCGAACGACGCCTTTTTTATGTGGCAATGACCCGTGCAAAGCGCGCACTCTACATCGGTATGTCTGCCCCGCCCCCATCTGGTGATGTGCATCACAGCAAACCAGTCGAGACGTCGCGTTTTGTCCACGAGATGCGTCTCGAAGCAACGAACGCAGTGATGCGCCATCTGCCGGCAGCGAGTGCCGGTGGGACGTTGCTTCACATGCTCGAAGCGCTCAAGGAATACGGGGCGTCTGATGTGCTCCTCCAACAACTCCTCCGCTACTTCCCCAATCGGGCTGGCGTCGCGCGGATGATCGGGAACGAACGCATCCCTCGCTGGTCACCGATTGTGCGGGCCACCACGACAACCCCTGTGCGCCGCAAAAACAAACCACCCGCTGTGCCGTGGTGGTCCGTCGTCGATGCGACGCTCGATGGCGACGCAGATTCGACCGGCTAGTCCGCACAGAATCGCACCACACTGTCTGCATGTAACTTTATCAAGAGTTCCTGCGGGAATCGTTTCCCGTGATACCCTCCTGCCAGACATCCTGCCACTGCAAGCCCGTGGGTACGTGCCCACGAGTCAACCGCCTGTTCACGTTGCGCAATCATTGCTTCGTCGATGCCCAACAACCCACCGATGTCACAGCCTCCGTACACATCCATCCCAGCATTGTAGAGAAGCACATCACCGGGTTGTACCTGCCCCGCTAACTCTGTCAAGAGTGTGGTGACGGCAGGTATGTACGCATCGGGTTCACTGATGGCAATGCGTCGGTGCGGCCCGTGTACGCGATAGGTGTCGAATGATGCAGTATGGATGTCGTAATGCAACACATTCGGCCATGCATGCACCATACTGAAGGTCCCCCCGCCGGCGTGGGCATCCAAGTCGAGTATTACGACCTGCCGCGCTCCTGCACGGAGTGCCTCACCGGCTGCGATAGCAAGCCCATTTAATGTGCAAAACCCTGCTCCATGTGCTGCGCGTGCATGATGAAACCCAGATGCAAGGGCATATGCGCGTCCGTGCCCTCGTGCATGGTGTACCGCAGCCACCATGGCACTGTTTTGGGCAATCACCGATTGCCACGTCTGTGGATCCCAAGCAAACTGCTGTGATTCTGCCAGCTCGCGTGGGGATCCCGTTTGGAGTGCATCGAGGTATGCCGCGCTGTGATACCGTTCCACGAGTTCTCGCGTGATGAGATGCGGTGTCGAGATGGTGTGGTGAGCCGCGGCGAGTGCTGCGGCCACTACGGATCCCTTGCGAGTCGTATCGAATACCCACTCTGTTTGAACGGTGTCACTGTGATAAAAAATCGCACTCATCTAATGTGTTTCCTTTCTGCGGAAAAAAGTTTGCGATAACAAAATACAACCCGGTTTTTCCATGCGAATGCCATCCGTACAATACAGAAGTGGGATGGAAAACGCATTTTTCTGTTATCGTCCACAAATGTGGACATAAAATTGCGGTATAGTTACGTTATACGTTGCAATAATGATAACACAAGTAAGGCCGTACGACCGTATGCAGAAAAAACTTGCGCTCAAGATCCCATCGATAACGTACGACGATCTCAACATCGACGATCATGTGGTGATTTCGCTCAGCAATGCAACGAAGCAAATCATCGACCATGGTGCATACATCAACGCAGAGGGCGAGGATGTCTATATCGAAGACGCACAAGAACAAGCACGCGCACGCACACTTACGTATACACCGCATCAAGTGATTCCGCCGCCCCGGGCAAAATATCCGGAGTTGCATGCGTTCGTCCACAATCAAACGACTTTGGCAGTCGCGCATGAACGTCACAAACTCGGGTACCGCGTTGCAATCGTGAATTGTTCGACGCTGACCGACCCGTTGAGCACATCGCCCGCACTGTACCGCGAGTCGATTATCCGTTCTTCGAGCCTCGCGTATTGTCTCGAAGGAGCAGCGCAGGGCCAAGATATCCGTGATGAGTTCCGTGATGATACGATTGTCATCTCGTCACAGGTTCCGATATTCCGGACGCACGAAGGTGATTTGTTGCGTGCACCGTGGAGTGCGGATGTCGTGACTGCAGCCCCAGTACACGCCATAGATGTGCATTTACGCCAGCCTGAACGCAGTGCCGAAATTCCGCTTGCAATGGCACGACGTGCTGAGCGTATCATCGATGCCGCTGCAGGAACCGCTGCCAATGTGTTGGTTTTTGGTGCATGGGGCTGTGGTGAACAAGGCAATGATCCGCAGTTGGTCACCACGGTGTTGCGGGTAGCCCTCGAACGCCCCGCAGCACGGGCATTTGCCATCGTGGATTTTGCAGTGGCGGATGTCCATCCCGATACGCCGCTCTTTCGTCTGTTTGCGAATTCCTTTCACGAGAAGGTTTTTTGACATGTCGTCCACAATTTGGTGTACAGTACACAAAGCACACTAAAGAGGCTGTATGACCCCGGATCCGCTTGTTCGACTGTACATTGATCAGCTCCTGGCAGATTTTCGCAAGGGGTATGAGCCATTTGTTATTACGGTTCTCAAGAGTACGCACGGCGCCGATTGGTTTACAGTTTTACGAAATACACCAGAATTACGCACGTCTCTCGATGCACGCGACCTGCAACTCGATGCCACAGCGCTGGTGCGCATCATTCTTGCGCATTGGGATAGCACGTTTGGCCGCGTATTGAGTTACACCGATCGCTCACTCCTCCACGAAATCCGCACGGTCCGGAATCGTTGGGCACATCAAGCAAGTGTTTCGCTCGATGATGTCGACCGCCTGGCAGACAATGTCATCCGACTGCTCTCGTCGATCCAAGCAGACCATACACAGATGGTGATTGCACAACGCGAAGAATTCCGGGTAAAGCGCTACACCCCCGTTGTTGCACAGCGCGCCTGGCGCAAGCCAATCGTCTGGATAACGGCAATCAGTGTAGGGTTGCTCTGTACGCTTTCACTTGGATACGCTGTGCTGGCATACAGTGCCACAGGCTCGACGCCCTACGTTCCCCTCGGCACGTCGACGAACGTACCAGATTCGCAGTCGGCACCGCAAACCGAAGTCGGAGTCATGCCAGATAAAAGCCTCGCGATGACCGAGACACCTGTCCACAAAGCAGGCGCAGCGGCAGTGCCAGCGACACCGCCGGATGCGACTTTTGTCGCATCTGATGCCTTCCCCTGTCTGCCTGGCCAAATCAAAGGCAACGCGCGGACAATGATTTTCCATCGTCCCGATGGGATGTATTACGCAATGACTAGGAATGCCAGTGTCATGTGCTTTGACAATGACGTTGATGCACTCGCAGCCGGCTTTCGTGCGTCGAAGCGATAACACGTTTCAGAAGCCTAGAGGGAACCCATCAGGTAGCCCGCGATGACGGTATGCTATACTGGCACAGCGTGATTGCACCGCTTCTGCACGCTTTGCTCGTGTGTGCGCACGAGCACCGCACGGCCCATGGGCTACGACAAGGTCGATATATGGCACTGCCTTTTCTCAAGAAACACTTCTTTTCTCTCAGCGTGATTATTGTTTCCGTGGCTATCGCATTTGCGCTGGTGTTGCCCGGCAAAATAACTGCTCCTGACAGCTATACCGATCGCGCCCAAGTCATTATTGATACTGAACATGCACGCGAGTTGTTTGGTCCCGATGGTAAGCCCGATGCAGACATGGAAAACATCCTGTATCAGACGCGTACGGCAATCCAACGCGATTACCCATCTTTTGGTACCGTCGAACTCGATGCGGCGCTGGCCTGGGATGCACAGACGCTTACGATTACCGTCAAAGGTATCCGCCCACAAGAAGTAACGACCGTGGCGAATCTGTTTGCAGATACGTTTATCCGCACGACGCAAGCTGCTGGTGGCCGCGAAATTTTGCGTAATCTGCTGGGGTGGGAGACGGTCCGATCACTCAAAGGTGAGCCCGCTCGTACCGAGTACGAACAGATTCTTCGGAGTATGGTCCAAGACCGCGTTTTTACATTCGCGAAACCCATCGAAGTCGTCACCTCCTTCACCCCATTTGAAGACTTGTCTGATGCCAATCGGAGCGATATCCTCCGCGAAATGGAATTTGCGCGGCAAACATTATTCCTCGAATCGGCTGCATCCACGTCACCCGAATACGTCAACGGTCACGCTATCCGCATCGCGCACATCGATTCATTTATCCGCACTGCCGAAGCACAATTCCCGCAAACTGCATTCGACCCAACGAGCACACGCGCTATTTCGCGCAGTGTGACTGCACGCGCCGCTGAGACAGTCCCGGTGATGGCGGTGTGGGTGATCTTTGTGCTGGCACTCGGTGGCGGGTTGGTATTCGCTGCCGTCTTTCTAGTCATCGACCGTAGCATCGGTATCGTGGCCCGTGTGCGCGAGATCTGGAGCTTCCGTATTCTTATTTCGCTGCTGGTGCGTCGTTCGTTGCAAATGCGCTATCGTGGCCGTGTGGTGGGTTTCGCCTGGAGCCAAGTCGCCCCGATTATGCAATTGTGCGTCTATTGGGTCGTGTATGGCTACATTTTTGACCAAAGTAAAACTCCCATGTTCCCGATATTCTTGGCAGTCGCGCTCCTCCCCTGGAGCTACACGACCGATTCGGTAAGCCATGCGGTACGCTGTCTCTGGGAAAACTATACGCTGGTCCGCAAAGCATACTTCCCCCGCGAAGTGCTTCCCATAGCCTCGGTATTGTCGAGTTTGGCGAATTACCTCCTCACATTACCGATGCTGTTTGTTTTTATGTTCGTCTATCGCTACGTTACGACGGGTGATGTGGAGTTCCCATTGCCCTGGTCCAGCCTGTACTTCCCGGTTATTTTGTTCTTACACACGCTGTTTATTTTGGGCTTGTCGCTCTTTTTGGCGGGGATGAGTGTGGTAACGCTCGATACCATCCATGTAACGGGTATCGTGTTGCACCTGTGGTTCTTTTTGACACCCGTGATGTATTCGATGTCCAACATCCCCTACACGTATGCGCGCTACTTCCGCTGGATTAATCCGATGGCGTCCTTCATCGAGTACTACCGCGAGATATTTTACGGGCAGATAGTGGCGGTGGGGTCGATGCCCACACCCAACATCCCAGCGTCGGATTCACTGCTCCGCAGCCTCGTTACATCGTTGGTAGTGTTCATCGTCGGCTATTGGGTCTTTAACCGTATGCAGACGGTCATCATCGAGAGGATGTAAAAAACGTGGAACCGGTTATTGAACTCCATAACATCACCAAATCATTCGAAATGCGCCAAGAAGGGGCATCGCTGTGGCGAAATCTCGGAAGCCGCATCCGTGGTGAACCCGTTGTCGGAATAACACGCAAAGTCGTCCTTTCAGATATCACCTTTGACATCCATCGGGGGGAGCGCGTCGCGCTGATTGGGCGCAATGGCGCTGGCAAAAGCACTTTACTCAAGATTATCAGTCGCATCCTGAAGCCGGATAGTGGTACGTTTGCGGTGCGCGGATCAATTACCTCTTTGCTGGAATTAGGTGTGGGTTTCCATCCGGAATTATCTGGTTCCGAGAACATCTTTTTCTATGGTGCCTTAATGGGCAAAAGCCGTGCGGAGGTCAACGAAGTCTACGACGAAATCTGTGATTTTGCCGATATCGGCAGCTACATCGAGCAGCCTGTCAAACTCTATTCGTCGGGTATGTATCAGCGCTTGGGCTTCTCGTGTGCATTTGCAATGCGACCCGACATGCTCATTGCAGATGAGGGATTGTCTGTCGGAGACTTCATTTTTCAAAAAAAGTGCGAAGAACGCATCCAAGATATTGTGCGTGATGGGTCGACGTTTTTGATGGTGGCCCATAGTGCGCATCAAGTGCGCCGTATCGCCGAACGTGGTATTTGGCTCGAAGGTGGGCGGATCGAGCGTGACGGCCCCGTAATCGACGTTCAGGACGCCTACACGAAGTTCCTCATCATCGAGAAAAGCCGCGCCGACGCGAACTCGCAAGCTGCCCAGCAACAGCAACTCGCCAAAGCAGCGGGGGCACTGCATGCGTCACGTTCCGCCAACGGTGACGGTCCGCTGGTACACATCATCGGCGCAAAATCAGTCTCGGAACTCACCGAATGGGAACCCAACACGACGTACGAACTGGTCCTGCGGTTCGAAACCTTGGTGGATTTTGTTGAACTCCGACCACGCATCCGGCTTACATCCGTCGCCGATGAACAAAACGTCGTCGAAAATAACTACATGGGCCAGCCGGCTCTGACGTACACCGCCGGAATCCACCAGCTGAAAATCACGCTGCCCGTGCTGAATCTGCGTGGAGGACTCTATCGTGTCGAAATCGATCTCTTCGACGAGACCTCTGCGCTGAAGCTTGCATCCAATCGCGATGTGCTGATCCAGTTTAATCGCAATGCACGCAAGCCAGACATTGCCCAGCTCACCATCGGCACCATGAAGATAGAACCGTTCGCAGAATAACGACCCAAGCGACCACCTCCGCACAAACGGAGGTGGTTTTTTGTGTCATTGCTATGGATTGAGTTTTTTGAGAATGGCATCCACGTCATAGACACAGCCTGCCCACGTTCCACCACTCGCCTGTTGCAATGCCGCCCACAGGCGTGTGTCGTCGGGCAAAAGCGGATGGGCCGCTAAATCGGTGCGACTCTGACGACCCGCCAAAATTGCATCACCTGTCGACGCATCCCCGACGACGTCTCCCGCGCCGATGAGGTCTACACTCCCGACCAATGCATTGCGATCTATCGTAATGCGGATGATGTCGCCATCGAGGATTTTGCCGATGGGGCCACCTGCCAATGCTTCTGGCCCGACATGGCCGATACAGGCACCGGTACTGACGCCCGAGAAACGAGCGTCAGTAATCACGGCTACCTCACGACCCCAACTGATATGTTTGAGGGCCGACGTCACCTGGTACGTCTCTTCCATGCCCGTCCCGAGTGGCCCACCGCAGATGAGGACAATGATGTCGCCGGGGAGTACCTGCCGATTCCCCTGCCCCTTGATTGCACGTACCGCATCTCGTTCACGTAAAAACACTTTGGCTGGACCGGTTTTTCGATAGACTCCATCGGAGTCAACCACACGTGGGTCGATGGCAGTGCTTTTGATGACCGACCCTTCTGGTGCGATATTGCCGCGAGGGAATGTGACGGTGGAGGTCAGTCCTGCAGCACGGGCAGCAGCAGGTGACCGGATGACATCGTCTGGGTCGACTCCATCGCGTTCGCGCAACAATGCACGGATGCTGTGGCGCCGTTCTGAGTGTTGCCACCAATCAAGGACCGTCTCGAGCGTTTCACCCGTCACGGTAAGGACCGAGGTGTCGAGCAATCCCAATGCACGCAGATGCAACATGACCTCTGGTACCCCGCCCGCCATAAATGCCTGTACAGTCACATAGTTGCGTGGTCCATTCGGGAGGACGTCGACGAGGCGCGGAACCTGCCGATTGATTGCTTCCCAATCATGCACTGTTGGTGACTTTAGACCAGCAGCATGCGCAATTGCTGGGATGTGGAGGAGTAAGTTCGTTGAGCCACCAAATGCTGCATGGACCACCATTGCATTGTGGATTGCACCTTGGGTGAGTATATCCCGCGTTGTGCGCTTTTCTTTCTGGAGACGCAGAACGGCTTTGGCTGACGCACGTGCCAATTCGAGCCAAATAGGTTGCCCAGACGGTGCGAGGGCGGAATGCGGCAATGCGAGTCCGAGTGCTTCTGCGACCACTTGACTTGTCGCAGCTGTCCCCAAAAACTGACACCCACCGCCCGGGGAGCCACATGCCCTGCATCCCAACGAGGCTGCTTCTGACAGGGATAACTCCCCTTGTGCATATCGTGCACCGATGGTTTGGACTTTACCCGCATCTTCTCCGTCAGTGGGAGGCAGCGTAACGCCACCGGGAACCAGGATGGTCGGTAGATTCGGTGTCCCGGCCAATGCAAGGAGCATTGCAGGCAACCCTTTGTCGCAGGTTGCCACGCCGATTACTGCTTTGCGTGTAGGGAGTGATCGAATCAACCGTCGGAAAACGATTGCCGCATCATTGCGATAGGGGAGGCTATCAAACATGCCCTCGGTCCCTTGGGTACGGCCGTCGCATGGGTCGGTGACATACCCGGCAAAAGGCATCGACTGCAGGCTTCGCAACGTTTCAGCGGCTGCACGCATCTGCAATCCGACTTCCCAATGCCCGGTGTGATAGCCGAGTGCGACAGCAGTACCATCGTTTTCGCGGATCCCCCCTTGGGTACTCAAAATAAGCACTTGTGGTTGGGTCAATTCTGCGGGATCCCATCCCATCCCCACATTTTGTGTCCAACCAAATAAATCACCACTCGGGCTATTGCGGAGCAGATCATCGGTCAACGGGAGTTCCCCCGCCGGTCCGGGTTGTTGGGCGACGACATCTAGCATGGCTGGCGTGTCTGCATAAAGCTCTGAGAACCAATCATTGCGCATACTGCCTCGATTCTGGCTGGTCTGCCGTGGTAAAATGGAAGAAGAAAAAGGTACAACCCCACGCTCTGACGCGTCTGTTCAGGTTTATACAATTAGGTGCATATGCCTCAGGGTTTCTATTATCGCATCATCTTGATAGTTTTCATCCTGTCAGGTTGTGGGAACCTACTCGGCGGCCAGCCACCGCGTCCCGTTGAACCCAGCGTCGCAACGCTTACCAAAACAATTCTGCCCGCAAAAACGAATGGATTTGATCCGCAGTTTGATGGGTTTTCGTTTCGGAATTACGGGTTCGACGCACGCATCGTCAATCTCTTGCCAGATGATGTGTTGCGCCTGTTTGGAGCGGATGTCTGCATCGGTAATCAAACAACACCCTGTATCCTTATCCCTTCTGCGCAAGTATGGATGCAAGAAATCAACCGTGCAATGCAAACTGGCCACTGTGAAGGTATGGCGGTCCTGAGCCAGTACTTCTACTATGGAATCTTGTCGCCCGATAGTTTTGGTGCTGCACAAACCGCACAGCTGACACTGGTCGATAACCCAGCCCTCCAACGCGAAATCGCGTATTGGTGGGCAACGCAAGCGACCTTCCCGACCCGAGCACATCGCACGATCATCGATGCCAAATCGCTCCTGGCCACATTGGCTGCGAGTCTGGATGCAAATGCACACATCGATACACTCTTTACCGTGGGCATGTACCAACGAGATTTTTCACGCGGGCACACGGTGACACCTATCGGCATGCACTATACCGACGCGACAAGTGCAGTCATCGAACTCTACGACAACAACATTCCGAACGCCGTCCGTGCTATTTCGGTCGATGTACGTACCAACAGCTGGTCATACACGGCACCGAGTGTCGATGGCACGCTGGTGACCTACTCTGGCGATGCGACATCCAAAAATCTGGAGTTGACCGCTGCTGCGCCACGTATGGAAAAGCAATTTTGTCATTTTTGCCCCAGCAATCCGACCGTGGAATCCGTCGATGATCTGACCACCTTCTTCTTTTCGAGTAGTGCCACGACACCACAGCGCACCCCGGTACCGTTGTCGGTCTATTTTGTCGATGCCCTCAAACGCCGGGTCGGGATCGTCCTTGGTGTCGTCACCAACGAAATTCCAGGTGCGACGATTTCGTTTTTACGTGGTGCCGACTCGCCCTGGTCTCCATTGGGGATGCCTACCATCGCAGTCCCACCAGACGTCAACGGCACGCTGAATATTACCGGTATTGCAGATACTCCACTGAATATTTCTTCGTTTGGACCAGGGGCTGTCGCCTCTGTCGAGAATCTGTTGGTATCTGCCGATTCCGAAAGCACGCTTCTCCTCGATCAAGCACGTGGGCAGGTAGCTATCGCGAGTACGACTGCCACACAACCCAACATCGTTGTCGGGTATACCGAAGGCACGCAAAACGTGACGATTGTCGCGGAATCAGTCCCGTTGTTGCCCGACGGTGCGCTGGTGCTCCAAGCAGATAAAGCGACGAATGGTGTGAGCGTCTATGGGAGCAATCCCGCACCGATACGCATCACGACCAGCACACGCGATATTGCCGGGGTAGTTACCGAACAGACAGATGACCTGCCTGCCACAGATGCAACACTCGCTGATGCCCTGCGTGACATTGAACTGCCATCAGACACACCTCAAGAAGGCGTTACTCCGATTGGGACGCAACCAGAATCACGCGCAGAAACTCCTGCGACGGACGCAACACCACAGCCTCCCACTGACCTACCAACAGTCACACTCGTGCCCACAGAACCTGCCGAAACCGTGACGCCTACCGAAGCCGCTACATTCACGCCTGAAGCTTCAGCCACAACAGAACCAACTACAACGGTCGAACCCACAGAACGACGCCCGACTCGACAACCGTATCCGAGTGCCACACCTGTACCGCTGCCGACCGACACGATCACGGTACCGACACAAACCACCGTTCCAACACCTTCCAAGACACATACTGCAACCGCTCTCCCGACGGAGACACCGGTTCCCGCCGCTACCGAAACGTCGACTCCAGCTGGGCCGACTGATACCCCTGATCCCCTCGTCACTCCATCTGAAACACCACTCCCGACCGCGACCACTGCACTTCCGACACCGACGGTGACGCGTACCCGCCGCCCCACCGCCACAACCCCACCCCCGTCACCCACACCGTGGTGGTGTGATTGGAGTAATCTCTGCTTCCGGCGCTAATCCCTGTCAGCCTTGCAAAAGGCACGCTCGAAGGTGCCTGAACGATTCAATGTGCCTGCGTTCACTTGATCAGCGAGTCCTCGGCACTCCGGTGTGCGTGGTACATCGAAACCCACACAGACACGTGTCTGTGTGGGTTCCTTTTGTGGAGCGTCACCCGTGAACCGACACGCGTGAGCACCTTTTACTTAGTTTTCGTCACCGAGTTTGACGGCATCGGCAATGCGCAATCGCTGTATAGCGCGGAATGCGACGACTGCAGTGATGATCATAGCCGCAGAATACACCACCAGCATCAGCCCGAGAGTTCCCCATGCGGTCACGACCGAAGTGGCCGGTGTATCGGGATGTGGTGCGACCCCCGCACGCAGGTATGGCAAAATACTCCGCGTCGTTGTGGTAGCTGCGATGATGCCACACAGAATCCCTAACCCTGCCATCAGTCCTTGTTCGAGGTAAATCGCCCGCCGTGCATCATGGGCTGCCATCCCCAATGCCTGCAACATGCCCAATTCGATGCTCCGTTGCCGTAACACCGTCAGTGCACTGACAAAAATAGCCATCACACTCAACCCGCTCGCTGCGATAAAACCGACGCTCAACATCCCAAACAAACCCTGTCGTTCGGGGCGTTGGAATTCTTGTTGGAGCAGCTCCTGATGGTCAACGACATCCAGTAACGGAATGCCGGCTCCCCGTGCGGCAGCCACGATATCGCTGACGGGAATTTGGACATCACGCGTCATCCAAACATCAGCAGGTGGGGTGAAGCCCATTTCTTCGGAGATGAATGATTGATTCGTCACCAAAAACGGTTGCTCGGCGTCGTATTGGCCTGGCCATCCCGTCACAATGCCCACGACACGGACTTTGGTGGACACTTGCGTGCCGTCGATATCGATTGTGACTGCCACGTTATCACCGATTTTGGTGTTGCCTGCCATAGACGCGCTCAAAATTGCCCCGTCGCGTGCAAGTGCCAATGCATTCATCAACGCACCGATGGAATTGCCTTCGCCTAACCATGCATCACGAAAGTGTGGAACGACACGAGCGAAGTGGACGCGGTCAATTGCCACAACCTTTGCTGCGAGTTGTTTACTGCCCAGTGACACTTGCCCTGCATAGGTTCCGACACCGCTATACAATGCGATTCCCGGCACCACACTATGAGCTCCCAAAGGGGTCAAAAGATAGACGTCGCCACTCGGTTGCTCCCCATTTTGGGGGCGCTGGGTGTTTGCCGTTTCGACAAAAATGGTGTCTGCACCGGTGCGATAGCCGATGCCGTTTTGGGTTGCCTGATCGACGGTCGCTGCCATCGACGCAACATACCCACCCACACCAAGTGTCAACGTGAGGAGTAAAATCGTCGTCTGCAGCCGCTCCGGGCGACGGGCGATGGTCTGCAAGGCGAGGATTGTTACGAGTGACGACGTCCTGCGGGCTAGGCGTTGACCCAGTCCGAAGCACAATGGGAGCATTCGATTGGCAATCAACGCCAATGCCAGACTCCCCAGCACCGGTAAGGCCAACGTCAGCGGATTTGAAAAAAGATCGCCTTCGGATTGTGGTGCTTGGTACAGTTGGTAATAGCCGTACCCCACGGCTGCACAGACGACTACTTCGAAAAGAACACGGAACACCCCTGCGACCGCATCTCGCCGTCTGCTTTTGCCACTGTCACTCAGCGTCCTTCTGCTCGCGTTCGCGATGGGTCGCAATCCAATACCCAACACAATTACCCACATGCCAGCCATGACGCCCCAGGCTTGCATCGGCAATCCCGGTGTTGCCACGATCGTAGGACTCAGCTGCAAGAATGACTCCGTACGCAGCATGATTCCTGCCGCATACAACCCGATGGGAATTGCCGGGAGTGTTGCGATGGCAATATACACCAGCCACTCTACCCCTCCGACGAGCAATAGTCGGAGCAGCGTCATCCCCCTGCTCCGCAATAACGCGTATTCGTCGCGGCGTCGTTCGTAGGTCAGCGTTGCTAACTGCACCACGAAAAAGAACGCGAGGAGCGCTATTGGTGCCGAAATAACCCCCGTCCGGAGCGTCAGCGCTGCGATTGTTTCGTTCACCGTGGCAAAGCTTGTAAGCGGGCTTCGCTCTAATTTGGCAGGGATCTTTTCCATCTCTTGGGCCAATGCACGGATTCGTGTCTCGAGGATCCTTATTTGGCCAGGGCCAAATGTCACATCACCGGGTTGGACATACCACGCTGCTTGGGCAATCCCGTCAGGGAAGGCCGTTGCTACAGTGGTCGTCATATCTTCACTCCGCACAACAAACATAGCAGCTAGTGTTGCAGGGTCATAGAGCCAATTCGGATCTTTTGCATTCTTGGGTTGCCAGATACCCACAATGCGTACTTGTACGGCGCTCAGTCCATCTTTTGCGGTGGCCACATATGTATCGCCGATATTGATACCGACTTCGTTCGCATACCCGCGCGAGACCATAGCCTCAACAGGATCGGACCCCGACGAAGGGCGTACGCCATCCACAATCTGCATCAGGTCATCGACCCCATCCAATGATGCTAACGGCACTGTGCCAACCGGCACCCCAGCGCTGTTTCCTTGGATTGCCATTAGCGGATATGGGATCGTGCGGATGTGTCGTGTCAGCGACGCAATGGGAATCTGCAAAAACGCTGCCGCATTCTGGGTCATCAACGCGTCGCCTGCAATGACCGAACGCCATGCGAGGGGCTTGTTCCCCCGTACCGAGCGGAACAACAGCGCGAGTGCTGGCCGTTGTGTTTGGCGTGTTTGTCGCTCGATTTGTGTGTCGAGGATCCGAATGCCTGCTGCATGTGCATAACTCGGGACGATGATGCCGAGTGTGATTGGTATACATAATGCAAAAAGCAATGCAAGCGTCGCTGTTGGGGCAGCAATCGTTCGCCGGTATGTGGCACGGAGCAGGAGTCCGAGCGCGTGCAAAAACGCTGCAAAACGGCTATTGACCAACGACGACATCGCCCGCTCGCAATCCACTCACAATCTCGATACGATCGGTACTTTTAATCCCGAGCGAAACCGTCACGCGCTTTTCCATCGCACCCTCACGGACCACGACAAAGTCACGCTCCCCGAATTTGCGGACTGCTTCTGGTGGGAGCCACAAGGTGTCTTCGTGGCGCTCGATGATAATGCTTAACTTGCCACGCGCATTTGGTTCGAGCGTGTACCCTTTTGCATCTACAATCGTAAATCGTGTCGACTGATCGACATCGGTCACCGCACCACCGTTTTTGCCATATGGTGCGGGCAAGCGTCGAATAATCGCGACGAGCGTCAAATCCGGTCGTTCAACGGGGCGAATTTCTGCGCTTTGCCCTTCGCTCAGCAACTTCATGACCTCGGTACTCAGATTCGCTTGGAACTCGATCTGTGACGGATCTGCAACCTCCAAGACAGGCGAAAAAGCCGATACCATGTTCCCTGGCAACATATTCATCGCCGAAACGGTCCCGTCTCGTGGCGAAACAAGCCGGCCGCCATCAACATCCTTCTGTGCTTTATCGAAGGCACGTTGGGCAGCGTCCAGCGTTTTTTGCTCCGTTTTGAAGGTATTTGATTCGGCCATCGTGAGTTCGAGCTCTGCGGTTTCGAGGGCATCTTTGGCAGCCAAAATTTCGGGATTGTCTTCGCCGGCGAGGAGTGCATCACGGAGCTCAAGGGCGGTCTGTACCGCTTCGTTCGCCGTCGAGATGTCGACATCACGTGTTTCTTTGGCGCGCGTAAACGCCCGCTGTGACGCGCTCACGGCACGTTCTGCGGAGCGCAATGCATCTGTCGCGCCAATCAACGCTTTTTCATAGATGCGCTTGCCCTCGTCATTCAGGTAATTGGGCACTTGCTTCATGTTGAACCAAATAAACGGCTCGAGCGGGTCGGTGCCATAGCGTTTGACCCAGTCCATGTGCCAATACGCTTTGCTATAGGCGAGTTGTGCATCGATGAGCGCGTTTGTGGCTGTCGTAATCGCATATTCTGCGTCTTCGACGCTAATGACACTGTCTTCTTGGGTCGTTCGCGCCGTCCGGATTTTGGCGTCGAGGTCCTTCTGAGCGGCCTTCAATAAGTCCTTGGTACCGCCGGGGAGCAGTTCTTCGAGCTGTTTTCGTGCGGTGGCTACTGCGCGTCGCTTGAGGACGATGAGTTTGTCGTTCGATTCTTTTGCATTTGCAAAGTCGGTCTTTGCAGACTCGAGTTCGTCGGTCGCTTTGCGCAACGCTTCGTCTGCTTCGGTTTGCTGGAGGAGTGCCAGCACATCGCCGGTTTTGACTACATCGCCGGCTTCTACAAAGATTTCACTGACCGTACCCTCTCTGCCAAACCCGAGTTTGCTCGAGTCGACAGGAGTCGCCGATACCGTGTCGTTGACGACTCGTTCGACGGTCCCGGTTTGCACCGTGAAAGTTGGTTCTTCGAGGGCAGGGTCACTTGGTATGGCTGTTGGTGTCGCTGTCGCAGCAGTATTGGATCCAGCACAGCTGGCTAGCACAAACAACCCTAGGATGAGGATGTGATGTATGTTTCGCACCATTTGATTGTCCTCTTCGTTGCCCGGATGCCCTACCGACCAGCAGGGCATCCGCGGTGTCTCAGGCTACGGGGCAACGGCATCAGCCGGCATCGGGACCGCATTTTGATCGGTCAGGTACCCCTTATAGTTGGGATCCGCTTCCTTCGCACAGGCGAGTTGGCTACCGGTTTTGGGGTCGAGTTTGGCCACACATCCAAGGTACGTGTTGGTAGTCTCTTGTGCTTTGACGAGTACGACCGCCGGGTCAGCTTTTTGCGTAAGGATGAGGTCGAGCGCCTCAAACAACCAGTACGATTCAAAAGCATAAAAGCTGTTTGGGTTGCCGTTGTAGCTGGCTTTTTCGGTGAGCATCGACTCGAGCGCATCACGGACTGGTATGAGATATGCATTGGTCTGTTCAAAGACCGCGGAATGTGCCAGCGACGTCCGGGCGGGAATCCCCCCGTAACTAAACAGTGCGGATTGATTCGACAAATAGTCGATGACCTTCATACACGCTTGCGGATTCTGCGCATTCGCCGACACATAAAAACCCGTCGGTGTGATGTCGGCTGACTTGACCCCCGCTGCGCCGATCGGCAGAGGTGCCATCGCAGCACTAGACTGACGAGGCGCGCTCGGGTCGCTCTGACTGTTCATGGGGTCGAATCCACCGAGTGACATATCAAACCACATGCCCAGTTTGCCCTGTGCTTGCAGGTCATAACTCGGATCATTCACCGACGGATTCGAATCGACGCGATAATACAGGACAGGCATCGGCATGACGCGGTGCTCAGTTGCGAGTCCCAAGAACCAGCTAATAGCCTTGACCGCCGCAGGCGAGCCGAAGGTCACCCGCAGATCCGTACCTTCACCGCTGGTCAGTGCCCCGCCGAATTGGCCAACCCAAAAGTTGATGTCATACAGGTAATTCCCCATTGAAGAATACCCGAATGCACCGTTCCCTGTTAACGCTTTTGCAGCTTGCAGAAAATCTTCGGGCGTCCATTTCGCAGTGGGGACTTCGACGCCTGCTTTTTCTAACGCATCGGGGAAGTAGACGAGTCCGCGACCGGTATACGCATACGGGTACCCAAACAGCTTGCCGTCTCGGGTCATCAAAGAAAACAACGTCGGCGAAATGTCTGAAGTGGCCATCCCACCGTGCTCATCGATAAGGGGCTGTACATCCATCACCGAGGCTATCTCGGCATCCGTGGTCGGCACACTATTTCCCCAATAGAAGCAGTCCGCACGGTTCGCCATATCAAGAAACGTCACCGTTGTGGTCATGTTGTCAGTAGAGATAACATTGACAAAAATGTCGGGCTCTGTCGTCGCGAGTTCTTTGAGTTGCCGCCGCACATCCGTAGCCGACAACCCATACGCTGCATAGGTCACGGTCGTCTGGTTGGGCTTGGCTTGTTGGGCAGCCGGGGTAGCGACCACCACGGGACGTGAATCCGGTGTGGGGCTCGGTGTCACGCCGACCGTGTTGAGCGCAGATTGCAGGTTTTGATAGGCATTTTGCAACGCCTGTTCGGGAGTTTTGGGATCTTGTTCAAACAATGCCCAGGTGGCATTCAAGACGTTGTAATACACCATGAAGTCGTTGTTCGGACCAAAACGCATGGGTGGAAAATTCGCAATTGTATAGCGATAATTCTCATTCCGTGCGGTTTCTTCGCTGTTTGCTGGTGGGAATTGGTCGTTCAACGAAGCACGTGTATAGATGTACCCTGGCATATTTGAGGATTTTGCATCGTTGGGAATGGGTTGTCGTGTCAACCATTCGACAAAGGTCCACGCGGCTTGCGGTGAACGTGTGCCGCTACTGATGAGGTACCCTTCGGCGCTGGTCATCGTATCGATGTACGACCCATTCGGCATCACCGCAGACCCGATAGGAAAAGTCAACCCTTGTGCCTGATCGCCACAGCAAATGGCAGATTCGTTCCACATAGCGACTTTACCATCACGAACCATTTGGGTGGGATCGAGGAATGTCGCTGGGTCTTTGCCGTTGGTGATACGGCTTTCTTCCATACCGATACCATAACTGTTCCCTGGTCCGACGACCACACCGCGATCAATGTAATCTTTGTACAGCCGCAATGCTTCGATGATTTTCGGATCATCAGCTTTCAAATCACGCGGCGACATTGCGAGGGTGTCGACACCGACTTTATCGAGCAAAAAGGTGAAAAAGATGTTGCCACCCGTTGCGTCGTACCACCCATATTGGCTGACAACCCCGTTTTCTTTGATCGTGAGCTGCTCAGCAACCGCGATCATATCTGCAAAAGTCCAATTCTGTGCCGGTGCAGGAATCGATGCAGTCTGAAAAAGCTCTGTGTTGTAGCTGATTGCCTGGACATTGATCGCCCGTGGCAGGTTGTAGAGTGCATCAGCAGTGCTGTATCGTTCCAAGATGCCGGGGTAGTAATCTGCCCGGTCAAACGATGTATCTGCATCCATGTATGGCTTCATATCGAGGGCAAGGCCTGCCTTGATGCCTTCGGCATTCAGCCAGAATCCCGGCGCAACATCGACCGCACTGACAATCCGTCGCAACATGCTGGTGGTTGATTCGGGTGGGTAATTACCTGATGCATCAGGGTAGGTTTGGGTCAAATCATCGAGAGGGACGAGGACGACGTCGATTTCAGGATGCTCTGCTTCGAACCGGGCTACGATCGCTTCGTAGATTGTTCGCTCGTAGTCATATACTCCATAGGCAATGGTAGTGCCGGTATTTTCTCCCGACGGCCCGCTGGTCGGCTTTGAGGTCGATTCTTCACCAGCGGGTATGGTGGGTAATGCGGTGCTTCCCGTCCCACATGCATTCAATAAGAGCGCCAATGCACAGAAGAAGGCAATCGATTTCCGTCGCAACATACACAACCTTTTCTGCATCCCAAAATCATCGGTAAACATGTGTATATTATATCGTGTTGCGCATACCGTTCACGTCACAAACACATGAGAGGTTCATGCAGTGCTCATAAGAAGTTCCACGGATCTGCATACTCCCTTAGCGCGTGAGTGTGTATGGTATACTTGTTCCACATCTTGATAGACGCAACGGAGCATACGTATGCCCCAGCCACACGATCGCGGTGGGCGGGATCGCCTGTCAGCGGTCATTCATTTTTTGGGTGACCTGCTCGGTGATGTCATCCGTACCCAAGCCGGATTAACCGCATTCGAGAGCGAAGAAGCTGTACGTGCGTTGAGTAAAGAACTGCGCGCGCGCCCCTCCGTGCAACGGACGCGGGATTTGCAGAATCGCATAGCCTCGCTTGATATTGCTGCACTCAAGGACCTCATCAAATCTTTCAGTACGTATTTTGCATTGGTCAATTTGTCGGAGCAACTCCAGCGGACCTGGGTGTTAACAGAGCGAGAACGGCTTGCACGACGAGCACATGAGCCTACCCACGAATCCGTCGGGGAAGCAGTCCGTGATATCGTGTTGCAAGGAGTGTCAGCAGCTGAGGTACAACAATGGTTGCTCCACGCCACCATTCGTCCGGTGTTTACTGCGCATCCTACCGAAGCACGTCGCCGTACCACCCTCGACAAACTCCGCCGCCTGGTCAATCTCCTCGATCCAGTCGCACACGATACATCTCACCTCGATGATCCCGATGTCATCGCAAGTGCCCGCGAAGAGATTGTTGGTCTCTGGCAAAGCGACGACATCCGTGTCGTTCGCCCTACGGTCATCGACGAGGTCAAAAACGGACTGTATTACTTCGAACAAAGTATCGCACGGCTAGTGCCTGCGCTCTATCGCGACCTCGAACGATCACTCGCCACGAACTACCCTGATACAACCTGGCGCGTTCCCGCGATTCTCCGGTTTGGCTCTTGGATGGGTGGCGATCGTGACGGGAATCCGTTTGTGCGCCCCGAGACGACCATAGAAGCCGTCCGTTTGATGCGCATCGCTGCACTCGAGTTCTATGCAAACGAAGCAGAAAAACTCAGTCGACGGTTAAGCAACTCGGATCGTCAAGTTTCGATGAGCCCCTCGTTACTCGAGTCACTCGCGGCCGATGCACGCATCTTCCCCGCCGCAGCCCAAGAAGTCCTGCAACGGTACCCGCATGAACCGTATCGACGCAAGATGTTGCTGATTACGCACCGATTGCGTGCCACTATCGCGCATACAAAAGCCCTGCACCCGGTCTGGCCCACACCACACGATCCTGTCGATGTACACATTTATACGGACAGTACCCAGCTCCTTGCGGATTTTGCGGTATTGACGGAGTCTCTCGCTGCCAATAACGGCGCGGATGTGGCCCATGGTGCGATCCATGACCTTATTCGTCAGATTGAGGTCTTTGGGATGAGTTTTGCATCACTCGACATCCGCCAGCACAGTGAGCGCCATGCGACAGCACTGGCCGAGATTCTCAGTGCTGCTGGGGTGAGTGCAAACTACATGCAGCTCAATGAAGAAGCACGTACCACTTTGCTGGTGAACGAACTCCATGCGCTGCGGCCGCTTATCCCTGCACAACCACAATACTCCGAAGCTACAAACGAAATCATCGAAACATTCCGGATTATTACCGCAATCAATCAACAACTCGCACCCGGTACGATCCAAACGGTCATTGTTTCGATGACACGTGGTGTTTCGGATGTGTTGACCGTATTACTTTTCGCCCGCGAAGCCGGAGTGCTCGCATTGCCCAATGGCGGCATCGACATCGTGCCGCTCTTCGAAACAGGCGACGACCTCGCGCACTGTGAGCGGGTCATCGAAGCATGCTGGCAGAATCCAACCTATCGCGCGCATGTGCGTCGGCGTGGCGACATCCAAGAAATCATGATTGGCTACTCGGATAGCAACAAAGACGTCGGCTTTGTATCGGCCAATTGGGCTTTGTACGAAGCCCAACGAAAGCTCCGCGATATCGGTGCAACCCACCACATCAGTATGCGCCTGTTCCATGGTCGTGGTGGCTCGATTGGTCGTGGCGGTGGTCCGACAAACGAAGCGATTTTGGCGCAACCCCCCGGGAGCGTCGCCGGTCAAATCAAAATTACTGAACAAGGCGAAGTCATCTCAGATCGATATTCGCTCCAGCCACTTGCAAAGCGCCATCTTGAGCAGGTTGTGCATGCAGTCATGAAAGCAGCATTTGTTCGTCCTGATGACCCACCGGCTGCATGGACCCATGCTCTCGAAACCCTGGCGAATGCGTCGCGTGCGACCTATCGCGGACTCGTCTACGACAATCCCGAATTTGTGGGGTTCTTCCGAGAAGTCACACCCATCGCCGAAATAAGTCGCCTCAAGATCGGCAGTCGTCCTGCCGCCCGCCGCAACAGCCAACGTATCGAGGATTTGCGTGCCATCCCATGGGTCTTTAGCTGGATGCAATCACGCTTCACACTGCCGGGCTGGTATGGTCTCGGTGCTGCGGTTGAAGTATTCGTGGAAGGGTACCCCGACGGCCCAGCGGCCGCACGTGTATTACTGCAGGAAATGTACCGCGATTGGGCGTTCTTCCGTTCAATGATCGACAATGCCCAGATGATTCTGGTCAAAGCCGACATGTATATCGCCCATCGCTATGCAGAATTGGTCAGCGACCAAGGTCTCGCGGTACGGATGATGTCGGCCATCGAAGCAGAATACAGTCGGAGTGTGAACGCTGTCTGCCTCATTTCGCAGAGCGATACCTTACTGGCGCGCACCCCCATCTTGCAGCGATCGATTGCACTGCGTAACCCGTACGTTGATCCTATTTCGTATATCCAAGTCGAATTGCTCCGTCGGTTGCGTGAATTCCCCGATGGTTCAGGACACGAAGCACTCGAAGATGCTATTTTGCTGACCATCAGCGGCATTGCTGCCGGCCTGAAAAATACCGGATAGGCGAAGGGATTCCTATGACACTACCACTTGCAGGGATGCGCGTCCTCGATTTTTCGCGCGCACTGACCGGACCATATTGCACCCAAATGTTCGGCGACATGGGTGCCGAAGTAATCAAAATCGAACAACCCGAAGTAGGCGACAACTCACGTGCCTGGGGACCGCCGTTCGAAGGCGGTGAGAGTAGTTATTACCTCAGCGTCAATCGCAACAAACGCAGCATCAGTATCAATATGCGCCATCCCAATGCGGCGCAGATATTGTCCAGACTGGTTGCATCGTGCGATGTTCTCATCGAAAACTTCGTCCCCGGGACGCTCGAGCGCATGGGATTCGGGTATGCGGCCTGCGCCGTGTTGCGTCCCGATATTATCTACTGCTCTATTTCGGGATTTGGCCAAGTCGGCCCTGACCGCAACCGCGCCGCCTACGACCAGATTGCGCAAGGATTAGGCGGTCTCATGAGTGTCACCGGCGAGCCAGATGGTCCGCCGATGCGGGTGGGGATTGCTATTGCTGATTTGGTTGCTGGGATGCATGCCGCCTATGCAGTTATGGTTGCTGCCCTGCACCGTGAAAAAACCGGTGAAGGTCAATATATTGACACCTCGTTACTCGCAGGCCAGCTTGCGATCATGACCTACCAAGCTGCACGTTATTTTGCGACTGGCGATGCACCCAAAACGAGTGGCAATCACCACCCTACAATCTCGCCATATGGAGTCTATCAAGCAGCTGATGCATGGTTTAACTTAGCGGTTGGGAGTGATGATTTATGGCGTCGCTTCTGTGAGGCATTGGGCGTGGGAGCGCTCACCACCGATGAGCGCTTCCGGACGAATCGCTTGCGCAGTGAACATCGAACGGCATTGAATGATCTGTTGGCGCCTGTGTTTATCCGCTATACGGTCGCACAACTCGAGGCAATACTGTCGCCCGTAGGCATTCCTATTGGGGCTGTCCGAGATTTGGCAGCTGCGTTCAATGATCCACAGGTTGCCGCGCTCGACCTCATTCAAACAATACAACACCCCACCGCTGGGGCAGTCCGGGTGGTTGGGCCTCCCTACCGTTTTTCGAAGACACCCGGGAGCATTCGGCGCTATCCACCACGGCTTGGTGAACATAACGACGAATTGTTGTATGAACTCGGCTTTGACGACCGCGAAATAGCGTCATTCCGTGCCGAGGGAGTTATCGGACTGTGAGTAAACCACCACGCATGCGGTTAGATTTGCTCGTTGTGGCGCGCGGACTTGCAGAATCACGCGCCAAAGCACAAGCGCTTATATTGACCGGTGCTATCAAAGTCAATAACGAAACATGCCGCAGACCCGGTGAGTCTTTATTGCTCGATGCTTCCATTGATTTGGTCGAAAGTTTGCCTTATGTGAGTCGTGGTGGGTACAAACTCGCACATGCACTCGATGCGTTTGCCATTGACCCTACCGGTATGACCGCGCTCGACGTCGGTGCCTCTACCGGGGGATTTACTGACGTCCTGCTCCAGCGTGGGGCTGCGGCCGTCTATGCGGTGGATGTCGGTTACGGTATCCTCGATTATCGCATCCGCAGTGATGCTCGGGTCATCGTATTGGAACGTACCAATATTCGATACCTGACGGAACTACCTCCAGCGCCGCATGCACGCGTACCGCCCCAGGGTGCGGTTATAGATGTTGCCTTTATCTCTCTCCGCCTGGTTTTGCCCGCGGTCAAAGACCTGTTACATGCTGATGGCTGGATTATTGCACTCATCAAACCACAGTTCGAAGCAGGTGTGAATCAAGTCGGTCGTGGCGGCGTCGTCCGCGATCCTGCAGTGCGCATGCAAACTGTCGTCGATGTACTCTCTGCAGCAGAACAACTCGGGTATGGCTGCGCAGGCTTAGAGCGTTCTCCGATTATCGGACCCGCAGGCAATGTCGAGTTTCTTGCGTTGCTCAGACAAAACGTTGCAACGGATGTGGCGAGCTTGTGTCGTGCAGTCGACTTTGCCTGAACGTTGCATCCAAAATGCATGACTGATACCCCGGTACCGAACACCACGGTGCCGGGATTTTTGTGTTGCTACTACGCAGTGTTTCGTTTGACGGATTGACGGATTTGCATATAATCGGTATGTGTAATTATCCGGCTTCGCCTTTTCTCAACAGTGTGTGGTCTGCCGTGTGCATTCTTTCACAATGTCGATGGCCAAATGCGATGTGGCGGGTGGTAAAGGAGCAAGAATGAGAAAGGGAGCACAAGTGAGCACGAAACGGGCGTTAGCCTTGTTATTTGGCTCAATGATGGTGCTGGCCGGCTGTACGAATCTCCCAGCGACGACGCTATTTCCGTACGGTGACCATGCAACCCGCATTTTGGATCTGTTGACGCCGGTCTTCTGGATGGCGGTAGGAGTCTTTGTCATCGTCCAAGGAGCGTTGGTCTACACCGTGATCCGCTTTCGTTCAAAAAAGGCAGATGCACCCATTCCGGTGCAGATGCATGGCAACACCAACGTCGAAATCGCATGGACCATTGCTCCTGCAATTGTCGTGCTGATTATTGCGGTGCTATCATTCCGCGTCCAAGATGCAAACTCCTACCAGCCGCCAGAAGCAATGAAAATCTGTGCTGTTGCCCATCAATGGTGGTTCGAGTTCAAGTATGACGTCACCGCTGACGAGTGCAACCCATTTTCTGGAGCCAAGGCAGCCGAAGGTGCGTTGACCACTGCAAGTGATTTGTATGTACCCGTTGGCCAGTCCGTCAATATCCAGCTTGAAGCTGCAGATGTGATGCACAACTTCTGGATACCCAAACTCGCTGGCAAAACATACATGATTCCCGGCAAGACCAACTTGTTGGTCTTTAAAGCCGAAGAACCCGGCATTTACCGTGCATTCTGTGCGGAATTCTGTGGTGAGGCTCATGCTCAGATGCGCTTCCGCGTCATTGCACTCCCCGCCGACGAATTTGCCAGCTGGAAGGCTGCCTACAACCAACTTCCTGCTGCTTCCACGGGGACCGTCAGTGTGCTCGGGTTGACCGGCGATGCTGCACGTGGTGCTGCGTTGTTTGCCGAACCCAAGAAACAATGCATGAGCTGTCACGTTGTCGCAGGGACGGCTGCCAAAGGCAAAATCGGTCCGAACCTGACGCATTATGGCAATCGTCTGACCATCGCGGCTGGTGTGCTACCCTATTCGACCGACAATCTTGCGCTTTGGCTCCAGAATCCGGAAGCCGTGAAACAGGGGAATCTGATGGGTCGTGTCATCAAAGAAGGCACCTTGAGCAATCAGGAAGTCGCCGATTTGGTCGCGTACCTCGACAGTATGAAGTTGCCGGTCAACTTACCAGCAGAGAAATAAGGAGTCCGAAATGGCCATTGCTGAGCAACACATAGCATCGGCGCATACGAATTCCCCGGCATCCGAGGGATTTTCATGGCGCTCGTGGCTGGCGACTGTCGATCACAAAAAAATCGGCATCATCTATATCATCGTCGCGTTTACGTTTTTCATCATCGGTGGCATCGAAGCAATCTTGATTCGTGTCCAACTCGGTGCTGCAAACAACACCTTTTTGACCGCAGATACCTACAATCAGCTGTTCACCATGCACGCCACTACCATGGTGTTCTTGATGATCATGCCCATGAACGTCGGTATCGGTAACTATATCGTCCCGTTGATGGTTGGTGCCCGTGATATGGCATTCCCCCGCTTGAATGCTTTATCCATCTGGCTGTTTATCGGTGGTGGTTTGCTGTTGTACCTGAGCTTCCTTACCGGTGGTGCACCAAATGCAGGCTGGTTCTCGTATGCACCGTTGACCCAGACGCAGTATTCCCCCGGTTCAGGGATGGACTACTGGATTCTTGGTCTTGGGTTGACGGGTGTCGCATCGATTGCCGGTGCTTTGAACTTCATTGTCACCGTTCTCAATATGCGTGCACCGGGTATGACACTCAATCGGATGCCGCTGTTCGTCTGGATGAACTTGGTCGTCAGCTTCATCATCATCTTCGCCTTCCCGACCTTCACGGTTGCATCGATTCAATTGTTGTTCGACCGTCAGTTCGGTGGTGCGTTCTTCAACCCGGCGCAGGGCGGCGATGCAATGCTCTGGCAACACTTGTTCTGGTTCTTCGGTCACCCCGAAGTCTATATCTTGATTTTGCCAGTCATGGGCATGGTTTCTGAAATCCTGCCGACGTTCTCCCGCAAGCCGATCTTTGGGTACTCGTTCGTCGCCTATTCGGGTATCGCAATCGGCTTCCTCGGCTTTATTGTGTGGGCCCATCACATGTTCGGCACGGGTATGGGACCGATGGCCAATGCATTCTTCTCAGGTGCATCAATGGTCATTGCTATCCCAACCGGCGTGAAAATCTTCAACTGGATTGCAACGATGTGGAGCGGTGACGTACGTTTGACCACCGCGATGCTCTACTCCATCGGTTTTATCTCGATGTTTATCATCGGCGGTATTTCGGGTATTACATTGGCATCATCCCCTATCGACTTGCAGCAAACCGACTCGTATTACGTGGTTGCACATTTGCACTACGTGCTGTTCGGTGGCTCAATCCTCGGTTTGTTTGCGGGAGCATTCTACTGGTTCCCCAAGATGACCGGTCGTATGCTGGATGAAGGCCTCGGCAAAATACAGTTCTGGCTGATGATGATTTCGTTCAACCTGACCTTCTTCCCGATGCATATTGTCGGAACCGAAGGTATGCCACGACGTATCTACACCTACGAAGCAGGCATGGGTTGGGAAATTTGGAATCAAATCGAAACCGTCGGCACGTTCTTCTTGGCACTTTCCGTATTGATGTTCCTCTACAACGCCATCAAGAGCGTACGTGCAGGTGCGTTGGCAAGCAACGATCCATGGGATGCATCGACCCTCGAATGGATGATTCCGTCACCACCACCGTCGTACAACTTCTTGCACATTCCGACCGTGACCAGCCGTCGACCATTGTGGGATGCAAAATATCCACATGCAGCAGGTGATGCGCATAGTGGTCATACCAAACCATCCGTGGTCCGCTACGAATACACCAATGAAGAAACCCCAGGTGCCAAAGACATCCATATGCCAACGTTGACGTTCAGCCCAATGATGTTGTCGGGTGGGTTGACCGTCGCAGCACTCGGATTCATCTATATCCACAAGGCCATTCTGGGTCTGCCTGAAGGTATCGCTGCATACGCATTCATCACCATCGGTATCGTCATGGTCTTTGTCGGTATTCGTAGCTGGGTCGTAGACTCACGTCGTGACTCACCGTACCTGGGCAGCCACCACTAAGCAGTTATCGTGCGGTGCACACACGGTGTGCACCGCATGCGAGGAGGATACATGAGCACATCGGTGAGTCACAGTTCCAACGGCGAAGCCCATCAAAAACCGCTTCTCGGGAGCATGGGCGTCGATAGCCGCAAACTTGGTTTGTGGGCATTCCTCGGTTCCGAAACATTGTTTTTCGTAACCCTCATTACGACACATTTGATTTTCTACGCACGCACCAAAGCGATGTTGATCGCTGAAGGGACGTTGGCAGAACTCGACCCACGTACCCACTTCCTGGGCATCGAACTGACGACCGTGTTGGCTTCACTCTTGCTGGCTAGCTCGTTGACCATGGTGTTGGCGCTTGCGGCGTCAAAGGACAAAGACTGGAAGCGCTTTCGCTTCTGGCAAATGGCCACGATTTTGCTCGGTTCAGCGTTTGTGGGTGGCCAAGTCTATGAGTTCATCCATCTCTATCATGAGGGACTCAAACTGGCACCGCAGTACGTCCTCGAAGGCGAGACCGTCAAGAGTCTGTTCGGGGTTACGTTCTTCACGATGACCGGCTTCCATGGTCTACACGTGACAATCGGCATTATTTGGCTGATTGCTACCTACGTAAAAGTAGGCAAGTTCCCTGATTCACCCGAAAACCCGATGGATATCGAGTTGGCAGGTTTGTACTGGCACTTCGTTGACCTCGTCTGGGTGGCAATCTTCACCCTGATCTATTTGATTTGAGGAGCAATCGTATGGCAGACCACGTCTCCCATGAGGGCCACGACGAGGCCCACGAATCTCACAGCACCAAGTTCTACTGGATTATTGGCGCCATCCTCGCCGTTGTGACCGCACTCGAAGTGGCAATCTTCTTGGTCCAGGCGAGCTTGTCAGAAGCCACCTTCTTGGTGATTCTGCTTGGGTTGGCTCTGATCAAGGGCGCAGGCGTGATTGCATTCTTTATGCACTTGCGTGGCGATGCCAAGATTTTTCAATTCGTCTTCTTGGTTCCATTGACCTTTGCGTTCACTTTTTGTCTGGCGATGCTCAAGCTGTTTTCTCACCACGTGGGGATCGCGGGGTAGCGTACGTTCCTCACACCGTCACGGGCATGCCCGTGACGGTGTTTTTTTCATCTGCACACTGAATCATGTAAGATACCGATAGTCGATACGAGAGGGCAACATGAATCTCTATGCATGGAATTTTGAGCCGTCGATTATCATCGCGTTGCTCTTCATGGGCATCAGTTATCTGTGGGTGACGGGGCCGTATGCCCGTTCGCGCGGAGTTACACCGGCTACCGAGTTGGAACGTAATCGATTTTTCTTGGCCGTTGTGTTTTTGTTCTTGGCAGTCGTTTCACCCATCGATACGCTTTCGTTGGTGTCGCTTTCGATGCACATGGTGCAACACCTCATCATGATTGTCGTGGTGCCGCCACTCATTATCTTGAGTATCCCACCTGCCGTCGGGAGTCTGTTTCTCACTAATCGCACGGTGCTCGCCCTTTTTCGTGCCCTGCTCAACCCTATAGTGGTGTTTTTGGTTTTCAACGCGATATTTGTTGGGTGGCATGTACCGGCAAATTATGATCTCGCTGTGCGTGAACAATCGGTGCATATCCTCGAGCATGTGATGTTTATTGTCGGAGCGATTATTTCGTGGTGGCCGGTCTTTTCCCATCAGCCAGAGTTGCCACGCTCCACTCCCGGCTTTCTGATGCTCTACCTCTTTTTCATGTCGCTCCCTCCTACGATCATCGGTGCACTGCTGACGTTTGCTGGTTTTGTGGTTTATCCCGCCTACGAAGCTGTCGCACGTCCGTGGGGGATGTCTGCACAAGCCGACCAGGAATTGGCCGGCCTGCTGATGTGGTTGCCGGGTGGCTTGGTATATTTTGCGGTCCTCACCGTTGTCTTTTTCCGCTGGTTCAACCGACCCGGCGACGATAGTATGGTCTAGCAGACAGAGAGGTCACATGGAACCATTTATTCGCGCCTACCCACCGAATCGTCCGACAGGATCGGTCCATCTATGGTATGTAGTCCGGGGGGATGAGTTGGTAGTCGATGTGAATCGCACGTCTGCGCCACTCCCCGGATCGCCGCACGGTCCAACCGCCATCTCGACGACTGAGCAGTTTGTTCTTGGTACGCAAGGTGATGTGTCGGTGTACGCAGCGGTTGTCCCTGCTGATTGTGAGTTATCAGAGGGGTTACAGACCATCAATTTGCGTACACTGATGAACCTCCCTGGGGTTCAACCAGAGGTCATCATGGCAGCGAGTTATGCCAAACAACTCGTCGAGTTTCGTACGTTAACGCGGTTTTGTACCCGTTGTGGTGCTCCCTATCGGTCAATCCCAAACAACTGGGGGTATCGTTGCGAACCATGCAAGTTCGAAATCTTCCCGCCGGTCAGCCCTGCAATCATTGTGTTGATTCACTCTGGCGATCGTGTGTTATTGACCACAAAAGTAGGTTGGGGTGATCGCTATAGTCTCGTTGCGGGTTTCACCGAACCTGGCGAAAATTTCGAGTCGTGTGTGGCGCGCGAAGTCCGCGAGGAAGTCGGCGTCGAAGTACACAACATCCGGTATGTCGGTAGCCAATGTTGGCCGTTCCCTCATCAAGTAATGGTGGGATTTTTGGCAGAATACAAAAGTGGCGAAATTGTGATGGATGCGGATGAACTCGCCGATGCACGCTGGTTCGAACGCGATGCGATGCCACTGATTCCGCCTCCCACTGCGATTTCAGGACAGATTCTCGATATCTGGCTCAAAAAAGAGACCGCGACGGGCATGATACGAGGATTCGATACGGTACTCGTGTAATGCTGCTGACAGTGCTGTTTCAGATTGTTCTTATGTATTTCTTATGCATGTGGACCTATGCAGTGGTATAGTAGAGACATTGGTGGTGCTTGCGACGGTCATCACAATGTTGGCGACAACATCACACCTCACGTCGCCCCCACATCCTCCCGGGGCAACCCGGTTTCCTCACAGGTGGACAGGAGCATTGCTCCTGTCCACTCCTCTTTGTTGTGAACGCTTTTTTCAGTGCAAAAAACGTGACCTATGGTACACTTATCTTTGGTCAAATAGCCAAGGAGTCGATGTGCTACGAGAATTTCGTACCGGGAATGAATATCCATACAACAGAACGAGTTCTGTTCGTTGGGTCGTTTCCCATGTCATGCGGTATCCCCTGCTCCCCATCGGGTTTGTCATACTAGCAATTGTCGCAATCAGCGGTTTCACATACACGTCGATTCAGATCCAAGAGGCGTTCGACATTATCAAGAACCGCGGTCCCCTCGAACAACTTGTCACGGTCTCGATAGCGATTTTCGTGGTGCGTACCGCATTTGCATTGATCGATATGATCAATACCGTGATTCGCGAATTTCTTGCCTCGCGGATGGAACGTGATGCCCGAGAAGAGCTCTACATCAGCCTCTTGAGCAAAAGTCAGACGTTCCACAATCGTCAACGCGTTGGGGATCTGATGGCAGCCGCGACCGGGGATGTGTCGCAGCTCAACATGATGATCTCGCCAGGGATGAGTCTCATCATCGAAGCAACAACACAGTTGATTACACCGGTGATTGCAATTGCGGCCATCAATGTACAACTCCTGCCGGTACCGATTATCTTCGTCATCAGTCTGATCTGGGGTCTGATGCGCTACAATCGTCAGCTCGGCCCAGTGGCTGGGATGTTGCGCGGGCAGTATGGTGAGGTCAGTGCGACCTTGTCTGAGGCAATTCAAGGCATTGAAGTGGTCAAGGCCACGGCCCGCGAACGCTTCGAAGCCAATAAGTTCCGTACCGTCATCGCACGCTATCGTGATTTGTTCATCCAAGAGGGTGAAATCAAGGCACGCTATATCCCATTCCTGTTTTATGGGTTGCTCCAAGGAATTGGCTTTGGCCATGCGATGTGGTTGGCGCACACCGGAGTCATCACCACGGGGCAGGTCGTGGCGTATATGACATTGATCTCGCTCTTCCAATTCCCAACTTTCATCTCGCTCTTTATGTTTGCGCTGGTGCAGTTTGGATTGGCAGGAGCAAACCGTATTCTGACCATCATCAATACCGAAACCGAAATGGACGAAAACCCAGCGGGTGAGTCGCACGAAGTAAGCGGCCAACTCGAGTTCAAAAACGTTTCGTTTGGGTACGGCGATTCCAATATCTTGACCGACATTAGCTTCAGCGCAAAACCCGGCGAGACGATTGCCATCGTCGGACAAACCGGTTCAGGCAAAACAACCCTTACGCGCTTGGTCAATCGTACCTATGATGCCACTGTCGGTCAGGTTTCGATCGACGGCGTCGATGTCCGTCTGTGGAATCTCGATTCGCTCCGTTCGCAAATATCGATGATCGAACAAGACATTTTCTTGTTCTCAAAAACGATTGCCGAGAACATTGCTTTTGGTGCACGTGGGGATGTTCCCCGTGAGCGGATTATCTGGGCTGCACAGCAAGCCCAAGCACATGACTTTATCTCGGGTTTCCCCGAAGGGTATGACACGGTAGTGGGTGAGCGTGGTGTCACGTTATCTGGTGGGCAACGCCAGCGTATCGCCATTGCTCGGGCGTTTTTGACCAATCCACGCATCTTGATTCTCGACGATTCGACCAGTGCAATCGATAGCGCCACCGAAGACCAGATCCAACGTGCAATGCGAGAGGTCCTCAAAGGGCGTACGACATTGTTGATTACGCATCGCCTCGCACAAATTCGTTGGGCTGATCGCATCGTCGTCGTACGTCGTGGACGCATCGAAGCACAGGGAACCCACGAAGAATTAATGCAGCAAAGTATGTCGTATCGCCGAATTTTCGCCCGTGACGAGCACAACAAGCCGTCTGCGTAGGGAGTATTTCAATGGGTTTTGTTCTCGATGGGTTAGATGCTGAGGCATACGACCGTAAATATAGCGACGGTGAACTTATCCGCCGTATTGCGCAATACTTTCGTCCACATGTCAAAGTGATGGTTTTGGTTTCGGTCGTAACTGCCGTTGGTGCATTGTTCCCGCCTGCAGCTGCCAAACTTATTTCGATGGGGATCGACGATTCTGCAGCAGGGAACGATGTTTCGGTCGTCTTGCTGTGGGCGGTCTATATTACCTTGCTGGGTGTGGTGGGGTGGTTCGTCAATTACCTGCGTCAGCGTTACACCGCAAAGGCCGTCGGTGATGTGGTCCTCAAGGTCCGCGAGGACTCCATGGATGCCGTTTTGGCCCGCGACATGTCGTTCTACGACGAGTTCGCATCCGGCAAAGTCGTCAGCCGTGTGTTGTCTGATACCCAGGACTTTTCTTCGGTGGTAACGCTGAGTATTGAACTGCTCAGTCAGGTCTTGTTGGTTGTTGCGGTCACTGCGTCATTATTCTTTGTGAATGTGACATTAGCGTGGATTACGCTGGCGATTTCGCCGTTGGTCATTATTGCAGCACTGGGATTTCGACGGGTTGCCCGTACCGCTACCCAGCAGGCGCAGCGGGCGAGTTCACTCGTCAACAGTGCAGTCTCCGAGACAGTCAGTGGTATCGGCGTTGCCAAAAGCTTTCGTCGCGAAGCACTGATTTACAAAGAATTCACCGAAACGAATGCGATGCAATATCGCATCAAGGTACGCCAGAGCATCATTTTCGGGAGCATCTGGCCAGTCCTCGGTAGCATCACGGGTTTGGCACTCGTTGTGCTGGTGTACTTCGGTGGCCAGATTTCGATTGCAAATCCAGAAGACCTTTCGGTGGGTGATTGGTTCTTGTTCATTCAGTCGGTGGGTTTGTTCTTCTTCCCGCTGACGAGCATTGCATCGTTCTGGAGTCAGTTCCAGCTTGGATTGGCTGCCAGCGAGCGTGTGTTTGCCTTGATGGATGCAGAAGCACGTGTCGTCCAGACCAACAATTTGCCCGTGGACGAGATGCCCGGCGATGTGGTCTTCAAGAACGTCCGATTTGCGTACAACCCCGAGAGTGTCGTGTTGAACGACTTCAACTTGCACATCAAGGTCGGAGAAAAAATCGCCATTGTCGGTCACACGGGTGCAGGCAAATCCAGCATCGTCAAACTCCTGTTGCGTTTTTATGAATTCCAAGGTGGTACGATATTTATCGATGGTCGTGACATCCGTACCCTGGATTTGGCGGCATACCGTACCCACACAGGGTTGGTGCCTCAGGTACCGTTCCTCTTTTCGGGTAATGTGATGGAAAACATCCGCTACGGCCGTCCGGAAGCGAGCGACGAAGAGGTACTCAAAGCAGCCCATGCCCTCGGCAATGGTGACTGGCTCGAAGATTTGCCGGACGGTTTGAAAACCGATGTAGGCGAACGCGGCAGCCGGCTGTCACTCGGACAACGCCAATTAGTTGCGCTTGCCCGTGTGTTACTGCGGAATCCTTCGATTTTCTTCCTCGACGAAGCAACGGCAAGCATTGACCCATTCACCGAAGCACAAATCCAAGAGGGCTTGGATGTTGTGATGCAAGGTCGAACGAGTATCGTCATCGCACACCGCTTGTCGACTGTTCGGTCTGCAGATCGTATTTTGGTCCTCAAAAACGGCGATGTGATTGAGGAAGGAAGTCACGAATCTTTGCTCGCCGGCGGTGGCCATTATGCAGAACTCTACAACACCTACTTCCGCCATCAGACATTCGACTATCGCCCTTGGGAGGGCTAAGGAGCAACGCGCATGGATACACTACGTGAATTGTTGAGCTTTTTCCTCCACCTCGACGAAGCGTTGAAGGAAATCACCGCAACCTATGGCGTTTGGACCAATGCAATTCTGTTCCTGATTATTTTCTGCGAAACAGGGTTGGTCGTTACACCGTTTTTGCCAGGTGACTCACTGTTGTTTGCGACGGGTGCAATAGCCGCAGATCCCGAGGCTGGTTTGAATCCATTCGTATTGTTCGGGTTGTTGACGGTGGCGGCTATTGTTGGCGATAGCGTCAACTACGCCCTCGGACGGCGCTTCGGGATGCGGATTTTGGATTGGAATCTGCCGTTTGTCAAGGCTGAGCACATCACCAAAACGGAAGAGTTCTATGCCAAGCACGGTGCCAAAATGATTATCTTGGCTCGATTTACTCCGTTTGTCCGTACGTTTGCACCATTTGTTGCAGGCATCGCCAACATGGATTACAAGGTGTTTTTCACGTATAACGTTGTCGGTGGCGTGATATGGACCGGCCTGTTTATCTGGACGGGATACTTCTTCGGTCAATTGCCGATTGTCGCCAAAAACTTCGAACTCGTGGCACTCGCGGTGATTCTTTTGTCGTTGCTCCCCATGGTGTATGAATACATCAAGGCGCGTGGCGAAAAATAACACGGCACGCACGACCCGCGATTCTGCAGCGCAGAATCGCGGGTTTTATTTTTTGGGGAGTCGCACCTGGAGGGCGTGCGCGCTACTGTTCTCGCGCGGTGAATCGTTTTGACAGATCCCGACGCTCCGATACAGCGTCTGTGCAGTAGCGATGTACGGCACTGCTCTGCTGAGATAATGTTGTAACGAAGCGTTTTGTGCGATGTCCTGTGGGTGGACAATCCCTGCATTGTGCCACGCCAACAGCGTTTGCCAGGTGACGACGACGTTCTCTTTTTGGGCGCGATATACGCCGCGGCGGAGGTTTGCACCAAGCAGCTCATATGCCGTATCAGGGGTGTTGGCGATATGCTGCGACAACACTGGTATCGCATCATCTGGAGGGGCATCGATGGCTAGTGGGACGATGCCGACCTCTGGTACATGATGGGTCAGAATCTCGCGCACCACGGATGGTCGGACATTTGCAGGCCAGACACTGAAATTCGTGCCCAGAAGCGCATTGCTGACAGCCTGTGCCTCTTGATAAAACGGTGTGAGTGGCCGCAGTGCAGGGAACGCATCTTCGAGCCAACCATTATGCTCGTTGTAGAGAATGGTCACCATGACGGTAGCAAACTGCGTATCAGACATGTTGGTCTGAGTGCGGTCGTTGTATTTTTGGGCAATGGTGAGGATTCGGGATCGGTCGCGTGTAATAGCGGCACGAAAATCGGGGCGTATGTAGCCGCTCGCGCGTTTGAGATATGGAGCAACCCACGCGCTGACACTCGTCGTGAGCTGGCTTGGTCGTGGCAGTGGCTGGTGGCCGAACGTGAGCAACAACGCTGTCGCAGAAATGACAATTGTGTGCGCCCGGGCGCGTCTGCGCGTCGTCAGGATACAGCCCTTCCGTGGTATAATTTATTGATTAGTATAGCACAGTGAACACGAATTTCATGGAATACCAACCAGATTTGAAGAAAATCACCGGCGCCGGTGGTGAAATAGCGGAACTCGACCCACGTGGGACAGCCCTTGCTGCAGGTCTGCAATTGGGCGATATTGTCGTGTCGGTCAATGGTCACCGATTGCGCGATGCCATCGATTTCCGATTTTATATTGCAAACGAAGTCGTCGAACTCGCCGTGCTCCGTGGCGAAGAATCGCTCATTTTCGAAATCGAGAAGGACGACGATGACGATTTGGGTATTGAATTCTCGGAACCGTTGTTTGATCGCTTGCGGACGTGTAACAACAAATGTCCGTTCTGCTTTTTGACCCAGATGCCAAAGGGTCTGCGCAAAACGTTGTACCTGAAGGACGACGATTATCGCTTGGGCTTCCTGTATGGTAACTTCGTCACGTTCACGAATCTCAACGAAGACGATTGGCAACGCATCGACGAACAACGTCTGTCGCCTCAGTACATTTCGGTCCATGCTACCGACAAAACAGCCCGCGCGGTGTTGCTTGGGAAGGTAGATGTACCCAATGTCATCGACCAAATCAAGCGTCTCGGTGACATGGGCATTCAGGTACATGCACAAATTGTCGCTATGCCTGATATCAACGATGGTGCATTGCTCCACCAGAGTATCCGTGAGTTAGCCGATTTGTACCCGATTGTCGAAACAATCGCGGTCGTGCCGGTCGGGTTGACCAAATACCGATTCGAAGGGAAGCGCCCACAGAGCATCAAAACGGCCATCGAAATCCATGAAGGCCCCGATTGGATCGATGCGAATTGGGAACGTCAGCCGTTGTGGGACAAAGCAGTCAAATCCGAGGATCTCGGCTATTGTTCGCGCCTCGGAGCAGCGACGGATGTCCCGATGCGCTGTTACAACGCCGAAGAAGCAGGGCGCGTCGTCGACATTATCGAGACGTACCAGCAACGCTACAACGAACTCCATGGGTGCTCCTTGGTATACCCTTCAGACGAGTTCTATTTGTTGAGCAACCGGCCACTCCCGGCTGCAGAACGATATGACGGCATGCCGCAATACTCCAATGGTGTCGGCATGACACGTGACTTTTTGGATGGCTGGCAGAAGGCACAACGCAAACTCCCTGCCAAGTTGAATCAACCGACGGACCTCGCAGTGGTCTGCGGCACCCTCATTGCCCCGACGTTGCAGAAGATTGTCGAACGACTGAATCGTGTCGATGGTCTGACGGTGCAACTCTTGCCGGTTGTCAACCAATTCTTTGGTGAGACAGTAACGGTGTCGGGTTTGCTGATGGGTCAGGATGTGGTTCCGGTGTTGCGTGACTCTGGCGCAACACGAGCCCTCTTGCCACGGGTGATGTTCGACCATAAAGGTGAACTGACCATCGACAACATGACGCTCAGTGACATCACCAACGCTTCCGGCGTGGCATGTGTCATGGCGAGCGAACCAGACGACGTCGTGCGCTACATCAAAGCATTGACGCGGATAGAAGCAACGGTACAGGAATGAAACCAGTAGTAGCCATCGTCGGCCGACCAAATGTCGGCAAATCGACGTTTTTTAATCGCCTGATTGGCCAACGTAAGGCCATCGTCGAAGATCTCCCCGGGACGACCCGTGATCGCCTGTATGGTGATTGTATTTGGAACGGTCGCCAATTCACAGTGGTCGATACCGCCGGACTGTTGTTTGAACACGACGATTTGACCGAAGGTACTCCACAAAAGGAAATCGCCCGTCAAGTCCGTGAGCAAGTCAAAATAGCGTTGGCTGAAGCAGATGTGATGTTGTTTGTGGTCGATACCGTCTACGGTATCACTGCAGCTGACGACGAAGTCGCCGAGATGTTGCGCAAATCAGGCAAACCGATTGTGCTCGCAGCAAACAAAGCCGATACGTTGGCAAAAAACATCGACGCGATCGAGTTTTATAATCTCAACCTTGGCGAACCCATCCCAATGAGTGCCTACCATGGCGTCGGCACCGGTGACGTCCTAGACGCCGTCACTGCACTCTTCCCACCCAACGAAGAAGAAGACCGAGATGAAACGGTACGTATCGCTTTGGTTGGTCGACCGAACGTCGGTAAATCATCGCTGTTGAATCGCCTCGTCGGCAACGAACGCAGTGTGGTATCGTCCATACCCGGCACGACCCGTGATGCCATCGATACCCCTATCGATATCGACGGTCAGCCAGGGATGCTTATAGATACTGCTGGTGTACGGCGGCGTGGTCGGGTCGAGCCAGGGGTCGAGAAGCATAGCGTGTTGCGCACCCTGCGCGCCATTGAACGTGCTGATGTGGCTTTGTTGCTCATCGATGCCGAAGAAGGCGTCACTGCCCAAGATACCCACGTCGCGGGGATGATTCTTGAGCAAAACAAAGGCGTCTGTATCTTGGTCAATAAATGGGACCTCATTGTCAAAGACGATGAGACCTTTTATCACTTTACGCGCCAGATTCGTGAGGCGTTCAAGTTTATTCCATATGCACCATTGCTCTTTATATCGGCCAAAAGTGGGCAGCGAGTCGACCAGGTGTTGCCGACTGCAATGAAAATCGCTCTCGAGCGTCGCAAGCGTGTTTCGACCTCGCAACTGAATGCATTGCTCCGTGCTGCCATTCACGAGCACCCACCGACATCGATTCGCGTCGGCGCACATTTGCGCATTTATTATGCAACCCAGCCACAAATCGACCCACCGGTCTTTTTGTTCTTCACCAATGATGCTGCGATGATCCACTGGGGGTATGCCCGGTATCTCGAGAATCGCCTGCGCGAGAAATTTGGTTTCGTGGGTACTCCCATCAAGATTGTCTTCCGAAGCAGAGCGGACAAAGACCCCAATAAACCCAAGTCCAAGCAGCGAAGACCGAACCCGCACGATGCACGGACAACCGTCGCCGTTGAGGTCGAGGAGCCATTTGAGATAAACTTGTGGGATGACGAAAGCCACGACGATGAGGCAGAAGTCTTCTGGGTCCGTGACGAAAACATCGCGGAAGACGAGGAAGAATAAGCCCACCGCACATCGCCTCCACACACGTGGAGGCGATGGTTCTTTTATGGGTTCAATAGTGCTTTGAGCTCATAGAAAATAGCCCGTGGTGTGCCGTCACCTGCAATGATGACCCAGCCGTCTTGATACGTATGGGTGGGCGCCGCTAGACCAAATTGCCAGAGGACGAGACACGCAATCCAGGGTGTCTGCTGCGCATACGTATATGCCCCCCGGCTCCAGCGAATGCGTTCTGCCGCTGTTACGGCGGATTGCCAGCGCGAATGATCGTTCCAACCGGATTCGGTGATGTAGATAGGCATTTCGCGATAAGTTGCGACGAGGGCGTGGACGAGCTCGACGCGGCGCAAGTTAACGACGTCCCATTTGGGCAAATCATTTGGGGGACGCTGTGCACCATAGGCATGGACTGCCCAGCCATCTATGGCCGAGCCTCCTCCTGCCGCAAAAAACCGCTCCGTATATTCCTTATCGCCGAGTCGTACCTCTGCGTTGTCGCCTAACGACTCCCCGGGTGAAAGGCCGCCTGCCAGGATTTGTATATTGGGTGCCGCAGTTTTGACGGCAGGTGCAACAAACGAGATGAGTGCTGCGTATGCCTCGGGATCCGGAGTTCGACCACCCCATTCGAAGCGCAGATTCGGTTCATTCCACAGGATGATATGTGAAACACCGCGTTTGTGGTACCGCGTGACAAAGGCGACCACATACGCTCGATAGTCCGCATATGCAGACGGCAGGAGCAGCCGATCGGTACTGCCGCTGGGGCGTGCCCATGCGGGGACGATATCGAGCCTGGCAATGATGTGTACGCCACGACGATGCGCCTGATCGATGATGGTATCGAATCCAGACCAGTCATACCCATATGCCGATCGGGGTTGGGCGTATGCCCAAGGAAAAAGTTCGACGATCCAAGGTGTACCGAGCTCGTGTACCAAATCCAGTTGTTGCGTGATATATGACCTGTCTGCGACACCGCTGAGTCGTGTGTGCACCCCCGCTTTGGGGATCGTTGTGGTCAGTGTGTGTGGTGCTGGGAGCGCTATGGGGGATGGATTGTGTGCTTGCCACACGAGTATGGTGTTGAGGAGAATTGTTCCACAGACGAAGAACAAGATGTGAGATGTGCGGCGATTGTGCATACAGGCAGTGTAGCAAATCCTGCACACACTGGATACACCGCCGTGTCGCACTGAATAGACAAAGGGAGCAATGTATCGTATAATCACGTCCGCTAAAAGGTCCTACCCTGTAAACGGGTCTCAACAAAAGGAATCGTTATGGCGCCTGCGCTGTCTCTGAATCAGTCTACCATTGGCAAAAAAGCCATTATGGCGGTGACTGGTATTGTGTTGTAT
>JBJONV010000050.1:0-22389 GCA_046051665.1 Chloroflexota bacterium
GTTGCCCGGTTTGCAACTGGGATTGACCGGTGAGTGCTGGCCCGACATCGTGATGGGTGACGTCCCACAACTGTATCTCTACCCGCTCAATAACCCTGCAGAATCGGCCATTGCCAAACGACGTGGTGGCGCTGCTGTCATCAGCCACCTCATCCCTCCGTATGCCCGTGCAGGACTCTACAAACAACTCGCGCAACTACGCAACCAGCTCCAACGAGATACGCCTGCAATCGATCTGGCGCCGCTGGTCCCAGAAGTACCCATTCGGAACGGGGAACCCGACGGTGCATATCGTATGCGTCTGACACGATACCTGGACGAGCTCGAACAACGCTTGATCCTCGACGGGTTGCATGTGATGGGGCAGCGGGTGTCCCGTGATCGTTCGATTGCCCTGGTCGAAGCGGCACTCGATATTCCGCGCATGGGGCACAACGGGTTGATGCAGACGATCCTCGAACAAGGCGTTGATGTCGGTTCCGCGCCGACGGTGCGCGGTGAGTTTGTCTCGAAGGTCGTCTACGGTCGTGAAGCATCCGATACCTTCTGGAAGAACTACTTCAATAAACCGACTCCTGCACATGTCAGCGAGATGGTCAGCCATGGCCGTGAAATGCTGGTACGACTCGAAGAAAGCGGCGACGAGATAGATGTCGTGATGCACGCCCTCGAAGGCGGCTACATCCTGCCTGGTCATGGTGCTGATCCGATCCGCGGTGGTGCAGCGGCACTGCCAAGTGGCCGCAACATTCACGGCATCGATCCCTGGCGTCTGCCGAGTGACGCAGCCCTCGTCCGTGGTCAGCAAATGGCTGAGCAGTTGATTCGGGCCCACATCGCCGACAATGGGACGATGCCCGCGACGGTGTCATTGACGCTCTGGGCGCTCGATACGATCAAGAGTGAAGGCGAAAGCATCGGCGTCGTCCTGGGATTGATTGGTGCGGTGCCTGCCCGTGATGGCCAAGGCAAAATCTACCGCTATGACCTCGTTCCACTCAATAAACTGGGTCGTGCCCGGGTCGATGTGGTGCTTGATATCAGTAGTATCTTCCGCGATAACTTCCCGATGATTCTCGATTTGATGGATGACTTGATCGTGCGGGCGGCGCGTGTCGATGAACCCCTCGATTTGAATCCCATCAAAGCCCATGTGGCTGCCATGCAACGCGACGGGCAGACGTTTGAAGCGGCCACGGCTCGCTTGTTTACCCAAGCCCAGGGAGAATACGGGACCGGCGTTGATATGGTCGTCGACGAAAGCCAATGGGAAAGTAAATCAGACCTCGCCTCGATCTACATCAAACGCAGTGGATTTGCCTACGGTGGCAAACGCAACGGCGTGGCAGCACAAGCCACCTACCGTAGCCTCTTGGGCACCGTCGAACACGTCTTCCAAGCAATCGACAGTGTCGAATACGGCTTAACCGACATGCAACACTACTATGGCCATAGTGGTGCCGTCCAATTGGCAGCGAGCTACGAGAGTGGTCGAGCGGTGCAGTTAAGTTATGCCGAGACATACACCGGCAAAACGACGATTACCAGCGCAAAACAGATGATCACGGTCGAGGCACGTACCAAGATTCTTAATCCACGCTGGTTCGAACCATTGTTGGCGCAAGGATATGCCGGTGCGACCGAGATTGCTAATCGCTTTACCAATGTGATGGGCTGGAGTGCTGTTGGTGATTCGGTCGAAAACTGGGTCTATGATGGCATGTCCGATACCTTCATCATGGACGAAGACGTGCGCCGTCGCTTTACCGCGGCAAACCCGCATGCCGCCAAAGCGGCTGTACAGCGCCTCCTCGAGGCCAATAGTCGCGGACTGTGGCAGAGCGACGATGCCACCATCCAACGCCTCCAAGAAATCTATGCTGATATCGAAGATCGCATCGAGGGCGTCATCGGGGTGTAAGTACACTGTGGGCAAAAACACTGCACGCGTGTGGCGTGCAGTGTTTTTTTATGCAGCGTCCTGTACGGTACCGTAGACTGCGCCGGAATCCTCTTCGACAGCACTGCACGCGACCAAAGAATCACCCCCGAGTCACTGCTCGGGGGTGTGGAAGGTGTGTGGTGCGGTGTGGATGTTTGCTGGAGCCGCACGACTGCATGGAGGTGCACTGGGCTCGTTGCGGTGGTATCACGCATGCGGCATCTGAGTGCACAAACCGTCCCGTGGCGCTGGTTGTTGGTCGCATCCGGCCGTGCCTGCGCGGACGGCTTTTCCCAGAGTGAGAAGAGCCTTACATCCCTTCATAATCCGTTTTTGGGTCGTCTTCGGTATCTTCGAGGATGTCAACGAGCTCTTGGTGGGTGAGGGGAATGTCACGTGACTGCCGCCAGCGCTTAAACCAGCGGATGTTATTGCGGAAGGCGCGCTCGACCTCTGCCGTCGTGAGATTGGGGATTTTCTGACGGATGAGGGTGTTGATGCTGGCACGTTCTGCCGCGTCAATCACGGGAATTCCCATCAGAATCCGTTCCGCACGAATAAAGAATATCTCACGTTCGAGGGCCGAAAACTCACCGTTAATTTGACGAATATTACCGAGATATCCGATGGTGCGCTGGCGTGGCTGCCCTGCGTCATCGCGATAACTCTCGACCAGGTACGCGTCGTAGAACGAGACGTTGGCTGTTTCGGCATTTTTGTGGTGGCGGACGATCCAGCGAATGTACATGGTTCCTCCTGAGTTAACGGTGGCGACCAACCCCGTGTTGTGGACAGAGGTGACGTATCGGGCAACGCGAACATAACGGCGAGACAGGTTTGCAGATGTGCTGACCGAGGGTAACCAGACGTTGGTTGATTGCGATCCATGCATCAGCAGGAACGCTTTGGCGCAATGCTGCTTCGGTTTGGTCGGGCGTCTGCGTGTCGACGAATTGCCACCGATTACAAATCCGGTGTACGTGGATGTCGACGCAGATCGCAGGGATGCCGTACCCCACTGATAGTACCAGATTTGCTGTTTTGCGACCCACCCCGGGGAGCGCCAGCAGTGCATCGAGCGTATTTGGGACGTCCCCATTATACTGCGTGGTTAAAATCTTGCAGATTTCGACGATAGAGTTAGCTTTGGTGCGATAAAATCCAACCGGATATATCAACTGTGCGACCACATCGGGATCGAGGGTTGCACCGATAGCGGGGCTCTGCAGTACGGCAAAAAGCCCGGGTGTTACCTGTGCCGTGGTCTCGTCGCGTGTGCGCAGGCTGAGAATGGTCGCTATCAGCACTTGGAACGGGTTGCTTCGGCCCATCTGATCAATGAGTGGAACGGGGTATTCTGCCAGGGCTGGCTCGAGCAGCTCGAGGACGGCGACGAATGGGAAGGCACTCATTGGCTACGTTCGGTGAGCACGAAGTTGTCAAACGCCACTTCGGCAGGATCGTCACCGCAGATCAGGATCATCCCGACGCTCCCGCTTTGCGCGGGTAGATTATCGATGGACCCGACTTCTTGGTCATTGACAAAAAGTGTCAAGGTCGTCCCTATTTTGCGCACTGCGATGCGGTTCACTGCATCCGGACGCGTGTCGAGCATCGGCAGTTGCATGGGTGCGAGCAGGCGTTGCGTCGGTTTATTAGGAATGGTTTGAAAGAGTTGGACGGTGCCATTCCCGCCAAACAAGAGGATTGAATGACCAAAATCACCATTGTCGCCGTAGATAATGCCATACCCCATGCGATCGGCGTCGCCACTGCGGATCTGCGCATCGAGGCTGAGGTCAAAATCGGTGACCTGGGTTTGTGTAGGTGGAAGTGGCGTTTGCCAAATCGAAACGCCGGCTTTTGCGCGGAGGGTATAGACCCCATTATCGGTGTACGAACCGCCGGTGCTAAATTGTGCGGTAGCGGGGTTACCGAAGAATTCCGTGATTTCGATACCTTCGGCAGTGCCGTAGACGGTATCGAAGTCGACCCGGAGCGAATCGGAGTCACCCGTTGCTGCTGCCAGTGTTAATTGGCCGCTGACCGGTGCTTGATCGAGGACAGAACCAACGATGACCCCGTTAATCGATATCGTAATGGCTGCACCAGTCGCTTCGACCGTGAGGTCGTTTGCATACCCGATGCCTTGTTCGATGGTGTGGCTGTAGGTCCACGGGATCAGTTCAGCCCGCGTCCCGTAGGTCGATCGGACGACATGCCAATAGCCGCGTGGGTTAAGTGCCACCATCAGGTAGCTGTCGGGAGCATCTTGGCGGAATCGGATGCCGTAGCTCGCATCGTCCGCCCCCGATATTTGGGTGATGGTGGTGGTCAGGCGAAAATTCGCAACGCGCGAGCCGACGGTTTCGTCACCGAGCCAGAGTGCATAGACATCGGCGTTGGGCGACCATAGGCTCATCGCCAGATGGCCGTCTTGTACCGCGATGTTGCTTTGATCCCACAACGGACTGGGTGTGTCGAAGGAATCGCTGATGACGAGTGGTCGCGCGAACGGTGCACGGGTGTCTTGTGGCACAAATGCAGGTGCGGGTAAGCGATCTGGAATGATGAGACGGTACAGGCGCGCCATGATATCGGGGACTATGAACGGTACCACGGCAAGTGCGATGCACTCACACAAGATGACCACACACAGGGCAATATTCAAGCGGCGCGCGGCAGTACGTATCATGGTGTTCCTTGGCTGTGTCGCGATGCGTGTTATTCTGCTGCTGCAAAACCAATGACTCGTGCGCAGGCACGGAGGAGCGTTTGGGCGTCGGCGACGGAGTGTGTGTTGGCACTTGCCAGAATCCGCGTGATCATGGTTTTGAGGTGGGTCAACGCGATGTGCATGGCCAAGTCATCGTCGAGTGCTGCGAAGAAGGCAGCCGATTCGGCGCGCAGGTCCAGGCTCGGGCCAGTGCCTGCGGGTGCAGCAAGTGCACTGACGAGTGCAGCGATTTCGCCTTCGGCTGCTTTCGCATCAGCACGGATGTAATTGAAGTCTTCGCGGTATGGGAACGAAGCCAAATACCAGCGGATGGAGTCTGGGCTCTGTTGTAGGACCGCATCGCGCACGAATACCAGATTACCCAAGGATTTGCTCATCTTGGCGCCATCGAGCCATGTCAGCCCGCCATGCACCCAGAACCGTGTGAAGGGCCGTTTGCCAGTGTATCCTTCGGTCTGGACGATTTCGGAGGGGTGATGTGGGAACACCAAATCCCTTCCGCCGCCGTGGATGTCGAGTTGATCGCCCAAATACCGAGTGGACATTGCAGTGCACTCGATGTGCCAGCCTGGACGCCCAGGACCCCACGGGCTTGGCCACGTTGGTTCACCCGGGTTTGAGGTGCGCCACAGGACAAAGTCAAGCGGATCGGTCTTGTTGGGGTCATTTGGATTGTTCCCGCGTTCGTTGGCGGTCTTGAGGAGCTCTTCGTACCCTCCGAGGCGCGCCATCTCGCCATAACTGGGTTCGCTGCTTACATCGAAAAATACATTGCCATTGGCGACATATGCTTTGCCGTTTTTGAGGAGGCCTTCGATGATGGGAATCATGCCGTTGATTTCTTCCGAAACCTTGGGGAAGAAGTCGGGGGTGATGAAGTTCATCGCTTTGCAGTCTTTGAGATACTGATCGACTTCACGCTTGGCCAGGACATCCCAGGCAATGTTGTCGCGGTTTGCACGCTCGAACAACGGATCGTCGACATCGGTGACATTTTGACAGTACGTCACGCTGCCACCCTGGGAGCTAATATAGCGAATCAAAATGTCGAAAATCAGGAACGTGTGGGCATGCCCGATATGTGTCGTATCGTATGGTGTGACACCACAGACATAGAGTGTCAATGGACGGTCTTTGGGAATATCGAGCGTCGCCTTGTGACCACGTAATGTGTCGAAGAGTTGCATATTGCGCTTCCTTTGTGGAACGGTATGTGGGTATTATACACGGCGACGCTCGTAAAAATGAACCTCACGTGTATTCCGTGTACGCACTGATGCCGATAGGGAGTGTTATTCTAGAGTCACAACAAAAAGGAGTGATCGTGCACATCGGTATCGATATCAGCAGATTGGCGACCCGGCAACGCACGGGTACCGAACGCTATACGTGGGAACTGTTAGCCGCCCTGGCTGCTGACCCCGGTCCTCATCAGTACAGCCTGTATGTGCGTGAAATGCCTGCAGAATTGCCTGCGCTTCCACCACAAATGACCGTCCGTGTGTTGCCTGCACGGCGCTTGTGGACGCACACGCGTTTGGCCTGGGAGTTGCTGCTCCACCGACCTGATGTGCTGTTTGTGCCGTCGCATGTCGTTCCATGGAATGTCCCACTGCTCCGTGGCATGCGGGTGGTCACGACTATCCACGATTTGGGGTTTTTGGCGTTCCCCGAAGCCCACACGCGCTTCCAAAACCTCTATTTGCGACTCAGCACCCGTTGGGCGGCTTGGGTGGCAGATACGATTATCGCGATCTCGCAGGCGACTGCGGATGATCTGGTGCGCTATACCGGGATGAACGCCAAACGGGTGCGTGTCATCCCGCATGGCGTATCGCCCTTGTTCCGGCCTGCCAATGCGACACCACAGCGCTATAATCGCTATTTTTTGTGTGTTGGTACGCTACAGCCACGGAAAAATCTGCAACGCCTGATTACTGCATTTGTACACATGCACCATGTACACGATACCCACTTGGTCATCGCCGGCAAAGTGGGATGGCTTGGTGAACCCTTGCAACAGCTCATTGATGCGTCGCCGGTGCGCGATAACATCCATTTGTTGGGGTTCGTCCCCGACGACGTCTTGTATGGGTTGCTGGCGAGTGCACGGGCGTTTGTTTTTCCATCGTTGTATGAGGGGTTTGGTATGCCCGTCCTCGAAGCAATGGCCAGCGGGACGACGGTGGTGTGTTCCCAGACGACGGCATTGCCCGAGGTAGCCGGGGACGCAGCCGTCTATTTTGACCCGTCGTCCGTGACATCGATAACCGCGGCACTCGAACGTATCGATGCCGATGATGCATTGGTCGCAGACTGTGTCGCACGTGGGTTGGTACGTGTCCAACAGTACACCTGGTCTGCCTGTGGAAGTGCGACCCGTGCGGTGCTCGAGGGTGCCGAATAATGCGTCGTTGGTATTACGGCTGGAGCTTGCTGGCGGTCTTGTCAGTCACCGAGACATTAACCTACGGTATTTTGATATATGCATTCAGCGTCTATGTTGTTCCGCTAGAGCATGCGTTTGGGTGGTCGCGTGCAACCATTAACGGTGCGATTACTGCGGCACAGTTGGTTGCTGGCTTCCTCGCCTGGCCGGTCGGGGTGGTACTCGATCGGTATGGAGCACGCTGGTTGATGACTGCAGGGGCGCTGTGGGGCGGAATCTGGTTGGCCGTGTGGGGTTTTGTGACCGAGCCATGGCAGCACATCGTCGTCTGGGTGATGTTGGGGGTTGCGATGGCCACGACCTTGTATGAGCCAGCATTTGTGGTGGTTGCTCAGTGGTTTGACCGCAAGCGGAGTACTGCACTGACGGTGCTGACGTTTGTGGCGGGCTTTGCGATTATCATTGCGACACCAAGCACCACATGGCTCATCGAACAGACGTCTTGGCAAGTAACGACCTGGATCTATGCAGGCATCATGGTGGGAGTAGTGGCACCGTTACTCGCATGGTGGGTGCGCAAATCCCCTGCAGATGTGGGGGCTGAGGTCGATGGCGTGAAGGGCGTGAGTACATCGGCAATGATACGTCCGGTGCCGTTGGGTGCAGTCCGTGAAGCGGTATCCGATCCAGGCTTCTGGGTGCTCGGTGGTGCGTTTTTGGCATCGACCTGTGCGTTGGTTGTGGTGCTCCAGACCTTTGTGCCCCTGTTGATTGATCGCGGTTTACGCCCAGCAGACGCCGCATGGTACGCAGCCGCGGCCGGAGTGTTGGCACTGCCCAGCCGCTTGTTCTTTACCCCGCTGGGCGCGTATTTTTCGCGCTATACCGTAGCGACGGTGCTGTGTGTCATGCAAGGGCTGGCTCTGGTGGTCCTCATGGTCGTGCCAGATGTGTGGGGTATTTGGGGGTGTGTCGTGTTGTTTGGATTAAGCTTCGGTGCGATAACGCCTGCTCGGGCTGCGTTGTTTGGCGATCGCTATGGAATCGCCATTTATGGCGCGATAAGTGGTATTTTGGCGTTGGTCCTGACGCTGGCGCGGGCCATCATGCCGGTATTGGTCGAATCAGCTCGCGCACATTCTGGTGACTATACGGCTATCTATGTGTGGGTTGGTGCATTGAGCGCGATTGGTTCACTGGGTATCGCAGCGGTGCCCGCGCTGCGTCAGCGCGGGCACCGTTGAGAATGAATCGACTACCCTGACTAGGCCAGGGAATTCAGGACGGTCAGCAGGCGATCGACTTCTTGAGTGGTGTTGTAGTGTACGAGACCGATACGCACCATGCCACCCGATTCTTCGACGCCGAGGCGCTCTGTCAGGTTGAGTGCGTAGTAGTTGCCGTTCCACACAAAAATTCCCGCAGCGGCCAGCGTTTGGGCAATGGCTTCTGGGGTGTGTTTAGCCATCCGAATAGCAACGGTGGGCGTGCGGTTCCCAAATTCTTTGCTATCGCTGATGCCATAAAACGTCAACCCGGGGATTTTCAGCAAACCACTGATGAGATAGTCGCTCAGGGTGCGCTCATAGTCCTGGATTGCATGCATCGCGTAATCGACGGCTGCACGGCGCGTGGCGAAGGATTTGCCGGCTGTGCGCGTGCCGAGTTCTGCGAGGTAGTCGATTGCAGCGGTCACGCCTGCCATGACTTCGTGGTTTTTGGTGCCTGTCTCCCAGCGTTCGGTCGAATCGTTGCCAGCAGGACGCACTTTGTAGGCGGCAATACCCTCGAGATGGGCTTTTTTGCCATATATCGTTCCGCTGTGTGGCGCGAAGAACTTATAGGGCGAGCATGCCAAAAAGTCGACATCGAGTGCTTTGACATCGATCGGGCCGTGCGGTGCATAGTGCACAGCATCAACAAAAATCATGGCACCAACGGCGCGACCGAGTTTGACGGCAGCTTTGATGTCGTTGATGGTCCCGACAGCATTCGATGCAAAACCTACTGCGATGAGCTTGGTTTTCGCATTGACTTTGCTCGCAAAGTCGGCCATGTCGAGGGTACAGTCTTCGACGTCGACATCGACTTCACGGATGACCACGCCGAGCTCTTTGAGGGCATGCCACGGCGCGACGTTGGCATCGTGATCGAGTTTTGTAGTGACGATTTCGTCGCCTGGTTTGAGGGTTCGACCGATAGCACGTGCCAGTGCAAAGGTGAGTGTGGTCATGTTTGCGCCGAAGATGACTTCGTCGGGTGCACAACCCAAGAAATCCGCCATGGCTTGGCGTGACGCGCTAATTGCAGCGTCGGTGCGCTGACTGGTCAAAAAGGAACCGTGCGTATTGGCGTTGGAATGACGCAGGTAATCGCTGATTGCATCGATGACCCGGTTTGGTACTTGCGTGCCACCAGGACCATCAAAAAAGACTGCAGGCTGGCCATTGACCTGTTCGGCCAAAGCGGGGAATTGACTGCGAATCCACGCAATATCGAGTGTCATGGGTTTTCCTTTGTGCTGATTGGGTGAAGCTATTCTAGCACCATTACAAAAAAACGTCGCTGTCTCGTGACAGCGACGCGTGCCATGCTTAACAGGTGCTTAATTGCGCGTCAGTAAGAGTGTTGCAGGTGCACGATTAATCATCCAGAAGCTGACCGGGAGCAAAAAGATGCTCGATCCAAACAGCCACGCAAGACTCAACCAGAGTGCGCTGAACCACCACCCGACCAAAACGAAGTACAGTGCGCGCACGACGATGGGCAATTGCACGCTGTCAACGACTGTGACGGCACCACGCTCGTCGAGAACGGTGAGGAGGTCACGACTACGGAGTGTGGTGACCTGTGGCAGTGCGTTCAACATCATGATGCCCAGCGGCAACCCGATAATCGTAATGCACAAAAGCCACGCAATCACGGTCCAGACACCACTCAGCCACCAGCCAAGCAAGACGAACCACACAATGCGAACGATGATGTTGGGGGATTGTTTGACACGAATCGATGACATGTCTGCTCCTTTTCTCTGTCCACTGATACGCACATACGTGTCGTGTTGTTGCATCGGCTATAATAGCAGGCATCCAGCCCGTAATAGTAACTATAGGACCGTTTTGCCATGTCGCACGGTCAAAGGAGTCCGTATGTCGAAGACGACAATTATCCTCAATCCATGGGCAGGCCGAGGCAAGGCTGGCAGACGCCAGGCAGCACTCGAGGAAGCACTGCGACATGCCGGCATTGCGTATACGTTGCTCCAAACGACCGGTCGTGGCCATGCTACGGAATTAGCCCGCGAAGCAGTCCAAAACGGGAGTGATGTCGTCATTGCGATTGGTGGCGACGGCACCTTGAACGAAACAGTAAACGGCGTTGTCCAAGGTAATGCATTGACAGGCCGGCGTGCTGCGTTTGGTGTGATTCCGTTGGGGACGGGGAGCGATTTTGTCAAAGTGCTCGAAAATGTCGCCGCTGACGACATCGCAGGCGGGATTCAACGGATTATCGACAATCGACGGCGGCCCATTGACCTCGGACGGGTCGAAGTCCCCGGACAAGTCGACCGCTACCTACTCAATGCAGTAGGCGTCGGTTTTGATGCCCAAGCTGCCGCAGAGGCACTCAAGTTTAAACGTATTACCGGCTGGGCAGTCTACTATTTGGCGATCTTGAAGGCACTGCTGAACTACAAAGCATTCCCGATGAAGATTCACTTTAACGAAGAAGTGGTAGAGCGTCGGATGATGTTTGCCACCATTGCGAATGGTCGCTGTCAAGGTGCAGGATTTTGGCTCACGCCAGATGCGCACATTGATGACGGTCAGATGGATATGTGCATGGTCGATATGCTCGGTATCGTCAAGGTCCTGCGCTATATTCCACTCATCCAGAAAGCCGCACATACCAACTTGCCCGAAGTGCGCATGGTACGGACCGACACGATCCATATCACCTGTGAAAATGATCTCCCGGTTGCCATTGATGGCGAAGTCGTCAGTACGACGGCACGTGACATAACGGTAACCGCATGTCCAGGCATCGTTGATTTGCTCCACTAGGATTTTCCATGATTGATTTTGCGCGCATCCACGCCGATATCGCGACGCTTGCAACCTATGTTGAACCCGAAACGCTCGGAACCACCCGCCGCGCATTTACCCCCGCATACGCTGCAGGTCGAGCCTGGTTACGCGCTCAATTTGACGAGGCTGGGCTGGTAACGACCATCGACGCAGGTGGAAACCTTGTGGGGCGGCGTGAAGGGTCTGCAGTACTCCCTCCTATTATGATTGGCTCGCACAGCGATACCGTGATGGGTGGCGGGCGATATGATGGTGCGCTTGGTGTGCTGGCTGGCTTGGCGATTGCTCGCACCCTGCGTGATACCGGGGTCACACTCGCACACCCACTCGAAGTTGTTGATTTTTTGGCCGAAGAATCCACCCCACTCGGTTCGTTGATCGGCAGCACAGCGCTATCGACGGGTATCGACGATCGAACCCTCCTACTCAACATCCCTGGGTGGGGGACGTTGGCAGATGCACTCGTAACGGTCGGCGGGGATCCGCATCTGGTGCGGCTGCCGTTGCGCCAATCCGGCGACATCGCGGCGTACCTCGAGGTGCACATCGAACAAGGACCATTCCTCGAACACGCAAACCATGCAATTGCGGCTGTGACAGGGATTGTCGGGATTCGTCGGGCCGATATCATTTGTCGTGGGCGCCCAGACCATGCCGGCACGGCACACATGCAGATGCGTCATGATGCGCTGGCTGCAGTGGCTACGGTAATTGCAGCAGCGGAATCTGCAGCACACGCCCTTCCCGGAACGGTAGCCACCGTTGGGGCACTCAGCATCGGGCCAAATCAATCGAATGTGGTGCCTGGTCTGGTGCGCTTTTCGGTCGAGATGCGGTCGCTTCAGTGGCAAGAGGTGGAATCGCTCTGGCAGACCATTCATCAGTCGCTCGTACAGGCCTGTGACCAGCGCGGTGTCAGCTACGAGATCGAGATGATTCACGATTCTGCCCCTGTTACCTTCCCCACGGCTATGGTTGAGGTGGTACGGAATGCCTGTGCCATCGCGAGCAACAGTACGATGCAGCTCGCGAGCGGTGCGGGACATGATGCGGGTATGCTGGCTGGCATTACGCCGGCTGCGATGATTTTCGTGCGTACCAAAGATGGCCGTAGCCATTGCCCCGAAGAGTATGCCGCAGCAGACGATATCAATGCTGCGGTCGTCGCGTTGTATCATGCAGTCCGGACCATCGATGCACGGCATCAGGAGTACTCCGCATGAGCGGTAAGGTGCAACGCAGTACCGAAAGTGTCGAACGCAGAATGCGGCGTATGGCCGATGAAGCACGTGTGGCTGCACTACGCGAATTGTCGCTCTGTGCAACCCTTGCGCCCGGCGAATTGCGGTGGATCGGGCGCCAAGTGGTGTTGCGGGTGTTTGCTGCACAGACGACCATCGTTACCGAGCGTATGCCCAGCGAATATCTCTATATTGTCATTGAGGGAACGGTAACTGCGACCTTGCATGATCGCATCGGTCGTGAAGCCTCGATGGGAACGTTACGGGCTGGTGATGTGTTCGGCGAAGGACCGCTCTTCGGGACCCACTTTAGCAGCGCTACAGTCGTTTCGCAATCGCCCTGCCAAATCTTACAAATCCCTCTTTCGAAACTCAAAAGCGATGCGCACCACATTCCGGGCTTTACTGATAGTTTGCGCGGTATCTATCGCCAGCGACTCGTGCAAGCGACATTGCTCCGGGTACCTTTTTTGGCAGTGGTCAGCGACGAGGAGCGGAGCGCGATCGCAGATCAACTCCTGGTCCGTGATGTGCACCGTGGAGAATACGTCATCCGCCGAGGGAACCGGCCGAACGGGCTACACCTCATCGAATCTGGACAATTTGTGGTCGAGCGTGATGGCCATGTCCTTTCGCATCTCGACGAAGGCGACTTTTTCGGCGCCACTGCGCTGATGACCAATGATGCAGCGCATGCCGACATTCGCGCGCTGACTCCGTGTCAGATTTTGACCATGCCGACGTTGCAGTTTTTGGGATTGCTCGAGCTCCATCCCGATATGGCGGAATTCTTGCAGGCGACAATTCATGATCGCAATCAATACACCGAGCAATTGAATGTCCTCGGGGATGTGCTGGTCAAACACGGCGTGCGTCGTGGCGAACGCGTGCTTGTTCGTGATGTCGAACGTTGTCCGCCGGGATGCACTATCTGTATGGATGGGTGTGCGTCTCGCCACGGGGTTGCGCGACTCCGGTTGGCGGGTGTGCGTACAGACGCCATCCAAATCTTGGATAGCTGTCGCCAGTGCCGGGTTGGTGCGGAGTGTGTCGAAGTCTGCCCGCAGCAAGCGATTGGGTGGAATGGGTCGGTACTCAGTGTTGCATCGAGTTGTGATGGGTGTGGACTTTGTGTCGCAGCCTGCCCCTATGATGCGATTACCTTACAACCGCGGCAACCGGGAATCGTAACGTCAATCCAGAACAAAATGCACGCCATCCCGATTATTTCCTTGGTAGTCGCCAAGACCCAACAAAAAGCCAACAAATGTGATTTTTGTGCCGGTCATACAGACATGGCATGCGTGACACATTGCCCGATTGGTGCACTGCGCATCGTCGATGTGGAACAACTTTACCCGTACTAAACAACAGCGTACCTTTTCACGCACTTCCAGCGGTAGTGATACCAGGAGGTGGACTATGTTCGAACGCCTGTTGCAGTGGATTTTCCCTGACGTTTGTCTGGGTTGTGGGAAGAGCGGCACCTTGCTGTGTGCTCTGTGTTTGCGCATAGCACCACGCTACAATGCGTCTCCGCCAGTCACCGGAGCACAACAAATGTACATCGGGTTCGTTTATACAGGGCTTGTCCGTGAAGCGTTGTTGTTGCTGAAGTACTGTGGTCAACGGCGCTACGCGGCGCTCTTCGCACAGGTGCTTGCTCCTGTATTGCAGCACACATATCGGGCGGTCGTTCCACTACCAGCAGCACCCAGTCGAGTACAGAAACGTGGGTACGATCAAGCGGTGTTGCTTGCTGCCGAAGTAAGCTCCGTACATGGCATCCCGTGCATGCAACACTTAGTGCGCGTGCGTGACACGACGGCACAAGCGCATCTCGATCGGCAGCAGCGCCAGCACAATGTCGCACAAGCGTTTGCCTGGAATGGACCGATGATGGATGGACGAATCTTGCTCGTCGACGATATTTGTACGACAGGTGCGACATTGACCGAAGCGATACGCACCCTACATCAGAGTGGTCTGGCGGATGTCGATGTGTTAGTCGTGGCACGGGGTAACACAAAACCCTCCCACTCGTGAGAGTGGGAGGGTTTTTTCGTGGGGATTTATTCTTCTTCGACGTCTGTATCGTTTTTGGCTTCGTCTTTGGCAAGGTCGCCGAGGCTGATTTCCTTCTCGCCATACGTTTGTTTGGGAGCAGGACCGGTTCGGGCTTTGGTCTTCTTGGAGCCAGGGAACTCGTCGATTTCTTCGTCTTCGTTGCTCTCTTCGCCACCATCGAAAGTGTCTTCATCGTCGTCATACGAAGAAAGGCGGGGCATTTCCTCATCTTCGTCGTACCCGCTCATGCCGCCTTCTTCGATTTCGTCGCCGGCAAGATCCAGCAGTGGTGCCTTGTCTTCGTCGATGAGTTTGCCCGGGAAGGATACTTCGCCACGGTGGTCGGGGTTGTGGTAGACCTCGCGGACGACCAAATCGACATGATGGTAATGCTCACTGACACGCCAGACAATGGCTGCATAGCGATTGCCGACCCGCATGAAGCGAATGATTCGCTGTGCCACACGTGGCTCGAGGCGGCCAATCTTGCGATGGTTACAGTCGTACACGTCGATGGCATTGGCTTCGTCGGTAATTTCGTCAGCGGCGTATTCGACCGATGGAATAGAGTCGAGCGTCGTCAACGAAATTTTGAGGACGGGAGCTTGGGCCACTTCTGCTGTTGCTTCTGCCGATTTGGGCTTTGCCGATTTGCTTGCTTTTGCTTCGGCTTTTGCTGGCGTCGCCACTTCTTTTGTGCCCGAAATGACCATATACACAACTTCACCCGGAAGCAACGAAAGCGGTTCGGGCTGGTCGATATGGATGGTCGTCAGAATCGATTTACCGGTTTCGATGACGAAGTTGCGCATTTCGACAAATGTCCGGGTTTTGCTCTGCTGTGACTCGGTCTTTTCGATAACGCTGAGTGCACGTTTGGCAATCGGGTTGAGCTCGTTGTATTCGAGTACGAGTGCGTAGGTGCGTTTTGCTGCTTCGACATCGCCACTCTCGTAGTACGCTTTGGCGAGGCGATTCAGGGTTTCGACATCTTTCTCGTCCAATGCCAACATGTCTTCGTTGGCAACAATCGCATTGCTCCAGTCGCCTTGGATTGCATAATTGACGGCGACGGTTTGCATGCGTCGACGTTGTCGTACCAGCTCGTCTTTTTTACTCATCATCACTCCTTCGCCATACCGGCATTAGGTTTGGGCGCATCCAAGATCCGGATGGTTCACACACGATAAAACGAGCAAGAGGGCAATAGCATTGTTACAGCCATGTGCAATCATACTCGGGAAAATACTCTGACTCCGATACCGCACCCACCCAAGGCAGATCCCCAGTGCCCCAGTCTGTACCACCAACACCAGACTGCCAACACTTGCAGACCATGAATGTGCCGCTGCAAAGACCACCGCGCTGACCAGAATGGCGATCGTCGGAGACGCCCCTTGAGATACTTTGGCGTAGACAAACCCGCGGAACAGGATCTCTTCTACGACCGGAACAAACACCGCGGCAACTAGGAAAAAGCTCACCTGACCCAACGTATCACCGTGCGTCAGCGGGAACTGGGCCGCCTGATTGTGTTTCATGCCGAAGAGCACAAACGCAACCCCGACGAGCAGGTTCGTGACCAGAACGAGCGGTACCGCAAGCACGCTGTAGAGCAGTGTATTGCCGATACTGCCAGTTGCAACCGGCGTTCCAGACCCCTGCAACGGATGGAGCCCGCCGCGGGAACGAACATACCCCAAAATCAGTGCATTTTGGAGCAGGAGCACCGAGACGACCGACCAAATCCCCAGCGTTGGCAGTGTCGGATCAGCATCATGGGTACCTGTCAGCCAGCCGTACCCGTAGCGTACCCCTGCCGAGGATGCAATCGCGAGAAGCAGGCAGACAGCAAGGTCGATGACCAACACAATCCAGTGCTTAATCGACATTGGCCTCGCCAACCACATCACCGGACATGGACCATGGACTGGTGTGTGTCACATGGACCCGGGCAATGCGGCCTCGCCAGTCTTCGGGGCTGGCAAAAAACACCAACTGATTGCCTCCCGACCTTCCACGCCACTTGCCCTTGCTTTCGGCTTCGACCAAGACCTCCACGACGGTGTGCAACAATCGTGCACTTCGTTCCGTGGCGATTTCTTCTTGGACGCGTTCGAGTTCGATCCGTCGTTGGGCTTTCACACCCTCTGGGACTGCTTGGGCCAGATCCTCTTCGAGCACCGCAGCACGTGTGCCGGGGCGTGAAGAAAATGCAGCGATATGAATTTTGTCAAAGCGAATTTCTTTGACGAGGTCGACGGTTGCTTGGAATTCTTCGACGGATTCACCGGGGTGTCCCACAATGATGTCCGTGCTCAGCGCGATATCGGGCATCACCCGACGCAAACTGGCGGCAAGCTCGCGGTAGCGTTGCACCGTATATCCACGACGCATGCGTTTGAGCATTGCGTCGTGCCCGTGCTGTATGGGCAGATTGATTTCGCGCGGGCACTTGGGCAAGTTAGCCATTGTCTGCATCAAGCGTTCGTTAATCCACGCAGGATGCGATGTCAAAAACCGTAACCGGACGAGTCCCGGTACCGCATGGACCGCGGTGAGCAGGTCTGCGAGCTCAGGGCGACCAGGAAGGTCGTGTCCCCACGAGTCGACAATCTGTCCGAGGAGTGTGATTTCCTTTGCGCCGCGGGCAACGATGCGCGTGACTTCCTCGACGATTTCGTCGAGTGGTCGGCTGATTTCTTTGCCGCGCCGGAGCGGAATCACACAATATGAACACGACATATTACAGCCGTACTGGATCGGTACATGCACGACCACTGGTGGATTGGTCCAGTCTGCAACCGGCAGTGCTGGCTCATCCATGGTGTATATCGCATTGGGGGCAAGAGCCACGACTTCGTCAACCGCAGACGGAGAGACGAAGTGATCGACGATGGGGAGGCGTTCCTTGAAGATCGAAGTGTTCTCGGGGCCGACCATGCATCCCCAGAGGACGATCTGCAAGTCAGGGTTCTCGCGCTTGACACGATGCAAATCACCGATTTTGCCGATGATGCGCTCTTCGGCTGACGCCCGGACGCTACACGAATTGAGCACCACGAAGCTGGCGTCTTCGGGGCGGGAGGCAGGTGCATACCCGACGCTCTGAAGGCCACTTTCGAGGCGTTCAGAGTCGGAAATATTCATTTGACAACCCACCGTCCACACATAATAGCGACGTTCGCGCGGTGTGTCGTCGCGCGAAGTCGTCGCTGGTGCGTTCAAGATCAGAGGGATATCCTGCATCGAACGATACATCCTTGCTCGTACCTACTAAAAAATAAGTATAGCACAGGTTGGGACTGAGATTACCAAATCAACAGCGGCAAATCGGTGTTGACGCTGGTCTGTGCGCCTTCCATGAGCGCATTGAGACAGCGCATCGTGGCATGCTTCGGCGAGATTTCGAACTGCTGCATCAACCCACGGAGGATGTAGAGCTCGCGGATGAGTGCCGGAGCCGACCCGAACGAAAAGAGCTCGACATCATCGTTGTCTGGATCTTCGCCTTCTGCATCGGCCTCGGGCAAGAACCAAATCGGCTCAGGGAAGTCAATGGGCAAGTAATACCCGTCCATTGCCTGGTGTTTGATGAGGTGGGGGAACTGCGTATCGAGTTCGTCTTCCCAGATGCGCTCGAGGAGCGGATCGGTATCATCTTCTTCTTTGGAAGGTCGATTGAGAATCGCTTGGAAATCCATACCGTTTTCCATGTACGCGGCAATGAGACACAAACGATCGAGGTCGACACCGTGGCGGATACCGCCCTCCCATATCATCGTTCCTGGATTGGCCAGCAGGTCAATGACAATACCCTCACTCCGGAGCAAATCTTGGATTTCTTCGACCCATTCACGCTCGCTTTCGAACGCGGCGCGGTCTTCTTGGGGCGTCACCGTAAAAATAGAACCAACGACGAGGTTGAGTTCATAATCTGTTTCGTCGAATTGTTTTGGTTGGGATTTATTGCTCACAAGATACTCCTGTATGATTCGCTGTATATCTGTATCAGCATACACAATCCGATGCAGATACGCAATGTGAGGCATCTTCGAGATGGAACCCGCATGAGCGCGGCAACGTCTCTTTGCCGTCGGTAGTGTAAGATAGCCAAACGAATAGTGTGAAGTGGCATCCATGCGTCGAATCGTTTTCTGTGTTCTTTTATTGTGTTTATTTACCGGGTGGCACACACGTGCGCGCGCGGAGTTACTCAGCACACCCAAGATTGTGGGTGGTCTCGAGGCAACACCCAACGAGTTCCCGTTCATGGCCTATATTTACTATTCCGGCAGTGTGACGAGCCATCGCTGCGGTGGGACGTTGATTGCCCCGACGTGGGTGCTCACCGCTGCACATTGTGTGTCGGGGTATAGCGCTTCGTCGTTCCGTGTCGCGATGGGGATGCACAGTCGATACGGCACTAATCCGTATATGCAGACGAGCGGAATAACCCGCATCATCAACCATCCCAATTACAATGCATCGATCTATGACTACGATATTGCGTTGCTCGAACTCGCCACACCGATGACGTTGAGTGCACAGGTCGGTACCGCAGCAATCGGGGTGCTCCCTACACACGCTACGCTCTACGCAGATGGGGCCAGTACGACAGTCGCCGGCTGGGGGACGACGAGTTATGGGGGGAGCTCAGCGACGACGCTTCGCAAAGTAACAGTCCCCGTGGTACAAAATGACCATTGTGACGATGCATACCTCCTCTTGAGTACGCCGCAGCCGATTACGGCACGGATGATGTGTGCTGGGCAATATGACCTTGGTGGTATTGATGCATGCCAGGGTGATAGTGGTGGCCCGTTGTTTACCATTAGTGGGAACGTATTTACAGTCGTCGGGATTGTCAGCTCTGGGGAAGGCTGTGCATGGAAGGACTATCCAGGCATCTACACGCGCGTTTCGTTTTTCCAGAGCTGGATTACCTCATATACCGGTGTCCCTGGACCCGTCGAGACATTGACACCGTCAATCACTCCTTCTTTTTCGGTGACCCCTTCTGAGACGTACACACCGTCGTTGACCAGAACGCGCACTGCGACAGCGACCCAGACCGAAACCGCCACGCAGACATCGACGCGTACCGCAACTCGAACACCTACCGTCACACCGACGCCCTTGCCCATAGCACTCAAATCGGTTGCATCAGGAGCCTCTTTCAGCGTCGCAGCGCTCTACAACGGGACGTTGGTATCGTGGGGATTCAACGCGAAGGGCCAATCACGTATCCCGCTTGGTTTGGCGAAGGTACTCTTTGCGCAGGTCAGTGCGGGCAACAACTACACGATTGCCTTGAGTCGGTCTGGGCGCGTGTACGGATGGGGTGCAAATGATTTTGCGCAGCTCAATATCCCTACCGATGCCACGGTGGATGTGGCCCAGATTTCGGCAGGGACGAGCCATGTACTCGCAGTGAAAAAAGACGGGACGGTGTTGTGTTGGGGGAGCACGCTTGTGTGTAGCGGAAAACCCACAGGCCTGAACAGTGTCACTGCAGTAGCCGCAGGAAATGGGTTTTCGGTGGCCTTGACAACTACTGGTCAAGTCGTCGCATGGGGCAAAAACACCGTAGGGCAGAGCTCGGTACCTGTTGCCGCGCGTACGAACATCATTGCGATTGCGGCAGGCAATGATCATGCGTTGGCACTCACAGATGCAGGCGTTGTTGTTGGTTGGGGCAGCAATAGTGCAGGCCAGACAAAAGCACCTGCAGGCCTCAGAGACGTCTACGCCATTAGCGCAGGCAATGCGTTTTCTTTGGCACTCAAACGCAGCGGTGCAGTGGTTGGCTGGGGGCGGAACAGCGATGGACAACTGAGCATCCCGGTGACGAACAGTGCAGTGTCGATAGCTGCAGGACAACTCAATAGCGTCATCGGATTTCGGAATGGCAGCGTATTGGTCCTTGGATCGGCCGCACTCGATGCCAAAACGACGCGCACCCCGACGCGCAGTCGTTAGGTCAGGTGGTCAGGTTGAACGAAATCATGGTTGATGTCGTCTAGTTTGTATCAAGTTTATTTTTAGAACGAGGCTGTATGCGCAAACGACCTTTCATTCTGCTTCTCATTTTGCTCATTGCTTCGTTGCGTGCGCCGTTAGCCCATGCGCAGACTATTGCCCGTCCTACCATCGTGGGCGGCACAAACGCCGCGATGGCAGAGTTCCCGCATCAGGTGTTGGTCCTCGTTGCGGGCTACATGTGCGGTGGTTCGATTATTGCAGACCAGTACATATTGACTGCAGCACACTGTATGGTTGACGATCTTGGGAATCCGTACACCGCGAGCCAAGTCACGGTCTATGCGGGATTACAAAACATGGGTAGTTTGGCAAAAAACGCCTTGAATCCGTATTTCTTGAGAAAGACGGTCAGTGCGGTGACTGTGCATGCATCATTTGATACAGAAACATATGATTTTGATGTCGCCGTACTCAAACTGTCGAGCCCGATCGTCAAGAATCCTGGCATCAAAATAATCAAACTGGCTCATTCTGCGACGACGTATAGTGCACTGTATGCGACCCGCAAGGTGCTGACCGTGAGTGGTTGGGGTGCCGTAAAGTATAACGGCGATACCTCGAATACCTTGCGCAAAGTCCAGGTCCCTGTCGTCGCGAACACGACATGCAATACATACTATGGGTCGGGGATTACGGGGCGGATGATGTGTGCAGGGTATGCAACGGGGGGCAAAGATTCTTGCCAAGGTGATAGCGGTGGCCCGATTATTGCATCCATCGGAACAACGCCATATCAGGTTGGCATCGTGAGTTGGGGGAACGGGTGTGCGAAAGCACGTTATCCCGGAGTCTACACCCGTATTTCGTCTGTCTATCCGTGGATTAAAGCGATAGCCAAACTCAGCTATTGAGCTGGTGTGTCTGGTGCACACAGGCGTATTCACGCCTGTGTGCGTTTTTTTATGCGTTGCGGGGTGCAAGAAGTGCGGCGACCCGTGCACTCGCATGCAGATTGGCACGGACGTGTGCGGGTATGGTCTGTGCTTCTTCGTAACACCACCATGCCGACAGGACCAGTAGGGCATAGTTCCATGCTGCAATGTCTTGTGGGGGGAGCGCGAGGATTTTTGCAAAGATATTGATGCGTTGTACGGTCAATGCGACGACATCGATACCGCTGTCGAGGAGTTCCCCTGGGTTGCGCAGATAGGCAGCGCATTCTGCCGCAGGCGCGCCAATGACTCCTTTTGGATCAATGATAATCCAACCTGCATCATGTTTGAGGATGTTTTCGTGATGGAGGTCGCCGTGGAGTGCCGTTGCACCTGGGTCCTGCTGAGACAGGATGTGGAGCGCAGCGGTGTGATGGTCGGCACCAATCAGACGGACCGCATCGGGGTGTCGTGCGGGGAGGTCCGTGAGCACCGCTGCTTGGTCAATGATGCGCGGGAACGGTGCGCGTTGTGTCGGCGGTTGGAAGCTCGCACGCATCAACTGTGCTGCAATGTGCGTTTGCTGGGAGTCATTCAAGCCGCTCTCGAGCAGCCGTGTACCTGGATCTGCAGCAGACAACAGCATGGCCGCATTCTTGGCGTCTGCAGCAATCAACGAGATTGCTCCGACCCCATTGTAGTGGCGTAGCATGGCGGCTTCGGTGTGGAAGTCCGGGTTATCCGGTGCTGTTTTTAAAACGACCTGCTGACCACTCTGACGTTGCACAGCGCGACAGACATAGTTGTACCGAAGTACAAAAGGGGCGCCGAGTTCGAGATCCCACTGCGCTGCAAGTCGTGCCAGATGCGACGTGAGGTTTTGACACCAGATGTCACCGCGAGCACCGTAGAGGTTCCGCATAGTAGTGACAAAATCAACTGGGAGTTGGTATTGCATGGGCTTCTTCGACGAGGATGAGCAGTGCCATTCGCCGATCAATGGCAATC
>JBJONV010000051.1:0-5461 GCA_046051665.1 Chloroflexota bacterium
AGTAGCCACCTTCCTCGAAGCACATCCCCGCGTCGCCTGGGTCCGCTACCCAGGGTTGGCCAGCCATGCCCAGCACGACGTGGCCACGCGCCAGATGGACGGCTACTCCGGTATGCTCAACTTCGATTTGGTCGACCCGAGCAAACGCGCAACCTTCATCGCCGAACTCAAGGTATTTGTGCACGCAGTCAGCCTGGGCCACGACGAGAGTCTGATTTTCGTCTATCACGACTATGCCGACCAACACTTCTTCCGCGTCTCGATCGGCATCGAAGACGCAGTGGATTTGATTGCCGACCTTGATCAGGCATTGGCGAAGATCTAGCAAAGAAACTTCGAGCAGGGGTTCGAATGCATTGAGCAGGGGTTCGAATGCATTGAGGAGGGGTTCGAATGCATTGAGGAGGGGTTCGAGCAGGGTTTATTGCAATAAACCCTGCTCAAATGGTTTCACACCTCCCAATGCACCGCATGGCCATAGCGGAACAGCGGATTCTCAGAGTCGTACGGGGCGTCTTCTTTTTGGGCGCGTACAGCCTCCATCGACGACGGCAATTCGAACGGCAGGCGGCCGGTCGGGGCGATGTTGCCAAAGACAATATCACACAGCGCCGCATCACTCGCCCCAAAGCTCCCGGTCAATCCGGCTGCAGTGGCGCGAATTTCGGGGATGACTGCCGGCCGGTCGAGGTAGATATCGACAATCGTCGGAACGGTCTTGCACAGCGCAAGGATGGGCGCGAGTGCCTCTGGGGTGAAGGTCAAATCGCCCGTGTGGAACATATTCTCGAGGAAGATTCCCCCCGGTCGTGGATAAAACGGCGTGCTCAACCGCACCAACGCCACATCTGCTTCTGCAGGCGTCGCCACCACCGTGGCATACTGCGCGACGACCGTCGCATCCATCCCCTCGACATACACGCGCACACGTGTGCGCAGCGGCAAGAGACCGCCGTCGTTGTGGAGCGGTACAATTGCCCGCCGTTGGGCGGCTTCCCCCGCAGCGCGGAACTGCGCATTCCCCACAACCTTCAATGCGCAGTCTGCATCAATATACGGGTTATCAAACAATCCTTGACGGAATTTGTCACGCAAGATGCGTCGGCATGATGCATCGATGCGATCTATACTGATGCGCCCCGATTGGACCAGTTCCATAATCAATTCCGGGCATTCCTCGCCACCAAACATGTCGCAGCCTGCTTCGAGGACTTTGGCCACGCGCTCGATGCTGCTCAAATGCTCGACGCCCCATGCCCGCGCCCAGAACGTGCCACCGGGCATTTCGTCGTCGGTAATCAAGCCCCAGTCGGTACACACGACGCCGTCGAACCCATATTTCTCACGGAGCAATCCCGTAATCACGCTTTTATTGAACCCAAAGCCTACTTCTTCATGATCGGTCCCCATGGGCATCCCGTAGTATGGCATGATTTGGGCCGTCCCTGCACCAAAGGCCGCTTCGAATGGGATCAGATGCGCGTCGAAGTGCCCGCCGGGGTAGACCTGCTCACGCCCATAGTGGAAGTGCGCGTCGTCGCCGTTCATCTGCGGCCCACCACCGGGGAAGTGCTTGGTCATGCAAAATACGCTCTGCGGACCGAGGTCTGCGCCCTGGAAGCCACGGATGTAGGCCGCGGTCTGGCGTGCCGATGCATGCGGGTCTTCGCCAAACGTACTCACAATCCGCGCCCAGCGTGGTTCGGTCGCCAAGTCGCATTGGGGATGCAACGCCATGTGAATGCCCACGGCGCGATATTCTTGCCGTGCGATATCACCAAACTGCTGTGTCACCGCTTCGTCCCCGATTGCACCCAAGCCTATCGGCTGTGGCCATGCAGAAAAATGCGGGTTCGCGTTGTTGTTCAAATCGCGATGCCCTGCGCCGTGGCACGGATCGCTCGAAAACGTCATCGGTATCCCCAAACGCGTCTCTTCAGCCCGCATCTGCATCGCATTATGCCAGGCAATCATCTGCGCCGGGGCAACCATGTTGCCCAAGGCTTCGTGGTTGATGTGCTTATCAAAGACACTCGCCTGCGTCGAATACGGCGCACCCCACGGACTGCGTCCCTCCAACAGGGTGCCTTCGTCGGTCATAAAGGTAAAGTTGTGGAACATCAAACCGGCTTTTTCGGCCAGCGTCATCTGCCCTAAAAGGTCAGCGACGCGCGCCTCGATCGGTTGGCGTGGGTCTTCGTATACATCAAGCTGTCCATTCCCGTTCAAGTCACGGAATGCGACACCGTCGATGGTCAAACGTGGTTTGGGCATACAAAAATCCTCTCTTTACCAGCGGATAAGCACGGAACGTGCTCCGCGAAACGACGTATTGGGCAAATAGGCAAACTGTTGATCCGGCACCAAACGTGCGCCGGGGAATGTCGTGATGAGTGCCTGCAACACAATCTGTGCCTCGAGCCGCGCCAACGGCGCACCGATACAATAATGTGCACCATACCCAAACGACAGATGCTCACGTGCATTGTCACGGGTAACATCATACACTCCTGGGTCGTGAAAGTGCGTCGGGTCGTGATTGGCTGCCCCAATCAACGCCAAGATGTTGCTCCCTGCGGGGATCTCGTACCCGCCCAGGTGCACCGCAGCCGTGGTCAGGCGTCGCATGGCAATCACAGATGTATCCAAACGCAGCAGTTCTTCGATGGCGGCGGGGATGGAGTCCGGGTTGGCCGCCAAGGCCTGCCAGCGCGCCGGGTCCTGCAAAAGTTGCACAATCGCATTGGTCAAGAACCCGGTCGTCGTCTCGTGCCCGGCAAGCAGGAGCCCAAATACCACACTGGTAATCTCGCCCATCGACAACACCGCGTCGTCGCCATTCCGCAGACGGATCAAGTCGCTGGTGTAGTCGTCACGCGGTTCGAGGCGTCGCTTTTCGACAAATGCCGCCGCCCGTTGCCAAAAATCGACCATGTCAGTCGCCAATGCAACCTGCTGTTCGTCGGTCGGTTTGCCCCAGGTGAACAACACCCTGCTCTCGGAGCCGGCCTTAATTGCCGGTACATCCTCGGCATCCATGCCAATCAGGAGGAAGATGACTTCTGCTGGCAATCCATACGTCAATGCCGCCACGATGTCGACCTGCCGGTCCTGCAGGGCAGTGATATCATGGATGTATCGCTCTCCCAAGTCGCGAATGCGTGGTGCCAAAGTGGCAATCCGTTGCGGAGTAAATGCCGCTGCGACGTGGCGTCTCACGCGCGGATGGGTCGGTGCATCTGCGTTCAAGAGCACCCGTTGCATTGCATACCCACCGTTACGAAAAACAGCGGCGCTATCGGCATTGACAGGGGTAAAAGGATCCGTCGCGTTGTGCGACGAATACGTCACCGCATCGCGCAAGATCCGTTTGATATCGTCGTAGGCGGTTACCACCCAATAGCCGAGCGCTTCACTATAAAAAACGGGCTGCTGGGCATGTGCCTGCGCATACAGCGCATAGGGATCTGCAAGGTACGCGTCTGAAAAAGGGTCAAATGCATCGCGTGGGCAGCGCATGTGTCCATCCTTGATAGCACTGGTTTGTATTCGGTGGCGCTAGTATAGCATTGCCTGTATAACGGCAAAAGAGGGCATCGTGACCAGTAGCAACGAACGTTTCGAAGTGATGCGCGACGCCGGAGGCACCATCCCCATCAGCGCAACCGATATCGCTCAATACCAGCGGAGCCAGCGTTGCCCCCGGGCACTCCGCTTGCGCATGTTCGCCCAAACTGTCGGCGAACAGACCCTCCATGCCCGCTTCCGCCGGCTCGGTATTGCTCTCGAACAGCCCAGCCCCTTCCCGCTCGCTGCGGGTCGCACCTACGAAGCTCAGATCAACACCGTGCTTACTGCCCAGCACACGACACTGACTACCAGCGACGATACCCCGCTCGATGGCGATGCCGTACGCCATGCACTCACCACGCTTGCTCCGGGCACCAGTCTGCTGTTGCTCCAACCGACGCTGCAAACCACAGTCGACCCATGGCTCCTCACCGGGCGACCTGACCTCATGCTCCTCAGTCGATCCACAGACGGCGCACGCACACTCTGCATTGCAGATATCAAATCGGCACGTGCGGCGACATACGAACACCACATCCAGGTCGGCGTCTACGAGCGCATCTGTCGTGGTCTCTTTGCGGATGGAGAGAATCTCCGCATCACGACTGCGGTCCTCTACCAGCCTCCACTCATTCCCGCTCGCGACGCGCAAGAGCAGCTCCAACGCGACACCGATGCATCCCGGGCTGTGGAGTGGTTCGGTATCACGACTGCCTGGTGCGCCGTCCCTCCCAATCCCGATCAACTCCGTAGCGACATCGCCCGCATCACGGCGCAACTGCCGCACGCCGACGCCTACGCAGCCTGGCACACCCCCTTTGCAGAGCTCTCCTATGCGCTCGGTACCGCTTGTCGCAGCTGCCCGTACATGCAATATTGTCTGCTCCGGGCGCACGAACAAGCCGATATCGCCCTCATCCCGACCCTCGATCGTGAACAACGCAGCGCTTTTCGCCTCAACGGCATCCAGACAGTGCCGCAACTCGCTACCCTCGCGTCGGTCACTCCGGAGCGCACACTCCTCCCATCGCCAGCGCTCAGTGCAGCCCTCATCGCCGATCAAACGATCGGGCCAGACCTCGAGGAATGGATCGTCCGCGCCCAACGCCAACGAAGTTCGGGCCTTGCCAGCGCCGCATACCTTCCCACGGCATTCGTGGCGACGTTACCACGCATCACCGCCCAAACCAACCCAGAGGTCTGTATCCTCACCATCGAACCACACACCGATGCAGGCACAGGACTCCTCTGGGGGATTGCCGCGCACATCCAGCCGCACCATGCAGGGGTTGCCCAGCCGGCCCAGACGCATATCGAAGCCCTTCCCGGAGCGCCGACACTCGCTACCGAAGGTCAGCTCATCGCGCGCCTGTGTGATGCGTTGGCACGCACACTCGGTGCCGAACCGTCACCTATCCACTGCGTTGTGACCCATCCCGAGCATTGGTCGGCACTCTGTGATGCCATCAATCGCCATCTGGCACTGAGTAATCGAGTGCGCTTTTGGGCAGATGTCCTGATGCAACCGTGCCCTGCCCAGGCTCCGCGGTGCACCGTCATCGCAAACGAATTGCACGCCCGCAATAGTGCCACGCAACCCATTACGAACCTCATACTCGCAGCCCGCCAATATGCGTTCGATTGGGTTGCACGCGACAATTTCCCCTCGTTGTTCTCCACGGGGCTCTTCGACACGTATAGCCCACGAAGCCACGGAGCGTCCGCCATCCAAATCCGGGCACGTTACCACGACGCGATTCCGAGCGAATACACCGCTGCCGCATGGGGTCTTTTGCCACACGCACTTCCTGCCGACGACCCCTACAGCCCGTATCGTGCCGTGACGCTTCCGGTGCTCCAGCGCTTTGTCGAGCACCGTTTGGCGGCTATC
>JBJONV010000052.1:0-5182 GCA_046051665.1 Chloroflexota bacterium
ATGCGGCTCGTGTGCATAGTGCGCACGAGCCGCTTCGTAGAGGGGGGCGAGTTTACTTGCTGGATTCAAATGCATGTTTGTCGACAAATGATACTTCGACGGGGTACTGCCCGGTGAAGCACCCGTTACAAAAGCCTTGGGCTTGTGTGGCGCGTTGTAACCCGGGAAGTGTCAGATAGGCTAAGCTGTCGAGGCCAAGGTGTGCGCGGATCTGCTCGACATCCATGCGATGCGCAATCAGCTCTGGATATGTCGCCATATCGACACCCAAATAACAGGGGTGTTTGATGGGCGGTGAAGAAACGCGCATGTGGACTTCTTTTGCACCTGCCGCACGAAGCATTTTGACCATGGGGCCAGAGGTGTTCCCGCGGACGATACTGTCGTCGATAATCACAATGCGCTTCCCAGCGAGATTATCACTCAAAGGGTTGAATTTGAGCTGAATACCGACTTTGCGTAGGCGGTCGTCTGGTTGGATGAAGGTGCGGCCGATGTAGCGGTTTTTGATGAGGCCTTCGCTATAGGGAATACCGGATTTTTGCGCAAATCCAATGGCTGCTGGAATCCCGCTATCTGGCACTGGGATGATGACATCGGCATCGACGGGCGACTCTTCGGCGAGGATTTGCCCAGCACTGACACGGGCAGCGTGTAGGGTACGTCCATCGATTTGCGAATCGGGACGAGCGAAGTAAATGTACTCGAACAAACACAGCGAGCGTTTGGCAGCATGATGGCGACCAATAGTGCGTGGCCCGTGGGCATCGATGGCAACGACTTCGCCTGGGTCGAGTTCGCGGATGTATTCCGCACCGATGGTTGCGAGGGCACAGCTTTCGGAAGCAACCACCCAACCACTCCCTATTTTGCCCAAGCAGAGTGGGTGGACTCCCCACGGATCGCGCAGGGCATAGAGCGTATCGCGCGTCAGCACAGTAAGGCAGTATGCCCCTTCGGCACGGGTCATTAATGCGTTGATGCGGTCATCCCAGTTGTTGCCTGGGCCGCCCGCCAACATTTGTACGATGACTTCACTATCGCTGGTCGAACTCAGTCCAAACCCGCGTTGAAAAAGTTCGTTGCGTAGCTCGGTGCCGTTGGTTAAATTGCCGTTGTGCCCGATAGCCAGTGGACCGAGCGCACTCTGTACAACAAATGGTTGGGCGTTCAGGAGTTTTGAGGAGCCCGTCGTGGAATATCGCGTATGACCGATAGCGACATGGCCAGTTAATGGTTTGAGTTTTTCTTCGGTGAAAACTTGGGCGACGAGGCCCATTTCTTTGTGGAGGTTGATCGATGACCCATCGGCGACGGCGATACCGGCGCTCTCTTGACCACGATGCTGGAGGGCGTACAACCCAAAGAACGTCATCCGGGCGACGTCTTCGTCAGGCGCGAAAATCCCAAAGATACCGCACTCATGCTGTGGTTTGTCGTCGAACATGTGACCCCCTCTTCTGCCTGTCTATTATACTCAATTCACTCAATGACCGGCGATGCGGCAAGGTTCCTCTTGTATAATTTGGAGAGAAACGAAAGGAATGCCATGTTTGTCAATCAAAACTCACTCTTGTTGCTCCTGCTGATTGTCCTGGGAGGGACCGTGTGGTGGGCAAATCAATCGGGTTGGACCATAGTGCAATTTGTGGTGCTTGCTGTCGTCGTACTCGGGTTTGTGGCCATGGGTGTGTACGCACGTCGAACAGCGACTTCAGACATCCCGACCATCCTCAAGGGTGGCAAGCCGGTATTGGTCGAATACTACTCCGAATACTGAATGGGTTGTGTTGTATCAAAGCCCATCGTGAATGGGATCGAACAAGACTATGGTACTCGCTTGCAAGTCGTCCATCTCGACGCTCGTAATCCCGATAATCGTGCCGTTGCCGCCCAAATTGGGGTGCAGATGACCCCGACCTACGTCCTTTTCGATGCACAAGGAAAAGAAGTATGGCGATCAAGCGGGACCGTCAACAGACAACACTTTGATCGCACTGTAGCCGAGTTGGGCATAGAGGTACCAAGCAAATGAAAAGCATGAGCGCATATCCGTCACGCCGTTCGATGGTGGTCAGTACGGGTGGCTCGGTTGCCACCAGCCATCCCCTCGCAGCGCAAGCAGGCTTGCAAATGCTCGCACAAGGCGGTACCGCTGCCGATGCAGTCATCGCCGCTGCCGCGGTGTTGAATGTCGTCGAACCGATGAGTACTGGTATCGGTGGTGATGCATTTGCGCTTGTCTATGATGCAAAAACCAAAAAAGTCGCTGCCCTCAACGGGAGCGGCCGGGCACCACAAACACTCAATCGTGATGTGTTTGCCGCCAAAGGCATGTCGACCATTCCGCTGAATGGCGTTCTCCCGATTACCGTCCCCGGTGCAGTCGCAGCCTGGGAATCGCTCATCGAGGCGCACGGGAAGTTACGCTTCGACGCTATTTTGGCGCCCGCCATTCGCTATGCTCGCGACGGCTTTGCGGTCAGCGAGATCATTGCCCGCGGCTGGGCAAAGGCAGAAGCAAAATTGCGGCTGCACCCTGATGCCATACGTACATACCTTCCCAACGATCGCCCACCGGTCCTCGGCGAAATCTTCCGGCAACCGGAATTAGCAACAACCTTCGAGGCAATCGTCGCAGGCGGCGCAGCATCGTTCTATCGCGGTGCCCTGGCAGATCGTATCATCGGCGCGCTCGCTCGTGATGGTGCGTATCTCAGCAAAGCAGATATGGCCGCACACCAATCCGAATGGGTAGCACCTGCAACTGCTTCCTATCGCGGCTATGACGTCTACGAATGTCCGCCAAATGGTCAAGGACTGACCGCACTCATTGCATTGCGACTCCTCGAAGGATTCGACATGCAGCAGTATGCACCACAGTCTGCCGAATCGCTCCATCTCCAAATCGAAACAATGCGGTTGGCTTTTGCAGATGCAGCACGGTACATCGCCGACCCAGCATTCAAGCAGGTCCCGGTAGACGGTTTGCTCTCTGAAGCATACATTGGACCACGGCGAAAACTAGTTGATATGCAGACAGTTGCCGATGTCCACGCAGGTGAACTACCGATTTCGAACGATACGGTGTATATCACGGCGGTTGATCAATGGGGCAATGCCGTTTCTTTCATTAACAGCCTCTATTACGGATTTGGTTCTGGTGTCGTCGCCGGTGATACCGGGATCTGTATGCAAAATCGCGGTGCCTGTTTTGTGTTGACGGATGGTCATCCCAACGCACTCGAACCAGGCAAACGACCGTATCACACCATCATTCCTTGTATGGTCACCAAAAATGACGCGTTGTGGGCGAGCTTCGGCGTGATGGGTGGCTTCATGCAGCCACAAGGCCATACCCAGATGTTGGTCAACATGATCGATTATGGGATGAATCCCCAAGAAGCGCTCGATGCACCACGATACGAACTGCTCGAGCCATACGAAGGGAAAAAGACGCTGGCGCTCGAGCACACAGCCGACGTACAAGAGACCTTACGCGCCTTGGGCCATGATATTGTCCCTGCGGAAGTGGGTGGTTTTGGTGGCGGGCAAATCATCGTCGTGCAGGACGGGGTTGCCTATGCGGGCTCTGATCCACGCAAAGACGGCGCTGCGGTCGGGTTATAAGTACAAGCAAGTCTTTGGTGCAGCAGAAGGATGAAGCCGTGGGTTTCTGGTTCCGTTGGCAGCTCGTGGTTACATTGAGTATGCTCTTGTCCGCCTGTCAACTCCCCACGGCGTTGGATTCATTCTTGCGCACAGTACCCGAGATTCCTCGGGGAGGCACGGTAACGCTTGCATTCCCTGATACGATCCCTTCAGTGCAACCCTGGCATGTGGAAAGCCGCGCTGCCGAAGCGCTGGTAACGGTTACTCAGGCCGGATTGATGCGCCTCGATGCACATGGTGCCCCACAGCTGGAGTTGCTCGAGCGCTGGGATGCATCCACCGATGGCCTGGTCGTAACCGCCACGCTCAAATCGAATCTCTTGTGGTCCGACGCACTCCCGCTCACGAGTGCGGATGTGGCATTTACGTACACTGCATTGACTTCGTTTACACCCAAGACACCCATGCTCCGGGAGCTGGGTGTTGTAGAAGGGGTCCGTGCGGTTGATGCGCAGACGGTGGTGTTTGCGCTCAAGGAGCCGTACGCACCGTTGTTGACACTCTGGGCGCTTCCGATTCTGCCCATGCATGTGCTGGGGGATCAACCAATAGAGTCGCTCAACTTGGTGTCGCTCGCGACAGGCGCAGGTCCGTTTGTGTTGACCGAACGAGACGAAAAGGGTGCCATACACCTCAAAGCAAATCCACATTATGTGCGTGGTGCGCCGTATTTGGATGGTCTGGTGTTGCTCACGAATGCTACGGCAGATGCGATGACTACAGGACTCCAAACCGCCCAAATCGGAATCGCAGAACTTGCATCTGGTGCGACGATTGTGCCGTCAGAATCCGTTTCTGTCGCGTCGTATGGGCAAAACGAACTCGTCGCAGTGCTCCTGAATGCACGAGATGGGCATGCGACCTCGGATGGTGCGCTGCGCACGATTCTTCGTCGATCGCTGCCCATCTCGACGACACTCCAATCCGCGGCCATACCGGAATACGAGATTGCGACGAGTCATGTCCTCGATCAGCATCCATTCGCGGTCACTACCCCGCTCACCACGGTGGTTGATATACAGCCGTTCATGATCGATGCAGGCTGGGTCTGGGATGCGTCGACGCGCACCTTTCTCCGAGACGACAAACCGCTTTCGCTACGCATCGGTGTGGACAACACGAACCCCGATTTTGTCCGCATCGCAGAGGCAATCGCAACGCAGTGGCGAGAGCGTGGCTTGACGGTTGTCGTCGATGCATTGCCACGTGATGCGTTTCTCGGTCAGTTTATTCCACCGTTTGCGTACGATGTCGCAATCGTTGCATGGGGGAATGGGCGGAGCGATGGCTCATACGCCGATACGTTCCTCTATGACGGCACAACCTATCCATTGTTTGCCAAAGAACTCGTGAATCCTGGAATGCCGGATGTCCGTGCCACCCTCAATCTCACTGGCTACGCGGATGACATCTACGAAGCACGGATCGTGAGCGCCCAACGGACCTATGACCTGGCGATTCGTGCGACCGATGAACGGGCTGCGCTGAGCCGTGCCGATGCCGCACACGT
>JBJONV010000053.1:0-56512 GCA_046051665.1 Chloroflexota bacterium
ACTGCCACCTATTCACTTGAAACTGCCGTAGCGGGGATCCGTGCCTACGAAGAACAGATGGGTACGGGCAAGATTGTGTTGCAGTTTGACTCATTAGGTATTCTGTGTGCAAAGGGATGCCACCATGGATGTGATCTACACCGTTGGCCCACCAATCATTACTGCGATTACGGTTTCGATCATCGCTGCAATACATGGAAAACCGTGCGTAGCGCGAGTATCGAAGCGGGAGTGTGGGGTGTTTTGGCCAATGCTATCGGGCAATACGCGTTTTTACTGGTGTGTTGGAGTAGCACACATCAGACTGGATTGGCTTTCTGCTTTTTGGGGCACTCACGTTTACGCCGGCAGGATTGTTGCTGGTGGCTCAGAGGCTTCTGCCATCTGTGACACACCTCTTGGCGCAGACGCCGACGTCCGTGTTGGTGCTTACACAAGTCTATCGATTCGGCGGAGTTTTCTTGATCATGGCATATCTGCGCGGTCACCTCCCGCTCGCAGTCGGGTTGGTGACGGGTGTGGTGGATTTGGTGGTGGCCACGACTGCTATCGTGTTGTCTGTGTATTTGCGCGGTAATGAGACGCACGCTCCGCGGTTGGTCATTGCGTGGGCGATGTTGGCAATCGCAGACTTTGTGTGAGCAGTGAGCCTTATTACATTATCGTTTTTGGGGTTTATTCAATTGACTCCGGCGCCGGTGATGATGGGAAATGTGCCATTGCTCGTTATTTCGTTGTTTGCCGTACCATTTGGCATTATTGTGAGTGTATGTGTGGTTGCGCGGATGTGGACCATAATTGGGCGCGCAGATCCATCAAGAGGTCGTTGAACAGAGCAGAAAGGGAACTCGCATGCTCTACGTACCGACAATCCTGGCCAGTCTCCATCATGTTGCAGCGTTCACGTTGATGGCATGTCTGTTCTACGAATGGTTGATCTTTCGACAGCGACTCTCGAGCAATGAAGTCCGTGGGTTACAACAGATTGATTTGTGGTACGGAATCTCGTCGCTCGTGCTCTTGTGTGCAGGTATATTGCGCGTGTTGTACGGGGGGAAGGTGTACACGTATTACATGGGGAATGCGTTGTTTTGGGTCAAAATGTTTCTGATTTTGAGTATCGGAATCTTGTCCATCTACCCAACGATTCGCTATATCCGTTGGGGAACAATTGACCAAGAAGGCCTTCTCGTTCCCGATGCGGAGTTTCAGCGCATCCGCAGCTTCTTACGTATTCAGATGATTGGTCTTCTGTTGGTCATCATCATTGCACCGGCCATGGCGCGCGGTTTGTGGTTGTTTTGACTGTGCTTCGTTCTTGCGGGTTCGTAGGGCGAGAACGTGACCCGAGGACTACGCCGAAGACAATCGATCACATCCAAACGTCAACTCAACCGAGCGCGGTCCCGTCGTCGTTGCACACATGGCGCGCTCCACAGTATGAGCATCCTGGGTTCTGCACAATCTCGTGCATTACCCGTTTTCCTCCCGCATTGCGCAACGCGTTCGATTGTGACAAGAAGCTCTGCACAGCAACTGTGAAAAACGTATCTTTTTCATATAAAATCAAATCGTATTAGTTTTCAACAAGTGAGCATCGTATGGCGAAGCATCGTGTTACTCGAGCGCTTGTCGTCGAAGCAGCGGCCCGGCATGTCAATACGTACGGATTTAGTGCACTGACGCTGGCGCCAATAGCTACCGAGTTAGGGGTGAAAATCCCATCACTCTACAATCATGTCGACGGGCTAGACGGACTCCAAGCTGCGCTGGCAGGGTTCGGGGCGCAGGCATTGTTCCTCCGCTGCCAAGATGCCGCTATTGGGCGTGGCGGAGCCGATGCACTGTTGGCAATCGCCGAAGCATACCGGAGCTACATCATCCTCAACGCCGGGACATACGCCGCCACGCTGCACCCGCAGCGCCAACCGAACCCCGAATTGGCCCAGGCAAATCATGCCTTGATGGAGCTGTTCGAACGTATCCTGATTCCATTCGAATTATCACCAACGGATCGCATCCACGTCTTGCGTGGGCTACGGAGCATCGTGCATGGCTTTGCCACGCTCGAATCTGCCGGTGGATTTGGATTGCCCATCGATATGAACGCCAGCTTCCAATCCATAGTCAGCGCATACATCAACAGCATTCAAAAACCACGTCGATCGGTATCGTTGCTCTAATGGTCGCGGCTCCCACGGCGATTCTTCTCATGTGTCCTCATGCTCAGCAGGTATTTCACACGCGAAGCGCGCAACACCTCACGCGCGTATCGCAACACAAAGAATGACCGTCGTGCAATCGCTGCACGACGGTCACCACTAGGACAGACGAACCCTACCGGCGCGGAGTTGCTGTTCGCGTTCGCGTTCGCGTGAATGTCTTCGTTGCCGTCCGAGTCGCTGTTTTGGTGACGGTCCGCGTCCACGTCTTGGTGACGGTCCGGGTCGCGGTGTACGTCGGCGTGCGGGTACCCGTTTCTGTTGGCGTCTTGCTGACGGGCACCGTCGGCGTACTCGTAGACGTCATCGTAGCGGTTTGCGACGGCGTCTTTGTCTCAGTGTCGGTCGCTGCTGCGGTACTTGTCTGCGTCACTGTTGCCGTTTTCGTTACGGTTCCAGTGTGTGTCGCGGTCGCCGTTGCGGTGCTTGTGAGTGTCACTATTGCAGTCGCTGTTGCCGTGTTAGAACTTGTTACCGTAGCCGTCGCTGTAGGCGTTGCAGTAGCCGAGGGATCTTCGAATTCGTATGCGCCGATATCGCACGGTGCAGTACGCGCTACCCCACGTTGATCAATGCCATAGATCGGACTACTCGCACAGATAGTCGCATCCCCATGATGATACGGTGCTTTGAGCGCGGTCGACACCACAATCGGGTACGTACGTGTTCCTCCGCCATTCAATCCGAATGTACCCAGCAGTGGGTCTGCATTATATGTCGCCGAACAGTAGCCATATTGATCAACCGAATTCGTCATTGTGAGGGTGCCCCACGAATAACAATCGTAGATCGAAGCCCGCGTCCCTGCATAATTCACTGTATTTGCAATGATGGAGTTGCGAACGGTCAGCGTCCCGCTGTTCGACACAGCCATGTAATTCGTCCGATTATTCGCCAGCGTTGCATTGATAATCGTCGCTGTTCCGCCAGTATTGTTGTAGAGGGCCGCACCATCACTGCTTGTCACAGCCGTATACATCCCACCTTGGAATGTATCATTTGTTGCGAGCGTACTGTTGGTGATGTTGAGGGTGCCATCATTAAAAAACCCACCACCATATTTTGCGGAGTTTCCATACACCGCACTGCGGTCCACCGTCATGGTCGCTCCCGGTGTGATGAACCCCGCTGCACCGAATTCGGTCAGCCCACCAGTGAGATTCAATCTACGCAGGGTCAAATCACCTCCTGCTGTGACAAGGAACAAGCGTGTCGCATTACCGCCACTCACTATGATGTTTGTCGTGGTGACGCCACCATCGATGGTGATGGTTTTTGCAGTACTAATCTGAGAGGCGAGAGTAATCGTCTGCCCTTCGAGGGCGGTGGCAAACACAATGGTGCTGCCACTCGGTGCCGAGACAACCTGATCACGGAGCGTTCCTACTCCAGAATCGCCGGTCGACGTCACATAGAGTGGGCATATCCAGCCGGTCCGTTCGAAGCACGCAAAGCTATCGTTCATTGTCGTGTCCGACAACGGTGTGCCCACGCTGTCACTAATACTGACGGTACTAGACAGACCCAGTTGTACCGTTCCACTCCCTGCGGGCGTCACCCGCACCGTATAGGTCGTCCCACTTCCGCTGACGCTCCCAATGGTACCGCTGGCACTGTCTGTACCGAGCACCACAAAATCACTCGCATCCACCGCCGTAACGACCTCATTGAAGACGATGCTGAAATCAATCGTATTCGCACCAATCACCGTGCCCCGCACCGACTCGACGAATGGCGCAGCTGTATATGCGGTAAACATTCCTCTACCAAACGTCGCCGCGATGAGTTTGTTCCCCATCCACTGCAAATCATAGACTGCAGTGTTCACCGGGCCGTCCATCGTGGCTAACCAGGTTGCCCCTGCGTCTTCACTCGTATAGACGCCGAGCTCGGTACCGGCGTACAACCAATCTGCATTTGTCGGGTGGATGGCCATGCTATAGACCGGGACGTCCGGCAGGTTAAGCGTGACCGAACCATCTCGTGCCGCCCATGTCGTTCCGCCATCGGTCGACCGGTATACATTGCCACTGCTATAGCCACCAAAAACGACATACACGATGTTGGTATCGACCGGGTTGACCACAATTCGCGTAATCGTCCGATTGGGTAATCCCGTGTCAATCCGGGTCCACGACGGTGTCGTAGCCGAAGCATCAGTCGTTTTGTAGAGTTTGCTTTGATATGTTGCCGATCCGTCGCCGTTGGTGCCTACGTAGATGACATCGGAATTGCCGGGTTGCACTGCAATGCTACTGATATTCGACATGTAGCACGTATACGCATCGACACACGCCTCGGCAGATTTGATGGCCTTCCAGATCGGCCCGGTGGTATTCGTGAGGGTCGCACGAACATTGGTTGTGCGCCATACCGACCGTCCGCCAGCTATCATCGTGTTCGTATTATTGGGATCCAAAATAAACGGTGCAACGAAATTCGCGGTGCTGTTTTTGGCATCAGTGATTTCGTACGGGGCACCCTTCCAGACCGTTACCCAATTGGCGACCGAAGCATCATAATAGGTCCGTGAACCATTGATATCGACACACGAACCACCCCATGTCGAACGACACAAGTTATTGAGGTAGACATACTCGCCGTACCAGTATGTGTCGTCGGCTGCGGTAAAACCGCCGTCACCACCGGTAGTCCGTGTCCACGATTCCGAACCAGTATATTTACTGTACTCCTGAGTCCCATTGTCCTGCGTCCCGCCGGTGATCCGCCCTGCAGCAGCACTACCAACACCGCCATAAAACTGCGTCACACCGAGGGTGTTGTTCAACTCTTGCCAGCCACTGGTGCTCGTCGCAGTAGCATAATTCTCTGCCTTCCAGACGCCACCATCGTTGGTCACATAGATCGTTTTGTTGGTCGTACCATTGAAGTTTGGATGTGCAACGATGTAGTGATTATCTGCATGCGGCGACAGCGGCCAGCGCCACCATTCACTATATTTTGTCACCGTCGTCCCGCCATCAACCGTTTTGTACAGATCTGTGCCGCCCCAGACCACCGCATTCGCATTGGTCGGATCTACCCACAAGGTGTTGTCGTAATCGCCCTGACTAAGTGCGGCGACATTCTTTTTGGTCCAGGTAGCGCCCCCATCGATGCTCTTCCAAAGCTCACCGTCATTGTTGTTGACCGATGCATACACCGTCCCACTGGCGGATGTCGCATAGCCTAATTCGACGCGCCCGCTGCCGCCAAACGTCGTACTTCTCGTCCAATTTGTGCCACCATCGGTGGTGTAGACAAGTGCGCCGTATGAACCAGCAACGAGCTTTGATTGATTGTTTGGATCGACGTCGATATCCATGAAAGAACCAGAGACTTTTTTTGTCCAACTCACGCCCGCATTTGTCGACAAAAACACCCCCGTGTCGGTGACAGCATAGAGGGTGCTTATTCCACCGGGCGACGCGATGGCCATACGCCGCACATAATAAAAGTCACTTGTCGCAGTCGTTGCGAGTTGGGCCCACGTTGCACCGGAGTCGGTCGATTTGAAAATCCCAGCGCCGCGAAATTCTTCACCCGTGCCGGCATACAAAATTCTGCGATCGGTCGGATCTATTACCAACGAGTGAATAGCCAGATTTGCCATGAAGTCATTCAGTGGGTCCCAGCTCGCACCTCCGTTCGTGGTCTTCCACATGCCCCCGGTCACACCACCAACATACATAATAAGTGGATCGACGGGGTCAATGACCATCGCTCGGATGCGCCCACCTACATTGCCTGGTCCGATACTGGTCCAACTCAACGTATTGATTCCGGCAGCACGACTCCGTGTGCGTACCCGTAACGCGTCAGATTGTTGCTTCCCTATCAACAACCCATTTGCGGCTATGATTCCGGTATCCGACATTTGACGGAGCAGAAACCATTGCCGATCTGGTGCGAGTCCTGACAAATCCCCTGCTCGCAGAGCCGCCTCGTCGATTAGAGTAGCGCCGATGGGGCGATTGGCGGCGCGTTTCTTTTCGATGCGCTTTTCAACCGCACTGACCCCGTTTGCATCGAGCAACGTCGATGGATTTTCGATGGGCTGGCCCTTGGCACGTTTTTCGGCAATCACGGCAATCGCGCTTTTGACCGTCTCATTCGTCAACGTACAAAAGCGTTCTGCTGCAATTCCATAGAAGCGCACTATCTCTTGCACGTCCTGCACACGTACCGCATATGTGTGTGCGACGTCTGCAATTGGCTGTGACACACCATAGCAGAGTATTGATTCTGTTTTTTCGGGCGAGACAACAGTCTCGATGCGCGGCAGTACGACCTTCGGAGCATTCGCTACCGGGCGCATCACCATACCAAACACCACCCAACCGAGGATCACACCGGCAAGGCAGATGACGCGCGCCAGATTGGAATTCAGCATCCGAACCTCTATTCAATTATCTGGAAACTCCAATGTGGTCGTCAGTATATCAGTATATTTATGAATTTTTTTACAAAAACACTATGCTGTCATGTTCGCTCTGCAGTAACACCCGTGCAATGCGGGGTGCCTCTGCGCGACAATTCTAAACACCTTCCAGCACGACACCCACGAGGGGAAAGCGCACGAGCGAAGGAACAACGCCGGTGCTGCGCGGTTCGTCACGGTGCGCAGAAGTCACTGGGCGTCACAATCAACGACAAAAAACCATCCTCGAAGGGAGGATGGTTTTTATGGGTGTTTTTGGGATTGGAACAGACAATACACTATTGGTACGGGAGGAGAGAATCGAACTCTCGACATGAGCTTGGAAGGCTCCTACGTTACCACTACGCCACTCCCGCATGTTTTGTATTGTACGAGACGCAGACACGCTGTGTCAAACACGGATAATAATTGCGAAACGATGACAAACGCGCTATACTGTAGTCAGGAATGGCGTCGTCTTCACCGTTGAACTGAGAGCACACCTCTCAGTTTTGTTATTGTTTGCCATTCTCGACCGGGATGAGAGGGAACCCAATCATGAGCGACCGCATCACCTACCTGACGCGCGATGGCAAAGCCAAACTCGAAGAAGAGCTGAAACTGCTCGAGACTGAGGGGCGCGCAGAAGTCGCAGAACGCATCAATCAAGCCAAAGAACTCGGCGACATCTCCGAGAGCGGCGAATACGAAGACGCCAAAAAGTCTTCGGGCTTTCTCGAAGGCAAAATCAAAGAAATCCGTGACATTCTGGCGCGACACCAAATCATCGAAGAAGACACCGGGGACGTCAAGGAAGTCCGTATCGGATCGACCGTCACCATTGTCTACGAAGGTGAAACCGAGCCTGAGACCTACCGCATCGTCGGCAGTGCTGAATCGAACCCCAAGGAACAGCGCATTTCCAACGAATCGCCGTTGGGTATCGCCCTCATCGGCCGTCGCGTCAAGGACAAAGTCACCGTCCAGACGCCAAATGGCCCCATTAAGTGCACCATTAAGTCCATTCGCTAGATGTCGTTCGACGGTACTCGTGGACGGCCTCGCCGTTTCCGGGTACCGTTTTTTTCATATCATAGTCCGCTCTTGAACGGAATCGAGTAGGCACATGGAACTCAACGATTTGCAACAACAGCGCGCCGAAAAACTGCAGCGCCTTCGTGCTGCGGGGATCGACGGCTACCCTGCTCGGGCGCAGCGCACCCACGTCATATCGGCGGTATTGGCTGACTTCGACGGCATGATGGAGCGCGCTGAACGCGTCACCGTCGTCGGTCGCATCGTCGGTGCACGCCGCGTGATGGGCAAATTGGCCTTTGCGCATATCGAAGACGAACACGGTAAAATCCAAATCTGGCTCAGCCGCGCCGAACTGGGTGACACGTGGTTCGACCGTTTTGCCGATGAGCTCGATACCTACGACATCATCGAAGCAACCGGCTCGCTTCGTCGTACCAAGGCGGGCGAAGCATCGGTCTATGTCGACGGGATGAACATCCTTTCCAAAGCCATCAACCCACCGCCCGACAAGTGGCATGGTTTTACGGATGTCGAAGCACGCCTGCGCGAACGCTACCTCGATATGATCGTCAATCACGATGTACGCCAAAACTTCCGCACCCGGGCACAGGTCGTACGCATCATGCGGCGTGTCCTCGATAGCCAAGACTTCCTTGAGGTCGAAACTCCAGCACTCCAGCCCATCTATGGCGGAGCAACGGCCCGGCCCTTCACGACCTTCCACAACCAGCTCAACCAAAATCTCTACCTGCGTATCGCTGTCGAGCTCTACCTGAAGCGGATGATTGTGGGCGGCTTCGAGCGCGTCTACGAGATAAGCAAAGTGTTCCGCAACGAAGGTGTCGACCGCACACACAATCCCGAATTCACCATGATGGAATGCTACCAAGCATACGGCGATTACCGCACCATGATGCAATTGGTCGAGGATGTCTGTCGCACTACCGCGACCGAGATACATGGGTCAGCGGTCATCGAATTCCAGGGGCATACCATCGATTTCGGCAAAACGTGGAACCGCGTCTCGATCCCCGGCGCGATTCTCGAGCAGACCGGCATCGACATCCTGCAGCACAAAACCCTCGAGGGCTTGATTGCCGAAATCCGTGCGCGCAAATTGCCGGTCGAAAGCAAGGCATCCTGGGCCAAGCAGGTCGATGAACTCTTCAGCGAAATCATACAGCCGACCCTCATCCAACCGACCTTCATCGTCGATCATCCCGTTGAGCTCTCGCCATTGGCCAAGCGCCACGCCGATAACCCGGCGATTACCGAGCGTTTCGAGGCAATCGTCGCCGGTATGGAGATTGGCAACGGCTATAGTGAGCTGAATGACCCCTTCGATCAAGCACAACGCTTCGAAGAACAGCTCAAAACACACACCGCCGGCGATGCAGAGGCACATCAACTCGATGACGACTACATCAATGCGTTGATGTACGGCATGCCGCCAACGGGCGGTTTGGGCATGGGTATCGACCGCATGTCGATGATTTTTGCCAATCAATCGACCATCCGTGATGTGGTTGTCTTCCCGCACCTGCGACCACGCGACTAATTCTGTACGAGGGAACGATGCCCAAAAGCTTTTTGGTCGAACCCGAAAACCTGCCGCACGTCGTCCGTGGCTGGCTCAAAGCTGCCAATCTCGGCGACGTGCCCGAGGTCGAGATTGTCTTTACCGACAGCGAAGTGCTCATCCGCAAACCGCACAGCGAGTCATTGCGCAAATGGGCCGAACCAGTTGTCGACGAATATGACCGGGCCTTTCGTCGCTTGGCAGGACTCGAATAATCGATGGCGACCATTACCCGAGAACACCTACTCGATATGCACACCATGATGGTCGGTCGCTACGGAGGCCGCTTCGGTATTACATCGAACGACATCCTCGAAGCAGTCGTGGCGACACCGCATCAAGTGCATTTTGGGGCACACCGCTACCCCGGCGATATCGCCAAAATGAGTGCACTGGTCTTTGCACTGGTCAAACGCCAACCGTTCCAGAGCAACAACGAGACCACCGCACTCCTCGCGCTCTTGTGGCTCTGCCACCACAACGGATTCCACATTCTGTTCCCGCAACGTGAACTCAGCACATACATCGCCGCGATTCATCAGCAATCGGACGACCACGCGCTGTACACATGGCTGTGTGAACACCTCAATTCGTCCAATGACATCCCATTCTGATTTCGATGCAGTGGCACTCCAGCGCACACTTGGACCGACGTCGTGGGTGCGCACCATTGCGCACCTCCCTGCCGTCGCATCGACACAAGACATCGTACGCACCGCAGCATCGAACGGCGATCCTGCCGGTTTCGTTGTGATTGCCGACCATCAGCATGCGGGCCGTGGCCAATTCGGACGGAGTTGGCTCGATATACCGGGCCAGACGCTCCTGTGTTCGTTTTTGCTCCGTCCCACGCAGCACACCCCTGCCCAGACTCCCGATATTCTGATGGATTTTGCACGCACACTGTGCGCCGTCATCGCCGTGTGCATTCCCGATTACCGTGTGCACCTCAAACATCCCAACGACGTTGTCATCGATACCCCGTTGGGTACCAAAAAACTCGCTGGGGTCATCGCCGAAGGAGCAGTCCAACCGGGTGGCCAGCAGTGGATGATAATCGGCTTTGGGGTCAATATCGGGGCCGCTCCGACGCAAACAGTCGACGGCGTCGACCTCGCAATCAGTAGCACCGCCATCAATCAATGGGCGCGCCACCCTGTGACGCGCCAATCCCTTCTGCATGCACTTTTTGGTCGGTATAATCCGTAACCTTAGGGTACCCGCCGTGTCGGTGTGCGTGTCGCGGTGCGGGCAGGTGGCCGTGGGGTGGCGGTGCGTGTACGCGTTCGTGTCGTCGTTTTGGTACGCGTTGCGGTCGCAACACGCACCGCGGTTGCCGTCGGCGCTACTCCATTTGCTTCGTACGCGCCAATGTCGCAGCGTGCACCGGCAGGCCGGAGTGCACCACGCTGATCGCGGCTGCCGACCAACGCCGAGGCGCAGACGCTATCATTGGCCGCGTTGATGGCGTTACTCCCCGTATTGAGTGCTTTGGTATACGTTTTGGCACCGTTGAGGGCAGCGACTGCCAACTTGGGGTCACCGCCGAGCGTTGATTTGCACGAGCGGTCTTCGATGATGGTATTGATGATAGAAATCGTTCCATAAAATGAACTGCTATAGCATTGCATCGCCACAGAGTCCGCGATGATGCTGTTTTTGAGAGACAACACACCGACGTTGTACAGCACCATCGACGGTGCCGTATTGCCACTGATGGTCGTGTGCACGATGTTCATGGTCGCATCGTTTTCATTGGTGATGACGTATCCACTGTTGGCGGTATTGTCATAGATCGTTGTATTGACGAAGGTAGCCGTCCCGGTATTAAAGATGGCCGCACCACTGATACTCGACCGACTCCCCGTAATGCTACTATTGCGCACAAGCAACGTCCCGGCATTCCAGAGTGCACCACCTTGGCCACCATACCCATTCACCATGTGCAAGCCATTTAAGGTGACAGACGGCGCAGCGGCGTTGAAGAGACCAGACGTGCCCCCACCGTCGATGGTGATTTGGGCATTGGTGAGCGTCGCATCGATGGTCATGCTTTTGGTCAAAACGAGGGCGCTCGTGAGTGCGATTGTTTGTCCGGATAAGGTGGGACTAAACAAAATCGTCGCACCTGCTGCTGCACCTTCGATGACGGACCGCAGGCTCCCTGCGCCACTATTTGCTGCCGAGGTGACAACCGATGTACATCCAACACCGCCGTTATGGGCGACACATGATGGTGCAACAAACGTACTGTCAGGCTCGAGGTTCTGTCCCATCGTATCGACAATGGTCACGGTAGTGGCACGTCCAAGCGATACCACACCGACACCGCCAGGCACATCTACTGTCACCACATACGTCGCTCCACTCCCCGTTACTGCACTGATGCGTGCGGACGCGCTGCCGGTGGTCGTAGCCACAAAATCGGCAGCATCAACACCCGTTACCGCCCGCGTAAAGGTCACCGTGTATTCGAGTTGCCGTATGGACGCCCGCGACAGGACCACCGTACCGAATCGTGGAATGGAAAAGTCCATCGTGAACGCCCCACGACCAAACGTACCTAATACCAGCGTCGTACCGACCCACGAGATGTCATAAATAGGCGCGTTGACGGGCCCTTCGCTGAGCGTCGACCAGTGGGCACCAGTGTCCTCGCTGGTGAACAACCCCAGCTCTGTGCCGACGTAGATCCAGGTTTTGTTGTAGGGATGCACGTCAATGCTGTAGACAGGCAAACTGGGCAGAGCGGTCACACCACTGCCTGTGATTGCGCGCCACGTCGCACCGGTGTCGGTTGTTTCCCAAAGATTATCGGCACTGAATCCACCAAAACCCACGATCACATGTGCGCCATTAGCTGGGTCAATCCAGATATCGTTGACCATACGATTAGGCAGGGTACCTCCGACATCGGACCATGTGACGAGCGCTGCAGCCGCGGTGGCGTTCGTGGTTTTCCACAGCCCACCGTCGTTGTCACCCACCCAGACGACAGCCGAGTTCCCTTTCGTGACGGCTACTGCACTCAGTCCTTTGCCGCCATCTTCCTTAACCGACTCCCAGGCAGGACCGCTACTGTTTGTCACTGTGGCATCGAGCGTCGTTGTACGCCACAACGAGTAGCCTGCCACATACATCGTGTTCGACACGTTCGGGTCGAGTGCAAATGGGGTAATAAAGTTCGTTCGTCTGTTTTTTGCGTCGGGGATGTAATATGGGCTCGCCTTCCAGGCGAAACTCCCAGCATTGATGTACTCGCCGCTGATGTATGCGGTACTTCCATTTAATTCGTTCCGACGCGTCAAATTCATTCCGTAGACATACGAGTAGTAGCTCAGATGTGGCTGCAGTTGATCGAACGCTACATATCCCCCATCACCCCCGACCACCTGCTCCCAATGCTTGGGGCCATCCGGTGACGGATACATCAGATTGCCGTTGTCTTGTGTTCCCCCGATGATAACCCCAGTCTGCGGATTGCCACCCACCCCATAAAACTGCGTAACCGCGAGCTGACCAGAGTAATCGGTCCAACCAAACGTTTCGCTGACTTCGCGATAATCTTCCATCATGTACACCCCACCATCGTTGGTCAGATAGACCGTCCGATTGTCCGTGCCATCGAACTGTGGGTGCGTCACAAACCAATGATGATCCGCATGCGCCGACACCGGCCACAACGCCCAATTACTGATTTTCTCAATGGTTGTACCGCCATCGCTGCTCCGAAAAACGTCCACCGCGCCGAACATGAGCGCATTTGCATCGGTCGGGTCGACCCACAACGCATTATTATGCCAACCCTGCACCATCTGCCTGTGATGATTAACCCGGGTATATGACTCGCCGCCGTCAGTGCTCTTGTACAGTGCTCCGTCGGGCACATTCGGGTCATACACACCTTGGACCGATGCATACACGATAGTAGGGTTGGAGGGTGCATAGGCCAGCTCAATGCGACCGTTCACGGCATAATCGACAGTCGCCACAGACCAATTCTCCCCGCCATCGCGCGAGTACCACATCCCAGCGCCGGAGTAGTTCGATGACGCAACCATGTTGGCCGGCTTTCCTGGATCATGCTCGACATCCCATGTATTGGCGAGGGTCGGAGCGACATCCTTCTGGACTCCTACCCGCCAACTTGCGCCGTTGTTGTCTGTCGCAAAGAGGCCTGAACCAGTGGCAACCGTGACGACAGTTTTGCCACCAACCACGGCAATCGCCAACCGTCGGATGATGCGGAAGCCGACTTGATCGGTACCCGGCACGAACGCCCAGTGTGCTCCCGCGTCGGTTGAGCGGTAGATGCCACCCCCGATAGTGTCTTCGCCGGTGCCCGCCCAGATGATGTCGGGGTTGGTTGGGTCAAACACCATCGCGGTGACGCTCATATTGGGCAAGAAGTCATTCAATGGGCTCCATGATGACCCGCCAGTCGTCGACTTCCATATACCCCCACGGACGCCTCCCGCGTAGAGCACCGAGGGGTTACGCGGGTCGACGAGCATGCTCCGCACACGCCCGCTGATATTGACAGGCCCGAGCTCTGTCCACAGACCGCGACCGACTGCTGCTGCACGACCTTGGACCGACTTCATACGGTCGACCTGGCCTTGTGCCCGCGTCAGCGCATCGGGGAGGATTTGACCGTTTTCGTCTTGCATGCGGCGTTCCGTCCAGCTACTGTCTGGTGCACTAGCGGTCGAACTGCCATCGCGGGCGGGCGCTGAAGGGGGTACTTTGGTTTTCTTTTTGGTGCGACGCGGGTTCTTCGCGACGTTCACCGCTGTGCGTAGCACACGCGCATCGAGGGCGCACAAATCGACATCAGACGCCTCGTAGAATGCTCGCAAATGCGCGCGCGCTGCCGCAGAATAGGTACGCAGGGCAGCCTGCGGGTGTTGACCCTCACAGACATCAAATCGCAGCTGCGCGATGTCGCTCTGCAACAGCGCCAGTACCGCACACACAATTCCGGCAACCCCAGCCCGGCGTAGTCCTTGGTGTCGCCACATCTCCGCTGTTCACTTTCTTTTCGCAGGCCCCACGCAAACCAATTACCGACGTGGCTGTATTTTGATTGCATACCCAATCGTCACTATGCCCACCAACAGGAGCATTACCAACGCCCACAATTTACCGGTCGAACCAATGTCAGCGATACCCAAAATACCAAAAGTAATACTCAACGAATAGAAAAACCAGGCGATTTGTTGTGGGGCAAACCCTGCATCGGTGAGGCGTTGGTGCAAATGATCACGGCCACTCCGCGTTGGCGATCGGCCCGCTAGCATGCGCGACACAATGAGCCAGGCGACATCCAATATCCACACCCCGAGCACCAGCAACACGGTGGCGAGTTTTGCACCGCCCATGATGGCACTTACGCCGAGTACATAACCGAGAAATTCCGCACCTGCATCACCCATAAACACCTTGGCAGGAGGGAAGTTGTACCACAAAAATCCCGCAGCAGCACCCGCCAACGCCAGTGGGACAACTGCCACCGTGTACTGCGCAGGATCAAGACGTAGCGCATGGATACCAAGCATCAACCCGGCGATTGCCGATACACCAGCAGCCAAACCATCCACGCCGTCCATCCAATTGACCGTGTTGACCATCCAGCCAAGCCAAAAAACGGTCACCAAGATGGCAACCCATGGCGACAGCGCATAGAAGTCGACGTACTCGCCAAACGGCACATTGAAGCCCAAAAAGACAATACCGTTGGCCTGTGTCAACGCACCCGTGGCATCGGGGAAGAGCGTTTGTTCCCACAGAAAAGGTCCCACCGCCACGACGCCTGCGAGGACATTGACCACAAATTTGGGCAACCAATGTAACTCGACGACGTCATCGATCCACATCACCACAAACGTCATCGTCCCGCCGACTGCCAACAACACTAACTGCAAACTGTCTCGTTGGCTCCGTTGGAGTTCCGGGACGACCAAGCCAGCCAGCCACGATGCCGCGATGGCGATTACAAACGCTGCATACATCGCAATCCCACCGATGGTCGGCATGGCGCCCTGATGTGTGCGCCGTCCACCCGGTTGGACCACCCAGCCACGCTGGATGCACAGCCGAATGACGAGCGGTGTTGCAAGTAATGCACTCAGACATGCAATCACGGCAATGGCCGCAGCGATGACTCCTGCCATGATTCCTCCTGTCAGCGGGTCCCAAATTGGCGGTCGCCGGCATCACCAAGCCCGGGAATGATATAGCCGATATCGTTGAGTCGCTCGTCTACCGCCGCCAAATGGAGCGGCACGTCGGGATGTTCTTTTTGCATGAGTGCCACACCTTCGGGTGCAGCAATCAGGCCAACAAATTTGATGCGTTGCACACCCCAGCGTTTGAGGACCGTCACTGCCGCCACCGCAGACCCACCAGTCGCCAACATCGGATCGAGTACCAAACAAACGTCTACCGACGGGTTCGCCGGCAGCTTGTTGTAGTAACTCACCGGTTGCAGCGTCTCGTGATCACGATACAACCCCAAGTGCCAGATCTGCGCCATTGGAATCATGTCGAGGATGGGATCAACCATCCCCAGACCGGCGCGCAAGATGGGAATCAACCCGATGCGCACTGCCAACGTCTGACCCTCGTAGGCTGCCATGGGCGTCTGTACGGTAATCGGGGTAATCGGCAAATCTGCTGTCGCCTCGTACATGAGGAACTGCGTAATTTCACCGACTAATTCACGGAATATTTTGGGTTTGGTCTGCTGATCGCGCAACACGGCGAGTTTCGTGCGGACCAGTGGATGCATCGATACATGTACATTCGTCATAGCGCAACCCTTCTTGTATAGGTTCTATTATAGCGACTGCATCATGCCTTGGGTTGCGTCGAGATGCACATGCTACAATCCATGCATTACCCCCATACGTAGAATAAAGGGTGAGATGAAACTCAGCATCCAAGAAATTCTCATCATCCTGATGGTTATCGGTTTTACCATCGGCTTCGCCTACCGGGCAGGGATTGTCCGTGGGCGTGGTCGGCGCTCAAAGGAGAAATAATGGTTTTCGACCACCTTACCAAAGAACAATTCATCAGCCTGTCGACCACCAAAAAATCCGGTGAAGCAATTGCCACACCGGTCTGGTTCGTCCAAGACGGGGATGTCCTCTATGTGATGACCGGCAAGGAAGCGGGCAAAGTCAAACGTATTCGCAACTTCCCTGCAGTCACCCTCGGTCCGTGTGACCGCACCGGCAACTTGCTCGGAGCCACGCAACCTGCTGTTGCGCGCATACTCGACGAGGCCGACAACGCCAAAGCGAATGCCTTACTCAACAAAAAATACGGCTTCATGAAGCGCGTATTTGACCTGATGGCGATGTTCAACGGCGGTACCAAAAACCGCGCCTTTATCGAAATCCGCCCCAACGCATGATTGTCACGCTGACGCCCAACCCCGCCCTCGACCGCACACTCATTGTGCCCGGATTCCGTCACGCAGACACTACCCGCGTGCGTGAACGCCACGATGCAGCAGGCGGCAAAGGACTCAACGTCACCCGTGCACTCCACACCCTTGGTGCCGCTTGTTACGCCATTGCTCCCCTCGGTGGCGTCACCGGAGCAGTCATCGAATCATTGGCAGCTGCTGAGGGACTGCCGTTGCACCCCGTTGCCGTACACGGCGAAACACGCACCTGCCTGCTGATTACCGATCCCGCGGCACCCGATCAACTCGTCGTCAACGAACCCGGTCCGTCCATCAGTGTCGCCGAGTGGCAGTCACTCCAATCCGCCGTCATCGCTGCCACCCGTGGCGCACAGTGGCTCACTATCTCGGGCAGTCTGCCTCCCGGCGTGGCTCCCGTTGCTCTACGGACTCTTATCGAAGCGGTCCCGAGTACGTGCAACGTTGCACTCGATACCAGTGGAGCACCGCTCCAGGCATGCCTGAGCGCACATACTGCATTGCTCAAAATCAATCGCGACGAGCTTTCGCAAGCACTCAACACCCCGCTGCCGGACATTGCGACGACTGCCAGTGCAGCGCGCCAGCTTGTCAGCAGTGGCCCACGCGCCGTCGTGATTACGCTCGGCGCACTCGGCGCGCTGGCCGTCACCCAAAACGGCGCATGGCTGGTCAATGCCCCGGCAATTGTAGCGGTGAGTCCCGTCGGCAGTGGTGATTGCACCTTGGCAGGCATTGTGGCTGCGCTTGGTCACGGCGTGCCGATCACCGAGGCTTCCGTTGCTGGTGTTGCATGTGGGAGCGCCAACGCATTAGCCCCTCATGCGGGAGTATTTAGGCTGTCCGATATGGAGCGCTTTCGGAGCGCTGCGCAATTACAGCAGCTGGATTAACCCCCGTACCCTTTTGCCCCCTGTTGACGGTAGTACGTGTGTGCAATTGCACCACTTTCTCCGCAAAAGGGGGTTTTCTATGGGCTTATCACTCTCGTTCCCACTCCAAATCCGCGAAACGCCGTTTGTCCAGCACCCACGCACCCGCCTCGCCATGCATGGACCGACCGCCCTGAGCGATGCCGAACTCATGACCCTGCTGTATGGGGACGGTGGTGACTACGACACAACCCTCCGCAATGCCCAACACGCGCTCGGTTCGGCGGGTGGCTTGCTCGGTCTGCAACGCCTCAGCGTCGAAGAACTCCAACAACTGCCGGGCATCGGCAGTGTGCGTTCCATACGCATCAAAGCGGCCCTCGAACTCTGCCGGCGCCTTATCCTCGCCGGGTTCGAAGACCGCTTCCAGATTCGGGCGCCCGCAGATGCGGCCCAATTGATGTTGATCGAGATGAGTCACCTCGACCAAGAGCACCTCAGAGTCATCTGCCTCGACACCAAGAACCGCGTCCAAAAAATCCAGACGCTCTATGTCGGATCACTCAATTCGTCACTGCTCCGCGTCGGCGAGGTCTACAAAGAGGCCATCCGCCTCAACAGTGCCGCGATCATTCTGGTTCACAACCACCCTTCTGGCGACCCTACTCCATCTGCCGATGACATACAGGTTACCCGCGACGTCTACGCCGCTGGCAAGCTCCTCGATGTCGATTTGCTCGACCACCTCATTATTGGTCAAGGGCAGTGGATAAGCATGCGCGAACGTGGCTTGGGATTCGGTTCATAACGAGCCCACAAGCGCCTGTTGCACCGCACGCCACCCAATCAGATGTATCCCCTGCGCCTCGATGTGGCGACGCAACCCCGGATTGGTCATCACCGCATAGTCGCGCACGCGGGATTGCCAGTCCGGCGCAATGGCCCGCAACTCTGGCGTATCGGCGGCAGGATGACAGATGACGTAGCTGAGTCCGGCCGGCAAACGACTGAACAGCTCCTTCACGTCGTCGATTCCCTGCGCCGGATTGCCCAGATCGAGCCAACGCATATGGTCGCACAGCGGCACACCTGCTGCCTCGAGGGTTGCGAGGTGTGCTACCTGATATGCGGCTGTCTCGGCATCAAACCCACCAGCGCGCAAACGCGCCTCGTCCAACCGGACGAGGAACGCTGGGGTCTGGGTCTGTTGGCTGATCGCCACGTACGATTCCAGCGTCGCTGCGCCGAACATTGTTCCCATGTGTGAGTCGAAGTGGGTCGGGATCATCCCGTAGCGACGTGCACGTGCATATTGCGCTGCTATCTCGGCGTGTGCATCAGCACGACTCACCGCAGCAAAGACCGCTGCCATCGAACGATACTGGTAGCCCTCATCGTCATGCAAGGTCGCACCACCTGTCAGCGATGGCCAGCGATACACATCCCACTCACACGTGAGCGTGAAGTGCACCCCGAGATCTGCCTGCGGATTGGCTGCCGCCCATTGTGCCGCAGCAGGGAACCATGCACACGGCGCCATCAACGACCCTGCGGTGAGCGCCCCCTCCGAAAACAGTCTAGGCAAGATACCCGTCGACGCCTGACACATGCCGATATCGTCGGCATGGACAATCACCACTCGGTCGTGCGGTCCGTACCCCATCTTCTGTAGCACAGGATTCATCAGCCTATCCTCTCGTTAGGGGGCCAGGCGCTCACGAAGCCAGTTCCCATCCTGCAGTCGGTAACGCAATCGATCATGCAATCGGCTCGGCCGGCCTTGCCAGAACTCCACTGCTTCAGGCACAACACGATACCCACCCCAAAATGGTGGGCGGCTCGGTTCATGTTGGCCGTATGCGCTTTTGACCTGTTCGAGCGCCTCTTCGAGCGCAGAACGATCGCTGATGACACGACTTTGCGGAGAAGCCCATGCTCCCAAACGACTCCCGACGGGACGGCTCCGATAATATGTATCTGCCTCAGCTGCCCCGACTTTCTCGATGTGACCCTCAATGCGAATCTGGCGTTCGAACTCCGGCCAATAGAAAATCAACGCTGCATATGGGTGCGCTGCCAGCGCGTGTCCTTTGCGACTCTCGTAGTTGCTATAAAAAGCAAACCCGCGTGTATCGAACCCCTTAAGCAAGACGATGCGCGCCGATGGTCGCCCATCGGGGTCAACCGTCGCCACGGTCATTGCATTGGGTTCATGAATCTGTGCGGCGACCGCTTGATCGAACCAGCGCCCAAATTGTTCAAACGGATCGTGCGATGCCTCAGCCTCGAGCAATCCATGCTGCGTGTAATCTTTACGCATATCAGCGACATTCATCCGTTTTTCTCCTGTAGGTGCAGACTCAGTGCCGAACGTATCGTCGCCTCGAGCACCAACGGTTGCTGATCAGCAGCTGCCCGCAACATATCGCGGAGCTGTGTGAGGGCCGCCGTTGTCCAAAACACATCCGCATTGCGGGTCGCCATCATGCCTTCGATGAGGGTAATCAATTCCGTGCCAACGACACGGACGCGCATATCGGCTGTTTTGCCTGTGCCGTACATCAGCTGGTATAACGGCGCGGTCAGCTCGCTGACCTGCGGCTGCGAGCCTACTGCATGCCCACCATCGAGTGCTCCGTACAGCACACTATAGGCCAGTGCCTGTGCATCGCCCAAACCCAATAACTGCCGCGTCGCTTCTGGCCATTCCAACGGGCGCATGCGCTGTTCGGGCCGAATGGCAGCCATAGCTGCTCCATATGCAAGGACCTGCGCCTGTTCGGGATCGCTCGGTAACCCCCATGCCACACTAGGCATCCCGGTACGGAACGACAGCAGTGCCGTCAGGCAATCGAGCACATCGGTCTGCGCCAACGCCTGTGCCTCGGCGATGACGAAGGCATTCTGGAGCGTTGCACGGGTCAATTGTTTCAGCACCATGCGCAACCGGTTGCGGTGGTAGTAGTAATAAAATGCCCCGCTGTACTTACCCGTCGACGACGATTCGCGGTGCATCAGCTGGGCTTCTGCCACAGCCACACAGCGTTGACCGCGGGCACGCACACGCATGCACAAATCGAGATCTTCGAAGTACGCCGGGTAAAAACCCTCATCAAAGCCGCCCAACGCATCCCAATCAACACGCCGGAGCGCAATACCAGCCCCGGTGACGTACGCAACATCATCCATGTGGGCAATATCGCCATCTGCATGCCCGGTGCGATAGGTGAGCAGATCAACCGTACCGGCCGTATGTGTCACACGCCCCGCATCATCGCGGATGACACTGCCTACGACGCCGATGCGTGTATCGCCATCGAGTCGGGCCACCAACGCGGCCAACCAGCCCGGCTCGACAATCGTATCTGGATTGAGTGTCGCCACAATCCGCCCACTGCCTGCCGCTACTCCTTGATTCACTGCTGCAGCAAAGCCACGATTAACGTCGTTACGCAGAATTGTGGCCGTCGGGAAAACCGTCGCAGCGACCGTCGCACTATCATCCCGCGATGCATTGTCGACAATGACCACTTCGAATCCCCCCGCAACCGCGAGCGTTGCAAGCGCTGCGGCACAGTCAGCCAAGGCATCTCGACTGTTGTAGGTGACAATCACCAATGTGACCGTTGCCATACACACCTCCCACTACCATTTGCTTCATCATACCGGTTTTTGTGCAATGGCATCCGCACCTTCGGCACGTACCTTCATCCTCGGAATACATTTATATGTTCATGCGATATATGTTTTCCAGATATGTCAAATGTATATGTAAACGTCAGATATATCGATGGTATTTTGCATTCGCTCATCAGACAGCACATCGCCGTGTGGAGTGACGTGCGTGCCGCGTCAGACACCGCAGCAGTCCACGAATCGGCACATCAGCACCAGCTCCAGCCAATTCATTCTGCCACACCGATGGCATTCAATATTTTTTATGATGTATGTTTTTCTCTGAATACAAATATGTAAAATACTTTTGTTCTGTCAGATATATGTATATAAAATGAACATCCGCTGGTGTCTGAATGGAGCACTTACATGCATGGTGTATTGATCATACGGGGAGCGCTGTGCGTGCGCGGATCTGTACACCACCGGTGCTCCATCAATCGACACACAATGCGTCAAATTAGTGATTGATTCAGCTTGACAATATGTAGTAGCTCGCTATAATGAAACATAAGTTCTATCGAACATATATTCGCATGGCTAGGTATCAAAGGACGACTGCGTGCAACCACAACCATCCTTATCGAATCGCCAACGCGAAATCCTGGGGTACATCGAACAATTCGTCGACCAACACAACTACCCACCGGCGATCCGCCAGATCCAAGAGGACCTCGGTATCTCGTCGACGTCAGTCGTTGTATACAACCTCAACATCCTCGAACAACGTGGGATGCTCCGGCGTGAGGGCAAAGTATCACGGGGCATTTCAATCTCGAAGGTCGAAGCAGCATTTGAAGCCAACGCCAATCAAGTACCGTTCTTGGGTACGATTACTGCTGGCTCACCCCTCCCCGACCCCGAAGATTTGAGCAGCGGGAGCACCGAATTCATCGACGTGCCGCCAGAAGTCGTCCCCGGCAACAAACTGGCCAATGTCTACGCGCTCAAAGTCCGCGGCTACTCGATGGTCGACGCCTTAATTGCTGATGGTGACATCGTCTTGTTGCGCTACCAAGAGACTGCCCAACAGGGGGATATGGTCGCCGTACGGATTATTTCGGACAATTCGGTCACGCTCAAGCGCTTTTACAAAGAAGGCGACAAAGTCCGGCTCCAGCCTGCCAACGTCACGATGGAGCCCATTTATGTCGCAGCCAACAACGTCCGTATCCAAGGTCGTGTTGTCGGTGTGATGCGGAGCATGTAACTGCACCGTGAACGCCCCCGTCATGCGCTTGCATGACGGGGGCGTTTTTGTTCTTCGTACTGCTTCGTTACAAGACGGGTCGGAACTTATATGCGTACAATAGCAACCCATCAGGACCGGTGTCTCCCATGAGCCGTGTGACCATTTCGACCTGCATCCCGATGACTACTTCGTGGGCAGAGACATCGGTGAGTTGTGCCGTGATCCGGGGACCTTCGACCAGCTGCACAATTGCGACGATGTAGGGTGAATCTCCGTCGTGACCGGTACTCGCCTGATGGACGACTGCAAATGTCAGCACACTTCCGCGGCCAGAGAGCGTCCATGGCTCCCAGTCTGTGCCGTGTACAGCGGGGAAGGCCACTGCCCCGGTGCTGGTATGACGGGTTCCTTCGAGGCGATAGCGCGCGTTCCGTTGGCGCCAATGTCGAGCCAGTTCCATGTATTCCTCACTCCCGTGCGCGCGTGCGCATGGCTGTTGTGTCTCTTATGCGTCTCGTATCAAAATATGGGTGGCGACGGTGCTGCCGATGCCACTCATGCATTGCGCTACGGCGATGCGGGCATCTGCGACTTGTGTGGTCGCATTCCCCTGCAATTGCGCACACAACTCGGCGATTTGTGCCACGCCCAGTGCACCGAGGAGATTGCCACGTGCCTTGCAGCCACCTGCAAGGGCGAGCGGAACACTTCCGTCGGGTCGAATGGCACCCATTGACCCGAGTGTGTAGCCCGTACCCGGTGCCGCATATCCCATGGCTTCGAATGCCAGAATAGCTGCAATCGCGTGCGGGTCATATAGGTCAAAAACATCGACGTCCGAGCGGTCTATCGCCGCTTGGGAGAGTGCTCGTTCGAACGACCAGCGCACTGCATCGAGCTGGAGCAGATCTGCACGTGCATGCAACGCCACGGTATCGCTCGCGACTGCCGAACCGGCGATGCGAATTACCGCGCCACTCGTCGGTGGGGTCGCACTGATGAGTATCGCAGCGGCACCATCAGCCTCGGTCGAACAATCGAGCAGACCCAATGGTGCGGCGACCGCAGCAGCGCTCTGGTATTTGTCAGCACTAATGGGGAATCGGTACAGGGCTTTTTTGTTGGCGGCACCATTCGCGTGGGCATTGACGGGGAATGGGGCGAATTCTTGCGCGGCAACGGCGTAGGTGTGCATATACGAGCGCATCAGCATGGCCCATTGTGCCGTTACGGTAACGCCGTGGAAGGCTTCCCAGTCGGCATCCATGCTGAGTGCCAGAGCGGCCTCGCGGCGTTCATCGAGCACATCCGAAACCTTCTCGACGCCGACAACAAGTACGGCATCAGAGACACCCGCAGCCACGGCTAGCTGTGCTTGGCGCAACGCCATGCCGCCGGCAGCAGCACCTGCTTCGATGGTCAACGTTTCGACACCACGCAATCCCAACGCGGCAGCAACTGCCGGCGCAAGATTACTCTGATTCCCCAGTGCGGCACTCAGCGCATTAGCGACGTAGACGGCATTAATTGGGCCAGTATAGCCCCGCACCGCTTGCGTACCGGCATCATGTGCCAGATCTTGTGCGGTTTTATCCCAGTGCTCTGCAACAGACGTCTGACCCACCCCAACGATATATACAGGTCGCATGCCTTACCCCATTACCAATTTATTGCGCCATTTGGCATAGACGGCGTAGTCGATCATCGTCTCGCGTGCGAGGTAGCGTTCCGTCAGTGGTGCCTTCTCCCGACGCGCGGTGATTGCGTCAGTCACGCGCAGGACGTAGGCATCCGCCCCCGATCCTGAACCGTAGCTCGTCATCAGAATCACGTCACCGGGTTGCGCGATGTCCAGCGTCGCACACAGGCCCAGGATTGCTGCAGCGGAGTAGGTATTGCCGATGCTCCCCGCCAACAACCCTGGTGCCAGTTGCTCGGGGCTAAAGCCCAGCTGCTTGGCAACCACCTGGGGGAAGCGCGCATTTGGTTGGTGGAACACCGCGTAGGTGAAGTCTTTGGGAGTCATCCCCAGTTTGTTGAGGAGCGCGGCACTGGCACTCCGCACCTGTTGGAAGTACGCAGGCTCGCCCGTAAAGCGGTTGCCGTGGACGGGGTAGGGTCGATCCGCACGGCGGAAGAAGTCCGGCACATCGCTCACATACGAAATCGTCTCTTCGATGACAGCCACGCTCTGCTCTGCCGGTCCAATGATCACCGCGGCTGCTCCCGCAGCTGCAGTGTATTCGAGGGCATCGCCCGGGCGACCTTGGGCGGTATCGGCACCGATAGCCAGCACGTAATTGGCCATCCCACTACCCACCATGCCCATGCCGGCGGTCATCGCCTCGGTCCCGGCTTTGCAGGCAAACTCAAAATCAGCGGTGCTGACAAACGGGGTCACGCCGAGGGCTTCGGCGACTATCGTCCCTGATGGTTTGACGCTGTAGGGGTGTGACTCACTCCCGATCCAGACGGCACTCAAATCGTTTGTGTCGATTCCAGCGCGTGCAACGGCGTTGCGCCCCGCTTCGAGCGACATCGTAATAACGTCTTCGTCGGGGCCAGGCACACTTTTGGAAACGACGGGGACGCCGCCGTGACCATCGGTCCACACGCGTGAGATTTCTTTTGCGGCGATCCGGTAACGCGGCACATATGCGCCATAGCCTACCAGACCGACCGGACGATTGGGCTTCATGATGCGTCCTTTGGTATACAAAATGCCACAGGGCGGATGGTTATGCTTCGGTCAGATTCCCACGGAGCGCGGCCAAGAATTGCACGGCAGCTGCAGGTTTGATGTGGCCTGCATCGATCATCTGCTGGGCAATCACGGCGACTTCGTCACCCTCGGCGCCTGCTGCCAAGGCTATTTGGCGCGCGTGGAGCGACATGTGACCACGCTGAATGCCTTCGGTCGCCAATGCGCGCATGGCGGCCAAATTCGAAGCCAACCCGGCGCAGACACACACTTCGGCGAGTTCGCCTGCACTGCTAACTCCCAGGATGTCGAGCGCCGCACGGGCTGCGGGATGGACGCGCGTGGCGCCACCAACAATACCCACCGCGAGCGGTACCGTCAATTCGCCACAGAGGTACCCTTGGTCATCACGGTACCAGTGGCTCATCGAGGTATAGCGACCACTCCTGGCTGCCCAGGCATGCGCACCGGCTTCGACTGCACGCCAATCATTCCCCGTCGCCACGATAATCGGGTCGATACCATTCATAATGCCTTTGTTGTGGGTCGTCGCACGATACGGATCGACCACGGCAAAGGCATATGCCCACAAGATACGTTCGATGACGTCGTGGCCATCGATACCATCGCGGGTGAGCGCTTCGGCACTGATGCGGACCCGGGCAGTAGCAGTCCGTTTGTCCGTCAGATTAGACAAAATCTTGAGCATCGCACGACCACCACTCGCTGCCTCAAGCAGTGGCGCAATCGCCTCACACATGCTGTTGACGGCGTTTGCACCCATCGCGTCTCGGCAGTCGACGAGGATGTGTACGACCACCATCGGCCCCATTGGTGATGTTGCAAACGAGTGCACTTCGACCGATCGCGCACCACCACCGCGGGCGACCATGCTCATGCTTTGGGCATTGGCACGCTCGATGAGCGCCAGTTCTATGGCGCGGATAGCAGATTCGGCGGCGCCGACATCGGGGACGTTGATGAGTTGGATCTGCCCAATCATGACCGGTTCGTCGTGGAATGCAGTGAACCCGCCACTGGCCCGAGCCATACGCGCGGCATAACTCGCCCCGGCGACGATGGATGGTTCTTCGACCACCATCGGGAGCAAATAATCACGACCATTTATAGTGAAATTCGTGGCGATTCCGAATGGTAATTCGTAGATTCCCACGACATTTTCTATCATTTTGTCCGCCCGCTCAATGCCCAAAACTGCGCCTGCCGCACCATCCAGCAAAGATGCAGGTTGGTGGGTAGCCTCGGCGATGCGGAGGCGGCGTTCATCTGGACTGAGACGGTATAACCCTTCGATCCGGGAATTGACGTGTGATGCCATCGAGACAGCCTTCCCTTTGTACGGTACGTGTCATCGTAACGGGCAAAACATGTCAACACCGTCCAAAAAGCTGTCAGAACCTCTCACATTCACTTCGATTGCCCAAGAATGGGAGAAAAACAGGCTGGATACAATTGCGCTTCATTTTTGAACATCAATAAAAAAAAAATTATGCTATCATACGAAATATTCATGTGCGGGCGTAGCTCAGTGGATTAGAGCAGCGGTCTTCTAAACCGTTGGTCGTGGGTTCGATCCCCGCCGTCCGCGCCACATCCTGCCGGAGGTTTTTTTGATGTCTGATGATTCTCTCAACGCCTATCAAATTGCCTCACGCAAGACTTGGAGCCTCATCAAAACCGATCATCCAATCGTCTATCCGACGTTAGGTTTGACGAACGAAGCAGGGGAAGTCGCCGGCAAAATAAAAAAAATCTTCCGCGATCGAAATGGCGTCATCAGCGATGCAGACCGCGAAGCACTCAAATATGAACTCGGTGATGTGCTGTGGTATTTGGCCCAGATTTGCACCGAACTCGATTTGACACTTGACGAAGTCGCACGTGCAAATTTGACGAAGCTCTATGACCGACTCGAACGGAATCGTATCGGTGGAGATGGCGACCATCGTTAAGGTTTTTATTCATATTTTCTTACCAATTACCACTTCACGAAGGATACCGACGCGATGATTCAACCAGACAATGGTGTTGGTGAGGAGTCACCCGTACACAATCCGGTCGTCACGATTGTCATCCCCTGTCTCAACGAGGCCGAAACGCTTGCGACCGTCATCCGCAAAACCGCGGCTGGATTGCAACGCCAAGGGATTGTGGGCGAAATCATCGTAGCCGACAATGGCAGTACGGATGGTTCTCAAGATATCGCGCGTGCCGAAGGAGCAACAGTCGTGCCAGTGCCGCAGCGTGGCTATGGTGCTGCGCTCCACGGCGGAATCAGCGTTGCAAAGGCACCATTCGTGGTCATGGGGGATGCCGACGATAGCTATGATCTCGCAGCCATCGACCCATTCCTCGAGCGACTCCGCAACGGTGCTGATGTGGTGATGGGCAATCGGTTTGCGGGACGCATCATGCCCAATGCAATGCCTTGGTTACATCAATGGCTGGGCAACCCTGTCCTGAGTTGGCTCGGTCGGACGCTGTATGGGAGCACCGTCGGCGACTTCCATTGTGGGTTGCGTGCCTTCACCAAAGACGCATGGATGGCGATGCACCTCCAGACCAGTGGGATGGAATACGCCAGCGAGATGGTCATCAAAGCAGTGTTGTTTGGTATGCGCATCGAAGAAGTGCCCATTACCCTCTACAAAGATGGTCGGTCTCGTCCACCGCATCTGCGTACCTGGCGCGACGGTTGGCGACATTTGCGCTTCATGCTTGCGTATGCGCCCAACTGGGTGTTGCTGACCCCAGGCATCATCATGTCGGTACTGGGTGCGTTGGTCATGCTTTGGTTGTTGCCGGGTGCGCAGCACATCGGCGCCATCGAGTTTGACATCAACACGTTGACGGTCGCGGCAGCGGTGTTGCTCTTCGGCGTCCAACTCGCACTGTTTGGTATGCTTGCCAAGAAGTACATGATCGCCAGCGGGCTTTTGCCCGAATCGGCCCGTTTTGCCAAAATAAACGCCAATCTGACGCTCGAAGGTGGGCTGCTCACCGGGTTGGCGCTGTTTATTGTCGGTATTGTACTCATCGCACGGGTGTTTAGTAGTTGGCAAAATGTCGGCTTCCAAGACCTCGATCCGGCACAGAGTGCACGGCAGACGATTGTGGGGGCCGTTGCATTGATTTTGGCTGGTCAGGTAGGTTTTACAAGTCTGTTTATGAGCATCCTCGGGCTGAATTTTCGCGCTCGGTGATGTCTGTGATAGCGGTACAGGAGGATTTTTGACATGGTGCAGCGCTCTGAATCACACCCACTCGATATGCTGTATGTCGGTAACGCACCAGCGTGGCAAAATCCCAGCTTGACGGGGTTGAATCGATTGCCTCCGCATGCGACCCTCTACCCTTACCAGGACATCGAAGGCGCGCGCAAGGGCAACCGCGAAAGCTCACGTTGGGTACAACTCCTCAATGGCGAATGGCGCTTCACGCTGCTTGCTTCCCCCGCCCAAACCACCCCTGCAGCTCTGGCGGCTGCCACGTGGCACACCATCCAGGTACCTGGCTTGTGGACGATGCAAGGCTTTGGGCAGCCACAATACCTCAACATCAAAATGCCGTTTGATCATGCACCGCCCACCGTCCCCGACGAAAATCCCGTCGGTGTCTATGTGCGCACCATGCATATTCCGGCCGATTGGCAGAGTCGACGCGTCATCGTCCACTTCGGCGGGGTCGAAGGCATGCTGTGTGTATACGTCGATGGCGTGGCCATCGGCATGTCAAAAGATGCGCGCACCCCGGCGGAATACGACATCACGGCGCATGTCCGTGCAGGCCAATCCCACGAGTTGATGGCCGTTGTGGTGCGCTGGAGTGACGCGACGTTCATCGAAGACCAGGACCAATGGTGGCACGCAGGGATCCCGCGTGAAGTCCTCCTGTACAGCACCACGTTGCCGTATTTGCGTGATGTCGCGGTGACCGCAACCCCCGATAGCATCTACAAAGGTGGGACGCTGACCATCAACGCATATGCAAACATGCCGGGCGACATTCGCACCGACTGGAGCGTCAGCGTACAGGTCTATGGCCCGGACAATAAGCCCTGCTTCGATGAACCACTCCACGCGAAACCGAAGGTCGGCCGCGACAAATGGGGTGCCCGCAACAACGCAGTCGATGTATCGACCTTTACGCAGGTGTTCAAGCGTGTCGAGCTGTGGTCGAACGAAGACCCCAACTTGTACACCGTGTTGATTACCTTTCATACACAATCCGGCGATGAATACTATGCGGTACGCACCGGCTTCCGAGACGTCCGCATCGCGCAACGGCAACTGCTGATAAACAACCAGCCCGTGCGCATCAATGGTGTCAATCGCCACGACTTCGACGATACCACGGGCCGGGTGATGACCCGCGAACTGATGCGTCAAGACATCATCTTGATGAAGCAACACAACATCAACGCCGTGCGCTGCTCGCACTACCCGAACGACCCGGTGTTCTATGACTTGTGCGACGAATACGGCTTGTTTGTCATTGATGAAGCCAACATCGAATCACATGCGTTTGCGATGGATATTTGTCGTGATCCACGCTACACCGAAGCTTTTGTCGATCGCATGCGCAATATGGTCGAGCGAGATAAAAATCACCCGTCGATTATTGCCTGGTCGCTCGGCAACGAAAGTGGCTACGGTCCCAATCACGATGCTGCGGCGGGCTGGACGCGACAAGCCGACCCTACCCGTGTGTTGCATTATGAAGGCGCAATTGCCCGTGAGTTCGGGAACGATTGGGATCAAGGACACTTGGCGACCGACATCATCTGCCCGATGTACGCCTCGATCGAGAGCATCGTCGACTGGTCCAGCGAAGGGAGCCACGACCCACGTCCGCTGATTCTGTGTGAGTACTCGCACGCCATGGGCAATAGTAATGGTACGTTGGCGGAGTATTACGCGGCATTCGAACAGACCGGGTTGCAAGGTGGCTTTATCTGGGAATGGGTCGATCACGGTCTGCGCAAGACAACGCCGGACGGTCGTGCGTATTGGGCGTATGGTGGCGACTTCGGCGACACCAAAAACGATGCGAACTTCTGTGCCGATGGACTTGTCTGGCCCGACCGGACGCCACATCCAGCCTTGGCAGAATTGAAGTTTCTGGCACGTCCGGTCACGATTGTGCCCATCATGGGCGTCTCGGGGACCTACCGGATTAGTAACCGGCGCTACTTCACCGACCTCGACGATTTGAGTGGCGAATACACGATTGCAGTCGACGGCGTCGACATCCTCGAAGGCGCGGTCAACGTCCGTGGCCTCGAGCCGCAGACCTCGCGCGAGGTGACCATCGCGGCAGTGCCGGCAGCGGTTGTGTCTCACCCCAAGCAGTTGGTCACGGTGACATTCCGCTTCCGCAAGCGTCGCTCGACCGAATACAGTCCAATCCGCCATGAGGTCGCTTGGGACCAACATATTGCCCAGCAGGCCGTCCGTGGCCACGAACGCAATCGTGGCGGCCGAGTCAAGCACGACAACGAAGAAATTGTCATACAAGCAGGCCGCGTCAAAGCACGCTTCAATGCCAAAACGGGCGAGCTCGTCTCGTACGGGACACCGCGACGCAACTTTATCACCGCTGGTCCTCAGTTGAGTATCTGGCGTGCGGCCATTGATAACGACGGCCTCAAGTTGTGGCCCGATCATCCATCCAAAGTGCTTCCTGGCTGGTTGGACAAGGGGCTGAACAAGATCGAAATGACGTTGACCGACACCGATCAGATTGGTGCACGACTCAGCTTCACATATCGCGGCAGTGGCCGTGGCAATGCGGCAGACTTCCGCCATACACAGACGTTTTCGCTCAATGGCGATGGGAGCTTGCACATCGAGCAGTACATCAAGTTGGGTGAAGACCTCATTGACGTGCCCCGTGTCGGCGTCAGTTTTGCCATCCCACTGCAATATCGGGCGATAAGCTGGCTGGGTCGCGGACCATGGGAAAACTACCCGGACCGCAAAGCCAGTGCCATGGTGGGTCAGTATGAGTTGGACGTCGATGAGTTCTATACGCCGTACATCATGCCGCAGGAGCACGGGTTGCGCACCGACGTCCATTCCACGGTATTCGATAACGGTCGCGGTAGTCGGCTAAAAATCGTCGGCGACGATTTGTACCACTTCTCGGCCAGTCGCTATACTGCGGCACAGCTGTACGCGGCAAAACATACCACTGACCTCGTCCCCAATGACTACATCACCGTGTCGGTCGACAACGTCCACCGTGGTGTCGGCACTGGGAGCTGCGGACCCGACACGCTGGAACACTACAAAGTCCTCGGTCGCCGCCACCGATTTGGGTTCACACTGATTATCGGGAACGACGAAGACTAACAAACACCTGCGCTCTACAAACACCCCGCTTGCATACGCAAGCGGGGTGTTTTGTGTGCAAACGAAATCATCCAACCGTGCATAATACCCCGAGCACGGGGCACCGCAACGGTTATTTTGCGTGTACCAGCGGGTATTTGGCGAGGTAGTCACTCATCCCACCAGGGTAAACAACCGCCTCGATGGTTTTGCCGGCCTGACGCAGATACGAAGCTGCGATGGTAGCACGTTGGCCGCTTTCGCATACGATGACCAGCGGAGCGTCGGGGAGTCGGCTCTGTGCGAGTTCCAGCATCGGAATCAAATGAGCGCTCGGAATGCTCCCTTTTGCATGCTCATACGGCTCTCGTACATCGAGGATGCACGCGCCGGATTCGGCTTTGGTGTGTAGTGTGTCGATGGTAATCGTAGGGAGCGTGTGTGCGTCTGTGATTGCGGCATTGCTCACCCCTACCACGGTATACCCGGCAGCTTGAACGATGGTCTTGGCTGCTTCAGCAGTCACCAGGGTGTCTGCGTAGATGACGAGCGATTGACCCACGGGAACCAGCTTGGCCAAGCGGACAGGGAGCAGATCGTGCGAGAAGGGGATGTTGACAGCACCAGCCAAAAACCCCGTGTGAAACAGCGCAGTCGGGCGAACATCGAGCAAGAAGGCTCCTTGTTGTTGCGCCTGTGCGATCTGGGCTGTCGTTGCTGCGCTGGCATGTGCGCCATAGTACCCCGCTGGGAGCGGCAGTTCGCCACGATTCGTGTTGCGGTGGACGAGAATACTCTCGACGGCTTCACGCACCTCTTGCCTGAGCCAGGCGCTGAACGTCGCTTCGTCGGGTGCCTGCAGGGCCCAGTTGAAGTTGCGCTCGAATCCTATCGTGCTCGACACCTTGCCGCTCATTGCCCGACCGCCGCATGCGGAACCACCGAAGTGCCCCGGGAAGACTTCGACATAGTCGGGCAACGCAAGGAGTTTCTGCATGCTTTTGTACTGGATGTCGGTGCCTGTCCCCGGCAGGCTGACCAAATCGACACGCCCGACGTCGCCTACAAACAGCGAGTCCCCCGTCAATACGAACCATGGCTTGTCGGATCGTGGCGTGTCGCTGACCACATACGCCATATGCTCCGGAGTATGTCCTGGTGTGTGGAGCGCACGGATGACAATATTGCCAATATGTACCTCACTGCCATCATCGATGGGCTGGTGGGCGAACTGGATGTCGGCCAACCGTGGGGCATAAATGGTGGCACCGGTGAGGGCTTGGATGGCACGGCCGGTCGAATAATAATCGGCGTGCATGTGCGTTTCGAAAATAGCTGTGATGCGCAAGCCTTTTTCGGCAGCCAGGGTGACGTATTCTTCGGCAGGCAACCCTGGATCGACGATAGCAGCCTCGCCCTTGGCGATACACCCAATGAGATACGATGCTGCTGCGATAGGCTCGACAAATAACTGACGGAAAATCATGGAATGTTCCTTTCAGAACGGAGCGACGACGTACTCTGTCGGTCGTGGCTCAAGTGGCGTTGCACGTATAGCCTGCTGCTTGCCATGCCGCATACCCACCGATGATGTCATAGACCTGTGTGACACCGGCGAGGCGAAGCAGCCGTGTGGCGCTTTTGCTCCGCATTCCCGATGCGCACATACAGGCGATGGGGCGATCCCCCATGAGCGAGACCACATGCTCAAGAATGGTCGGTACCGGAATATTCAGCGCTCCAGGAATGTGGCCGTCTTCAAGAAACTCAGCAACGTCTCGCACATCCACAAGACAGACCGCATCCTCTGCGATGAGTGTCGCGAGCTGCGCAACGGTCAACTTCATCAGACTCCTCCCATACGCGCGTGCGCGGACGCTGCGCTGATGTCGGCAGCGAGGAGTTTTGCTTCGCTACGGATATCTGGGATTGCAATACACTCCCACAACAACCCTTTGCGCAACGGACCAATCGTCCACAACCAGGGGATCGTTTGCCCCGTACGATCCAGCAATCGCGCATCGACGCCATTGGCAATACCGAGGCGCAAGGCATCAGGATTGAGCAAGCCACGGTTGCGGAGTGTCGTAATGAGCGGTGCGTCTAATGCGCCAAAATCGGTACTTGGCCCGGTGCAATTGATGACCCATGCTGCATCACACGCTATCGGCCCCGCCTTCGTTGACAACATGATGCTGATTCCTTGCGGGATGAGTTGCGCAGCAGTCATGCGACCGGTGATGATGCGCAATTGACCGCGTTGGCGTGCTTCATCAAGCTGCGCCGCGATTTCGGGAGCGATGCGATGCCGATGTACATCCCAATATGGTCGCAGATGACGCAGAAAACGGCGTTGGACGACCGTCCCAAATTGCTGCCATATCCCTTGGGTGTGTGGTCGTAGGCTATCCACGACCGCCTGCCAGGGCACACCAGCAGCCGCTGCAGATGCCACTGCAATCCGGAATTCACGGAGCAATACACTCAGCGGTCGCTGACCGTCCAGCCGCGTAAAGGGGGATGGGTATGCTGCCCGTGCGACGTGTGTACGAGGCTCGTAGCCGCGCCGCGAAAAGGCAGTAATCGTACCTCGGTAGCCGTTCCCCAATAGTGCAATCACGCTATCGACCATGGTCAACCCCGTGCCGATAATCGCAACGGCGTCATCGGGTTGGATTGTCGTCCCGATGCGGTGCCAGTCGTAGCCCGATACGATGCGTGGTGAGGCAGGTATCCAGCGTGCCAACGGATTCGTTGGTTGATTGTTCCCAATCGCCAAGACCACCTGATCTGCACCGATGCTCGAGCTGTCTGCAAATACCACAGTGGCACCTGTGCCATTCGGGATGACATCGCTCACATGCGTTGCTACATGGCGATACTGGCCAGCACTCGCGGCAATTGCTTCAGTCAACGCATCGCGCAGGTAGCGTGCGTACCAACTACGCGGCACAAACGCATCGCCATCGGTACCTGGGTGAGTCTTGGCGAGCCATGTGACAAAATGCCCGGGTTCATCCGCTGTACTACTCATGTTGGATGCACGCACATTGAGCAATAACTGCTCATTCTGCGTGGCATACGCAATCCCCTCGCCCAGACTGCCTGGCTCGACGAGTGTTACCACATCGTCGGCCGTTGCAACGCGTAGCAACGCCAATACCGCCAATACCCCACTCGCTCCACCACCGATAACGACTGTCTGCATCACAACCCCCAGATGTTTGCTTGCTGACACTATAGCACAAAAGTATACTATGTCTATAGATTATTCGAAGAATGACGAAAATGTCAGCAAGCCATCAGGCCGGCAGTGTGGGCAGCCTAGTATTCGGTGGGCAGATTCGCATTGCGCCACGCGCCGATCCCACCGATGACGTTGGTCACATTGGTGAAGCCATTCTGGAGGAGCAGATCCTGAGCGACTTTGCTCCGGTTGCCGGAGCGGCAGAAGGCGGCGATGGGGCGATCCTTGGGGATTTCGGCCAGGCGGGTGGCGAGCTCAGGCAATGGGATGAGGATCGAGCCCTTGACGTGACCGTCTTGGGTGTATTCCTCGGGCGAACGCACGTCGAGGACATAGATGTCGGTCTTGGCGTTGATGCGGTCGTTGAGTTCGTTGACGGTCATGTTCATAGGGAGTGCTCCTTCAAAAGATGTTGTAGTCGGTGCGCCACATGCGCTCAAGACAACGGCGGTAATGGGGAGTGAGAGAAACAAGCGACGGGTGCGGTTCATACAGCCTCCAGGGTACTAAGGATTCATGGTGTGACGCGTGTGCTCGGCAGACATCTGCGTTGCCCAGGTCGTTAGCAATGTGACCACCGTTGGGTCGTCAGAACGGATTTGAATGGTTGATCCTGATGCATCAGAGACCACCGTGACCGTGAGTGCATCACGTTTGGCAAGCAACTGCGCTTGTGTATCGGCACTTAGCGTCTGCATGTCTTCTGAAAAATCCCCAGCACGGAAGCGGAGTGCTTCTTGCTCCATATGCTGGCGAATCGTTGCAATGGTCGCCGCATCATCTGGAGCAGTAGCAGTCATCATCATATCGACACCATTCGGCAACACCATGTAGTGGTGGGTGCTGGCGTGCATGGCGCTCTGAAATTCGCCACCGTGATCTGCATGACCACCTACCAAACCAAATGTAGGGATGAGTGCTACCAACGCTCCAGCGAGGATCAGCGATCCAATCAAGGTGAGCCAACTGCGTCGATCAAGTCGTTGCATACACTACTTTCTGACGACAGGCAGGCCAGCAGACTGCCATGCCATCATGCCGCCACTGAGGTTTTTGACGTTGGAAAAACCAGCATTCTGGAGCTGCGCATGTGCTGCTCCACTGCGTGCACCTGAACGACACACCGTAATCACCAGACGGTCGGTGGGAATCTTTTTGAGGTGACTCGTCAGCTCATTCAGGGGAATGAGCGTTGCCCCTGCAATATGCCCATCGCCACGAAACTCTTGTGCCGTGCGTACATCGAGGATGTACACTTTTTCCTTGGCCGTGAGCAATGTCGCCAATTCTGTTGCCTGTATGCGATGCTCACCCCCGGATGCCGCATCCATCCACTTACGCAAACGTTGCAAAAGACTCATGGTGCACAACCTCCGCTAAAATCTGCATGGCTCCAACAACCTGAACACGCTGTTCGGGCGCAATATGCTCCAACAACCCACCGAGTCGCTCGGTGCGTGCACGATAAATGGCTTGGCTTTTGTCGATACCTTCCGGCGTCCGACGCAACAACGTGATACGCGCATCGTGTGTTGCCTTCTCGCGCACAATCCAACCACGTCCTTCGAGATCGACGACGAGCCTGCTCACCGTGCTTTTGTCCAAATTCAATACCTGCGCCAGTTCCCGCTGCGGCATCGGTTCGGCACGTTGGAGTGCGACCATCGCACAGGCTTCGGCGAGTGATACAGGGAACCCGCACGGTGTTGCATCTGGTCGATGCAAGCCCAGTCCGCGTACCACACTCATCAACGCTTCTTGGAAGGCTTCCTGCTGTGATGTATCCAAATTGGTTGCCTCACACAACTAATAACAGTTGTATTCTACAACTAATTCGAAACATGTCAAGCAGATAGAGAAAATGAAGATAAAACAGTAATAACCGCGATTATTCAGAGTTTTTCACCAAAAATGAGCAAGATAGGTATACAATAAAGCATTACATCCCAACAAAGAGTTCCAACATGACAAACAAACCATCTCCGACCGTATTGCTGGTAGATGATGACGTGCAATATTGTGCGATGTTGTCTGATTTTCTGACGCAACAAGGGTATCACGTCGTCGTCGCTCACGATGGTTCGCAGGCACAAGAATTGTGCGTCCGGCAGACGTTTTCGTGCATCGTGTTGGATGTCAACATGCCGACGGTGAATGGTGCGACTTTTCTGCAATTATTGCGTGCGTTTTCCTTTACCCCGGTGATTATGTGCTCGGCTACCTCCGACGAAAGCGAGATGGTGCGGTTTTTCGGATTGGGAGCAGATGATTATGTCGCCAAGCCGGTGCGCATCCACGAACTCGAATCACGCATCAAAGTTGCCATTCGGCGTGGTGGGCCGGTCGAGCAGGTGCACATCGACGACGAATCGCTGTATGTCGATCCGCGCACGCGGACGGTCATCGCCAACGGTCGGAGTGTCAAACTCACCCCATCGGAATTTCATATTTTGACCGTCTTGATGACCAAAGCAAATCAACTGGTCAGCCGTCGTGATTTGGTCGAGAGTTTGTATCCCAATGTGGAGTACACCGGCGGATTCCGGGTGCTCGACGTCCACATCTCGAACATCCGGAGCAAGCTGTCGTCGGCCACCAGCCCTGCCTCAGACATCATCACTTCTGTCTATGGAGTGGGCTATGTCTACAACGGAGTGAAACCACGGGTGTGAAGCATCTCCGTTTTCGTACTATTGTCTTCGCGTCGCTGATTTCGGTGTTGAGCATTGTTGCGACCACGCTGGGATTTATCCGTACCACCGAAGATCTCACACAGACATATTATCGACCGATGCAGGTCGCCCACTACCGGTTGCTCTTGCAAAATTACTACCGTGATGGTGGTCTCGACGGGCAACTCAAAACGGTGTTTGAGTCATATGTGCTCTCTGCACCAAACGGATCGACGCCGGTATTGATTACCAACCATGAAGGTCTGGTATTGTACGGCACGCTCCCTGCTGCAAGCACAATTGCGTTGGATGCATACCCAAACAAGTTCCCCGTTGTGTTGTCGCTCCGCAAACAGCTGTGGATTGTCTACCCGAATTCGTCTACCTACCAACTCCTCCAACTGTTGGAAAAGGGGAAGTTTACCTGGGTGCTCGTTCTGATCTTATCGGTGTTGCTTGTCTGTGCCTACTTCGGGATTAACGTGGCTTTCAGATTCGAAAAAGTCATTGCACGTGCCCGTGATCGTGACGTGCATCGCATTGATGATGCATTCTCGCGCGAGGTCATCGGATTCATCGACACCATCAAAAAAGACACGCTGAGTACGTCCGAACAAATCGAGAAACTCAAACAGTTCAACGCAACCATCGCACATGAATTGCGCAACCAACTCAATACCATTTCGGTGGCAGTGGATGTGCTTTCGTACAGCCCGGATGCTGCGTCTGCCAAGACCGTGACCATCCTCCAAAACGAAATCAAACACATCACGCGACTCGTCAATGATCTACACCTGCTTTCGCTCATCGAAGTCGGACGGCTCGGCGTGACCCCGCAAGCAATGCCTATGCACGCGGTCGTCGAGTACATTGTCAGTGCAGCGCGGTCGCGCTCAGTCCCGGTAGAATTACGCTACTCGGTGAGTGCCGATGCGCACCTGCTGACGGCATACATCGACGAAGAACGATTCCGCCAGGTTATTGACAACCTGATTGACAACGCCGTACGCCACAGCGACTCCAATGGAATCGTCGACATTCGTTTGAGTCGTGCAGAGTCCGATTGCCTCATCAGCGTGTGTGACACCGGTTCGGGTATCCCTGCCGAAGACGTCGATTTCTTGTTCCATCGCTTCTATCGTGCGAGCAACGCACGGGGCAAAGGCAGCGGCTTGGGATTGGCAATTGCACACGAAATCATCCAGGCGCACAGCGGCACCATCGGCATCCAGAGTACTCTCGGCGTCGGTACATGCATCGAAATCCGCGTGCCCTTGTCTACCTTATCCCTGCCGATGACTGTCGAACCGCACACCGCACACTAATCCCCGACTGTTTTCTTGTATAGAAAAACGTACCCAGGTCGAGCAATCTTCCTGCGTTGGGTGGTTCCCTCATGCTCCGGCACCGCAGTACATTCACCGTGCGAGGCTTGCGGGCAGGACATATGGACCATAGCGCCGTTGCCACGCTGGCCGAAAACCCGAGTGCCCTACCTGACACACAATCATCTACAATTGGGTCATATGCACACAATGGGAGGTACCATGACACAACTCGATGCAATCTATGCGCATATCGCTGCCCATGAAGCGTCGTTTATTCAGCGCCTGATGGACTATGTACGTAATCCGAGTATCAGTGCGCATGGCGTTGGCATCGGCGAAACAGCCGAGTGGCTGACCTCCTATCTGCAATCACTGGGATTCGATACGACCGCCTACCCCACAGCAGGTTGGCCAATGATTGTCGGTCGCCATCATCACAAACCCGGCAAACCGACGGTGCTCTTTTATGGCCATTACGACGTCCAACCACCCGACCCACTCGAAGCGTGGGTGTCACCGCCATTCGAGCCAACCATTCGCGATGGACGTATCTATGGCCGTGGTGCCGGCGACAACAAAGGGCAGCATTTTGGGCAATTGTTGGCACTCGAGTCGTGGTTGGCCGTGGTCGGCGAGCTCCCCTGTAATGTGACGTTTTTGCTCGAAGGCGAAGAAGAGGTCGGTAGCCCGAACCTCGCTGCGTTCGTCACTGCCCATCAAGACCTCCTCAAAGCAGACCTCGTCATCACAGCCGATGGCCCGATTCACGAAGATGGCACGCCACAAATCGAGTACGGCGTACGTGGCGTTTTGTCGTTTGAACTCCATGCCCGTGGAGCCAACACGGACTTGCACTCGGGGAATTGGGGCGGCGTCGCACCACAACCATTGTGGAAGCTCGTCCATCTCTTAGCGACCATGAAGAACGCCCGTGGCGAAATTACCATTCCCGGGATAATGGAGCAGGTTGCTCCTATCACGGCGCGTGAGCGCGCTGCACTCGATGCGCTGCCGCTCGATTTGCCACGCGTGATGGCCGGTGTCGGGATGAGTGAGCTCGATGGCCCACCAGAGGTGCCGTTCTATGACCGCATCTCGTGCAGACCGACGCTCACCATCAACGGATTCCACGGCGGGTACGGTGGACCCGGTTCCAAAACCGTGTTGCCCCACGAGGGCTTCGTCAAATGCGATATGCGTTTGGTGGGCGGTATGTCGATTGCTGCATGTCAGGCTGCCATCGCAGCCCATGTGGCAGCGGTCGATCCGAGCGTCGAGGCAATCTTTGAAGCGGGCATGGAACCATCACGAACGTCGTTGGAATCACCGTTCGCAGCTCCTATCCACCGCGCCATTGTGCACGCCCAAGGCGTCGAGCCGTACCATATCCCATCACTGGGTGGGAGTTTGCCTGATTATGTCTATACCAAAATTCTCGGTATTCCTGCCTTTGTGGTGCCCTATGCGAATGCCGACGAACGCAATCACGCCCCCAACGAAAACATCATTATCGACTGCTACATCAAGGGAATTCGCACGGGTGCAGCGTTGGTAAAGGAGATTGGGGAATTGTGATATATGGATTGGTTGCTGATGTCAGCGGGATGCGACAGCACATGGTGAAAAACAACGCCGATGAATACATCTGACCAACACGCAGGCGACAAGACCAATGCAACCAAACATGTAGAAATCTTTTTCGAATCCCGTTCGGCGTTCCGCCAATGGCTCACCGAACACACAGACCAGACCAGTGGTATCTGGGTAATCTTTTACAAAAAGTCGACGGGTATGTCGGACGTGAGTTGGGATGCGATTGTCGAGGAATGTCTCTGCTTTGGATGGATAGACAGTCTGCCCGGAAAAGTCGATGACTCGAAGACGAAAATCTACGTTTCTCCGCGCAAGAAGAATTCCGGTTGGTCGCAGCGGAACAAGCGCATCATCGTGGAGTTAGTACAGCGTGGTCTCATGACCGAGTCCGGTAGGCGGGTAATTGCACGTGCAAAAGCCAATGGCTCCTGGATTCGCTTTGACATGGCAGAACAACTTATCCTTTCGGAAGAGCTCAAAGAGATATTCACTGCGGATCCAGCGTTTGCGGCAAGATGGGATACCCTTACCGATGCACGCAAGCGGCAAGTGCTCCAGCACATGTACGACGCCAAAACAGAGGCTACGCGCCTTGGTCGTATCGATCAGGCACGCAAGTCCATCCAAACGTAAACAAACTGCCGTGCCTTCAGGCCACTGTATCCTGTGCTGTTCCTCATTCCTGATGCCTATATCCCAACGCGTCACTGCCCGCAACATTGTTGGTAGTTGCAGCGACGCGCTACGCATACGCCACCGCATGGGTCAACGCGATTGACGTGCCGCCATCATGCATGTTCAGACACTGGTCATCTGTTAAGGCTCTTCGGCAACGTATCACGTTAGGTGCACATGGTTCTTTCGTGGGACAACGGTGTTTTTTTCGATTGAGTAGAACGCTCCACCGCTGTGGAATCACATTCTTTTCTTCGGCAGGTTTTTTGATTCATTTTTCAAAATCTCTTTGTTTTGCACAGACGTTTCCCTTGGAACCAGCGTAGAGATGCGCTGTTGTTTCTCTCACGATGTGGTGTAGACCGGGCACTCGTATTTGATGCTCCAATGGGAGCAGCAACGCTGTATTGCCAACGATTCCACCATGCTGAACACATGTCACGCACACAGAGTACATACTCGGCTGATCATCATGCCGTCCACCCTGCAACGAGTCATCGTTTTGTGGTCCTCGAAGCTGTAAGGCCCACGCGAGAGTCAAAGAATAGTCTCAGGACGCAAGACATACATCCTCGATTACGTGCCTTCCATAGACCGGTCGAGCTCCGCTCCCCTATTCCCGCCCGTGACCGGCATCAAGGATGACATGGTGCGCCCTCGGTCGATTCGTTCATGTGAACATAAATTAACTTAATAATTGATATTTTGGACAGTGTATTAATTTGTATTCTTATACTTTTTAATGTTTTATTTGTTTAGTTTCTGCTTCAAACAGGGGTGTTTCGGCATTAAATTGCTGTACTCTCATGTATTTTTCGATATTTTGACGGTTTTTTTGTTGAATACGAGTAAATATCTGTTATTATGGACCCATAACATTTAACGTAACCTAAAGGTAATCTTCATGCTGAAACATGCATTTGTCTGGTGGTGCTTGACGCAGCAGGGGCTCTCAGAAGCACAAATCCTGGATGCGGGGCAACAGGCTGGCTTTGAGGGTGTCGAAATGGTGCCCGAGCACTTGTGGCGTGAGGTGCAAACGCGCGGGCTGACGATGGTATCGACGCAAGCCCACGGGTCGATAGAGTCTGGCATGAACGACCCCAAGCAACATAATCGCATCATTGCCGAAACCTGTGCGATGCTCGAAAAAGCCGTCAAGTGGAACATTCCGACACTGATTTGTTTCAGCGGGAATCGTGGTCAAACAAGCGATCGTGATGGCATCAAGCACATCAATGAAGTCCTCTTCAAAGTCGCGTCGCTGGCAGAACAAGCGAAGGTGACTGTGGTCCTCGAGCTCCTCAACAGCCGTGTCGACCACTTTGACTACCACTGTGATCGGACCGAATTCGGCATTGCATGTGTCGAACCAATCCGATCGGAACGCATCAAGTTGCTCTACGATGCCTATCACATGCAGATAATGGAAGGCGACCTCATCCGCACCATCCGTGCCCACCACAAGTACTTCGGACACTACCATATTGCCGGTAATCCTGGGCGCAACGACCCAGACGGCACCCAAGAAATCCACCATCCGGCCCTGATGCAGGCCATTGCCGACACCGGGTATACGGGTTTTGTGGGTCACGAATACATCCCTACCGGCCCGATTGCTGCAGCACTCAAAGCATCACGCAAGCTCCTCGACGTCGTACCCAGCGTGAAAGCAACCATTGAACGTTCGATCCGCCCCGGCGCACTCGACCCCATCCCCGCAACACCGGCGACGCAAGAACCAGCAGCCACAGCCGTCAGCGAACCTGCCACTGAGGAGTCCGTCAGCGCCGCGCCTGTGGAGGAATCGAATGGCTAATCCCGACCAACCGTACCAACCAGACTGGGAATCGTTGCAACGCATCGGAGTCCCGGCTTGGTACCGGGACGGGAAGTTTGGGATCTTCATTCACTGGGGACCGTACGCGGTGCCTGCATTTAGTGGGGAATGGTACCCACGCATGATGTATATGCAGGGCAGCAAAGAGTACGCGCATCATATTGCGACCTATGGCCCTCAATCGACGTTCGGCTACAAAGACTTCATTCCTCTGTTCCGCGCCCAGCAGTTCGACGCAACTGCATGGGCGCAATTGTTTGCAGCCTCCGGTGCGCGCTTCGTCGTGCCGGTCGCCGAACATCACGATGGCTTTGCGATGTACGACACTGCACGCAATCCGTGGAACGCCGTCGCCATGGGTCCCAAACGTGATGTCATCGGCGAGCTCGCCACGGCAATCCGTGCCCACGGCATGGTATTTGGCGTTTCCAGTCACCGGGCTGAGCATTGGTTCTTCTTCAATCGCGGCAGATTGTTCGACAGCGACGTCAATGATCCAGCCTACGATGCATTGTACGGACCGGCCCAGCCAGAACCACCGGATTGGGCGGTTGTTGATTCACCCGAGCAACCAGACGAGGCCTTCCTCGAGGACTGGTTGGCCCGCTGTATCGAACTGGTCGACCGCTATCGACCACAGTTGTTTTGGTTTGACTGGTGGATTATTCACCAACGCTTCAAACCATACACCAAGCGTTTTGCGGCGCACTACTATAATCGGGCACGCGAATGGCAAAAAGGTGTCGCGATTAACTACAAATACGATGCGTTTGCACCTGGCAGTGCGGTATACGACATAGAGCGCGGGCAGGTCACGGATATTTCACCTGCGTTTTGGCAAAACGACACTTCGGTCGCCAAAAATGCCTGGGGCTACACAGATGCCCAAGACTACAAAACACCTGCCCATTTGATCGGCGATTTGATTGACGTCGTCAGTAAAAACGGGGCACTCTTGCTCAATATTGGCCCCAAAGCCGATGGCACGATTCCCGAACACGAACAGTATTTATTGCGGGAAATAGGCGCCTGGTTGCGGGTCAACGGCGAAGCAATCTACAACAGTACACCCTGGCAGATCTATGGCGAAGGGCCGACCACCGTCGCGGATGGTGCATTCAGCGACACCAATCGGGCTCCATTCGGCGGCAACGACATCCGCTATACACGCAACGACCGGACCATCTACGCGCTGGTGATGGCCTGGCCTGGTACAGAGGCAGTCATGCCCGCATTGGGAACGGCACAGGGTCACATTGGTCGGATTGGAGCAGTGCAGCTCCTCGGGTATGATGGCGCCCTCAGCTGGGTCCAACGTGCCGATGCGCTGGTGGTGACATTACCACCCCAGCAGGTCGGGTCGTATGCGATTACGTTGAAAATACTGCCCACAACGGACAATCAATAGTCTGCACGCACACGCCGCACACAGACTCCCGCGAAGAATGCAGCGGGGGTCTGTTTAGTTTGGCAATCGTCGGCTGGTATCGAGTTCTTTGACATACACCTCTGCATTATTGGCGAGCATCGCTGTGAATGCAATGATGGCGTTCGTGAGGTTTGCTCGTTCTTTCGCAACAGAACTTGTGTTTTTGGTGGGAGAAGAGGGACTCCCTTCGTCGTGGTTTGCACTTCGCGAGAGTTTGATGAACTCATGTGTCGATTTGTTAATCGACGACCATTGTGTATGCATTTCTGCAGCGAGGTCTGCCCCGAATAAGTATTTGTGGGAATAGAAGCTCTTCATGAGCATGCGTCGCGCTTCTTCGATGTTTTCTTCGTTGTGCGCAATGTTTACCTCAGCATGCAATCCCGTGGCAAATGAGCGGATTTGGTGCAGGGCGTCGTATTTTTTCTCTACCAAAAACGTGTTGGTTCGTTTGAGGTAGCGGGTGACGCCATAAATCGTCACACACGAGCTAATCAAGGCTGCGACACTGGTGATGTTGGAGTAGATCCACTGGATGGACCACGTGACATCGCTCCATTGCAGAGTTGCGAGTTTTTTTGCAACATCAGAATCGCGCACCACTCCCGCACCATAGACGACCCACGACCATGCGTTGGCAAAAAACGTTGCAATCGTGTGCAACCATGACCAGATATCATTCATTGCATCCTCCTGTGCGATAGCAACAGGATAGCGAGTGCATGGACGACATGTTTGGGTATTTTCGACAAAAAGCGCGTGGGGGATTAGGTGCTGACGTGGACCTGCGCATGGAGCGTATCGCGCAGAGTACTGAGGTGGCGGTATTGTTCGACCCGTACGACATGGGAGCGCGACCGCCGCATTGTGGAGAGGAGCTGCCCGACTTCACGGTCAGCCTGCTTCCACTGCGCCCAGAGGCGGTCCCAACTATCGCCATCGAATGCAGGGCGACAGCGCCGGATGCGCCGAGTGAGCGTACGGTACGTTGCGTTGGCGGGGCGCCGGGCACGCCCACGGAGTTGTGTCATCAAGAGTGAAACATCGGCCAGGAGGGCTTGCTGTGCCAGGGCTGGGTCGCGGTAGATGCGATGTTGCCAATGACGTACCAAGGCGAGGATGATTATCCCCACGACGAGTGCCGTGAGCGCAAGGGCTTGTTCCCGTGGTGACGCGTTGAGGATGCGCTGCGACAGCAATAGGTATATGGATTGCAGAGATTGTTCCATCACCCACTGTTGGGCTGTATTCCACATCGTGAGGAGCCAGAGCCACGCCTGGGTCAGCCAGGCAACGACGCGAGTGAGGGTAGATTGCCAATCCATCTGGGATTCCTCTCACGGATGTGCAGACGGTGTGGAACGATTATCGATTTGCGACGATAATACGTCATACTGCCGTTTATGCGGAGGTCTGACATGGAACTCACCATATACCCTGATTATACCTTTCGCCTTGGAAGTGTCCATAGCCGCATCATGTGGAATAAACCTCCCATGCTGCGGCTCGGTGCGACTGCGACAGACCGACCAACGCTGTATGCACGCATCCGTGCCAGCCTGGATGCTACGGGAATGTGTGTGTTGCATGGTGTGCCTGGTACGGGAAAAAGCACCGTGGCAGCGCGCTACGGCACGACAGCCATCGAAGATTACCCTGGCGGGGTATTGTTGGTACGGATTGGGCCACACGGAGGCGAGGGGACGAACCAGTGGGTGTTACGCGAGTGGTTTGTGCGGGCAACGGCGCTCGACACGATGCCGGCAGGCTTGCAGATTCACCCCACGCACGTCCAGACTCTTTGGCACGATGCCCCGCGCATGTTGGTGATATTGGATGATGTCTACGATCCAGCGCAGATCGATACACTACGGATGGCGTTACCACCGCAGGCACATCTGATTGTCACGACGCGGCATGACGCATGTGCGGCTGGATTACAGATGCCAGCGGTGCAGGTGGACGGCTATACCGTGCAGGATGCACTCACGGCGATGGGACAGGTGTTGGGTCAACCTCAGGCGACACTCGTGCAGTGGCAATGGCCGGCCGTCTTGGCGCGGCACTTGCAGTTATACCCGCTGGCAATCGACCAAGTGTGTCAGTATTTGGTCCATCTGAGCGACAATCCGACGGCGTGGGCGGTCGAAGCCGAAGAACTCTGTGCCCAAGACATCGAAACGGTGTTCCCCATGTTGCTCCACCGCCCGGTTGCGATTGGCGAGCAACAGAGTAGTCTAATAGAACGGGCATATCAACGGCTACACCCACTCGACAGTCAGCTCTTGGCATCGATTGCCTGTTGTGCGGTCGATGTCGACATCCCCATCACGCTGTTGTGTGCCAGTTGGACCCTCGCTGCAGACACCGTGACACAGATGCTGATACGCCTCCAGGAGCATGGCATGGTGGTGCGGGTCGATGACACCGTCTGGCGCCAGCATGCCGTCTTGCGCGCCTGTGTGCGCAACCAACTGGTGCATCCAGACGCTGCAGCACTGCTGACGCAACGGTTGCTTACTGGTGCAATCGACGTCATGCAACGCGCCACAGCCGACTACCAGTACACCTCGGTCGCACCGGTATACCTACAGCTGGCAGGGTTGTTCGACCGCGCACTGACTCTGGATGTCGCCATCGCGCTCGATTGCGTGACCGTGTGTGCGCCGTATCACGCAGGGATGGGCATGCATGACGAGCAACTCGCATGGGCACGACGGGTCGCCGAGCGGTGTCGCGTAGACGGCGACCCCGACCAGCAGGTATGGAGCCACATGCTCGTCGCAGATGCCCACGTCGAAATCGCGGCGCACGTCGGTATCGACCGCCAACGACAACTGCAGGCAGCGATAACGGAATATCAGGCTGCCCGGATTAGTGATGCGAGCATTGCGTTGCATCCACAGCGAGCCGCGTTATTCAACCGTCGTGCCATCTGCATGATCGAAATGGCAGAATTGCCCGGTGTCGACCGAGACATCCTGCTCACTGATGCCATCGAGAGTTGTCGTACGGCACTGATTGACCCCCAACTCGATGCCGGCTTGTACGCAAGTGTCAGCCAAAACAAAGCGAACGCACTGCATGAACGAGCACGCGATGCATTCCCGGGTGGGACGGCGTATCTCGACGAAGCGATTGCCAGCTGCAACGGTGCATTGCAGTACCTCCCGACGCACTTGACGACCCAATACTTCATCGGTTTGCATGCCACCCTCGCGACGCTCTATCGCACGTATGCAGAGTGTGAGGGCGTGCATCGTGCTGGTATGCTTGCACATGCGCGAGACGCGAGTGACACGGTATTGCTCCATCTCGATGCGACGAGTGACCCAATGCGCTATGCCCAACAATTGATGAATCGGGCGAATATCTTTAGCGATTTGGCAGAAGAACGCGACCAAGATCATCTGCGTTACATCGACGCTGCGATCGCGGGGCTCGAGGAGGCACTGACCTACCGCACCGAGGATGTCGTGCCCCTCGAATACGCTTGGACCCAGCATAATCTGGCACTCGCCTACCGCATCAAAGCGAATCTCGAAGGCCAAGAACGCACCGTTTTGCTTGCTGCGGCCGTTTTTGCAATGAGTGAGGCACTGCGCTATCGCATCCGCACGGAAGTACCCGCACACGCGAGTCTGAGCCACTACATGCTGGCGACGATATTCCGTGATGTGGCAGACAGTCATGCGGTAGGCGACCGCGCGCGTGAACAAGCGTTGGTCGCAGGGTTGGCGCAGGTAGATATGGCACAGGATATTTTTGACGCGCTTGATGATTGGTTTGGCGTGGCGTCGTGTCACGATGTGCGCGCGGGACTGCTGTGGCGCCGGGCGCAAGAGCCGACCGCACAACGTACGCACTTCCTCGCGCAGGCTGCGGAGGAGGTTGCACAAGCCCTCATTGGGTTCGACCCAGATGAGCAACCAAACGATTATGGGGAATGCCTGCTGACGGCTGCCTGCATCGCGGCATGGACACCGGGCCGACAACGCAACGCAGAAGCAGCGGTCGCGCAGGCGTTGCAACTGATTACCGTGGATCGCAATGCCGAGTTGTTTTGTCGCGCACGGTTGGTCCTCGGCGATGTCCTGGGGCAGCGGGTGTTGGATGCAGACGATGCCACGACGCTCGTGCATGCGGGGATAACGGCATTGGATACCGCCACGCGCCTCTCGCACGGGCCACACGAATTGCGGGCCTACGGGATGTTGCAGGCGGCGGCTGATGTCCTCGGTGCAACGGCATTTGCACGTGTCTGGGTAGCCCACAGTCCGTTGCCGGTACCCATCGTCCTGCGTCTGCGGGAGTTGCCGGAAGGGTAGCACACGCACAGACGGGGAAGCTGTGAAAAAAGCCGACGTGCCGCGGTTTTCGTGACCAAAAGGCGCCACCGGAGAACCTGGAAAGCGGATAGTGATGGAGCCGGCGACACTCCAGACGACCACAACGCCCCGGCTGCGATGCAGCCGGGGCGCTTTTCCCTGCGAAAAAACCTACGATGCGGCCTGGAGTGCCTGGAGGTCAGCCCGTGCAGAAGCATCGACGGTACCGAACGTGCCAGTCTCGCAGACGACGTGACCGCTGTAGCCACCAGCGCGCAAGGCGGCCAAGATGGCTTTGAGGGGCACATCGCCCTGACCGAGTGGCTTGTGATTGAGCATGTCGAAGCGCGGTGCAGTACGCGAGCCGACGGGACCGTTGTCGCGCACGAATTCTTTGGCGTGGACCTGCACGATGACGCTGGCGAGGGCTTTGGCGTCGGCGACGGGGTCGTACCCGACAGCCATACCGTTTGCCATGTCCCAGTAGATGCCGACGTGTTTGGAGCCGACAGACTGTACAACGGCCAGGTTGGCGGCGGCGGGGAGGGTGCTTTCGATGCCCAGGACGACACCGGCTTTCTCGGCGTCGGGGGCGAGGGTTTTGAGGGCGCGTACCAGGCGTTCGATGCCGGCGTCGCCGACGATTTCGGCGTCATAAAAGAACGGCACGAGCAGGACCTTGGCGCCGATGTCGGCACACAGGGCGATGCCGCGTTTGATGTTGAGGATGGCATTGGCCACGGCGGCGGGATCGTCGTTGGCGATGTTGGCAGCATTGAGGAAGTGGGCAGCGACCGAGGCGATGGTAATGCCGTTGGTGCGTGCCGTCATGCGGATCATGTCGCGCATGGAGGGGCTCATCCGACCGCCGGGAAGGGCATCGCCGGGGGCGTTCCAATCGAGTTCGACGCTGGTATAGCCAAGGGCAGCGGCGCGGTGGAAGACCTCGCCGATGTCACATTTGAGGACGGATTGCATGGTCCCGAATTGCATTTAGTGCTCCAATCGAATGGTTTGGCCGCCGTTTTGGAGAGAACGCTCGGCAGCCATGGTCAGCTGGAGCGATGTGACTGCGTCCGCATAGGAGGATTTGATCATGGCTTGGTTTTTGGTTTTGAGGGCGGTCAAGAATTCACCCACTTGGCGGATATAGCCGGTCTCTTCGCCACGGTAGCTGACGGGTTTGCCGTCGATGACACCGCTGAGGTCGAGGTCCATGGTGAGCTTGAGGTAGAGGTCGCGACCGGTCAGTTCCCAGCCACAGCCTTCGGGGACTTCGGTGCAGCTGGTGCTGATGACCGTGCCGATACCGCCGTTGGCGAATTTGAGCGACACGATCGTGCTGTCTTCGAAGTCGGCGATATCATCGGCAGCACCCTGGTGACCAAACGTCTGGACCTGGGCGACCTCGCCCATCAAGTGGCGGAGCAGGTCAAACATATGGGTGCTTTGTTCGATGATTTGGCCACCGCAGATGCTCCGTTTGCCCCACCACGGGTGATTGGCCGGCATACGGACCATGAAGCGAGCCAGACCCATGACGATTTTGCGGTCACCGATGAGTTCACGGGCTTTGGCGGTGATGTCGGCATAGCGGGCCATGTAGCCTACTTGGTTGATGACGCCGGATTTTTGGATGGCGGCGAGCGTCTGGGCAACCAGTGTGGCATCGAGGCCGACGGGTTTGGCGACGAATACGGCGCACCCAGCGTTGACACAATCGATGACCTGTTGCTGATGAAACCCCGGCGGGATTGCGATGAAAACCGCATCGAGATGCTCTTTCTGGAGCATTTCGCGGTAATCGGTATAGCCGGCGCATTGTTCGGCGGCGGCGACTTCGGCCACGCGGGTCGCATTAATATCACAAACTGCCGTTACAGGCGTGTGGTACTGGGCCAACGCCTTGCGGTAGATATCGACGATACCGCCGATACCGATGAAGCCGATTCGCATACAACCTCCATTGGTGGACTGCAACAGTGCGAGAACGAGACTAGCGTACCATATTTTGTTTTGCCAGAAATTCGGGTTTGATGAGGTACATCAGGGCGTTTTGATAGAGCTCGCCTTCGACAATGTTGCACATGTACATATCGCCCATTTTGCCACTGTAATAGAGGAAGAAGGGGGCGTTCATCATCGTCAGGGTGGTAATGGCCGCAATAAACGGGTCCCGCTGATACAGGATGCCGCAATCGATACCATACGAAAGCACTTGGGCAAATTGATTGACCAAGGCACGGAGCCGATCGATGTTTTGTTCTCTGCTTTCGAAGCTCGTGTGATTGGAAACCCAGGTGAGCTTGTACATATTGGGATTTTGGGTGCCATAGTCGCTGATATAGTGCAAGACGCGATGGATGACCGTGATGACGGTATCCGGCGACATGTCGCCTTCGAATTCTTGCAAATCGCTCCGTACCCGGATCCATTCACGGTCGATGAGGCTCTGCAAAATCTCACCTTGATTGGCGAAGTAGGTGTAGAGCGTCATGTGCGCTATGCCTAAGCGTTCCGCGATTGAACGGCTACTGATTGCGTCGGGGCCAGATTCGTTGAGGATTGCGGTGGCACAATCGAGAATACGTGCGCGCATCTGCTCTATTTGGACGGCGGTTTTTTTGGGGCGTGGCATTGGCTACCTTGCTTTGGTACAAACCATACACCGCTGTATAAATAACACCCGCAGAATACCACAAAACCGCGGTGTCTCGTGTTACGAAACACCGCGGTGCATTGGAGCCGATAGTCGGGATTGAACCGACGACCTACTGTTTACGAAACAGTTGCTCTACCACTGAGCTACATCGGCGACAATCTTAGTTTAGCAGAAAAAAACGCTGAATGCAAAGAACCTTCTCTGCCTCACATCGCCTGCGAACGCTTGCATCCTGCTGGGCTAAACGACTTCTACCTGGTGGATATGCATCTGGATGACCGAAAAAATACCCGTCATGTGTGACGTGGGCGACATATCCCCGAAGAATGCTTTGACCGTCCGTTTGTGTTCTTCGAGTTCACGCTTGGCGATTTCTTTGCTTTTGTAGCGAGCCAACAACACGCGGACGCGGTCGACGTCGTCGCACGTCTTGGTGGCGCGTGTCTGTGCATCCGCATGACGGCGCTGGTTGGCGAGATAGATTGCCCCGGCGACTGTAGCGAGTACCAGCCATACCGGCATCAGGAACGGCGCGACCGCCCATGCAGATGCGATACACAAGGTGACCATTACCCCTGCAATAGCACCTAGGATGGCCCGGCGCGTGATGTCGGTATGCACGCGTTGGTGGAGCGCTGGGAGCGTTTGGACAATGTCGATGTGTTCGATGAAGTATTGGAGATCATCGATTTGTTCGTAGGCAGTGGCCATTTCGAAGACCTCGACGATTTCGTACTCGGGGAGCACGCCGACCACCTTTGCCATCTGGGTAGTAATGTAATCCATTGCTTGGGCCATGAATTCTTTGTCGACGATCTCGTCGAACAAATCGTAGTGCACCCGTGAATACGCCATGCGCTGGGCAATCAATACCAATACCCCGGCACACAGACGCGGGCTCCGGTCGACTTTCGCGACAAGCGCTTCGGCGGTGTGCCGGTAGTTGAAGACTTGGTCGCGCAGGCTTTTGATGAGGGCTTTCTGGTCTGCATCAGGTGCAGCGGCATCACGGAGTGCCCGCACCTGGAGCGCAGTAGTAATCTTCGAGAGCGGCTGGAGCGATTGAGCGACAGCATGTGCATTCATGACGCACCTCGGCAAAAACGTCTTCTGCAGACTACTGTAGCCGAGGATGTGCATTGCTCATCCGTAGTTTTTGACAAAAAAGCATCGATTGCACGCAGATTGCCGTTGCCTGCGATGACACATCATGGGTGGTGTTTTTGTAATCCACGCAGTGCTTCGCGGCGGGCGACGGCATGCAGTTGCGGATGTGATGCAACAAAGCGGTGCACACGCGCAGGCTGGTATTTGGCCATATCGCGGAGTGCCCAGCCGATTGCTTTGGCCACAAAAAACTCGCTGTCGGTCACATGTGGTGTGCACAGTGCCAAGATCAGATCGACATCGCAGTCTTGTTTGCGGCCACGTTGGTGTTGGATCGACGCACGGATGAGCCAGCGATTGCCACTACCATTCCACTCCCACAACGTTGCCGTGCAATCCGTGCGGGCGCACAACGGGTTGATGACATCGCTACCCCACAAATCGACCGTATCCCACCACGGCGTATGGAGCAAAAAATCCGCGGCATGGTGTGAAACAAACGATGCATCCAGCAACCGCAGCCAAAATGCAGACATGTCTGCGGCCGCATAGTGAAACTCGCGCTCGGGCTGGGCAGACAGACGCTGTGCGAGGGCTACCACATCTGTATCAGTTTGGTTCGGGTATTGCGCACACCAGTCACGCACAACACGACGACGTTGGTCGGCTCGGATGCCCAAAAATGGTGCGATATGCTTCATGTAGGCGGCCATCGGCGCGGCATCGGCAGGATCTGCGACTGCGAGGAAGGATTGGCGGAGGTGTGCAACGGCATCAATCACCGGACGTCTCCGACCAGGAGTGCGTCGACCAAGGTTCCCGCTTCGAGCCGCTGCTCACCCGGTGCGATAACGAGCAAGGCATTGGCTGCGCGCATCGACAGCAACCGGCTCGACCCTTGTGCGCCGGTAGTGTTGGCGACCAATCGGCCCTCCTGCCAACGCACGATGGCACGCATATACTCGGGGCGATCGGGTGACGGCATGATAGATTGCATCAGGGATACCGGCACACGCGGACGCTCGGGAGTCGCATCACCCATCAAGCGGCGCAACGCAGGACGCACGAAGACTTCGAATGATACCAGCGACGACACCGGGTTGCCCGGCAAACCAAACACGATGGTGTTGCCAACGACGGCGCACATCGTTGGTTTGCCTGGTTTAAATGCAATCCGGCCAAACTGCACCTGACCAAGCTCGGCCAATAACGGTTTGATAAAGTCACGCGTCCCCATGGATACCCCACCGCTGGTGATGAGCACATCGGCACGTGCCAGTCCTTCACGTACGCGTGCCCGTTGCAGGTCGGGAGCATCGGGGGCGATGCCGAGCGAGATGCCTTCGCAACCCGCCGCAGCAATCGCCGCTAACAGCGCAGGACGGTTCGAATCGCGCACGCCACCATACGGGATGGCTTCGTCGTACTCGTAGACCTCGTCACCGGTAGAGAGCACTGCCACCACGGGGCGCCGGTAGACACTCACCTGGCGCAGGCCGATATTGGTCAACAAACCCACATCACCAGGCGCGATGATACTGCCTATCGGCATGATGACATCACCGGCACGCATATCGCTCCCCGGTTGGATAACGCATTCGCCGGCCCGCACACTCCCCGCGTAGGTCATGATGCCAGCGACTTCGTTGGTGCGTTCGACCATCACGGCCGCGTCTGCTCCGGAGGGGAGCGGTGCCCCCGTCATGATGCGCACGGCTTGGCCGGGGAGGAGTTGTGCCAACGTATCACCCCCGGCGGTCAATTCGGCGACCACCGGGCGCGCGATGTCGCCGTCTGCCGTGCGTATCGCATAGCCATCAACGGTCGAGCGTTGCTCGGCAGGAAGGTCTGCAGGGGCAGTGACCGTCTGCGCAACAACGCGCCCTGCCGCACGATGCGACAAGACGCGTTCGATCCCTAACGGAGTAGCACTCACACGAGCAATGGCGGCATGGGCATCGGCCACACTGACCATGGGCCAGGACGATTCACGCTGCATGCTCATGCGGGGCTCCTCGGGAACTAGTTGGCGGCTTTGGCCTTGAGCTGATCGGCATAATCTTGGGCGGCCAAGTACCAAACGGCTTCCATGGCAGCTTTGCACCCTTCGCCAGCGGCGGTAATGGCCTGTCGGTAGACGTGATCGACGACATCGCCTGCTGCAAAAATGCCGGGGATGTTGGTGCGCTGGTGCTCGTCGGCCACGATATAGCCGTTTTCGTCGAGGGTCAATAAATTGTTGAAAATCTTGGTGTTGGGCGTGTGGCCGATATAGGGGAAGACACCTTCGGTGGGCAATTCGCTGAGTTCGCCCGTTTTGAAGTTGCGGATTTTGACGCCCGTGACGTTGTTCTCTCCCAGCACTTCTTCGACGGCCGAATCCCAGATGAAGCGCACCTTGGGATTGCTCATGGCGCGGTCTTGCAAGACCTGGTCGGCACGCAGGCTGTCACGGCGGTGAACGATGACCAACTCGGTCACGAAGCGGGTCAAAAATAACCCTTCGTCCAAGGCACTGTTGCCGCCACCGACCACGACTGCACGCTTGTCGCGGAAGAAAAAGCCGTCGCAGGTGGCACAGTATGACACACCACGGTTGGCGAGTTTTTCTTCGCCGGGAACGTTCAGCTTCTTGGGGGATGCACCGGTCGACACAATGACGGTATCGGCGGTGATGACATCGCCATCGTCGGTGTGGAGTTTGAAGGGACGTGCGGATGCGTCGATCGAGGTAATCAGGGTGTCGCGGTATTCGGCGCCGAAGCGTTTTGCCTGTTGTTCGATATTGTCGGCCAGTTCAAAACCGCCGATTCCATGGACGAAGCCCGGATAATTTTCGACTTCGCTGGTGGTGGCAATCAAACCGCCGGGTTGCAACCCACGGATAACCAACGGTGCCAAACTGGCACGGGCGGCGTAGAGTGCAGCAGTCAAACCTGCCGGTCCAGAACCGATAATGGCGACGCGGGTATGCATGAAATCCTCGTTTCGTACGCTCTTGTTCCGCATTAGATTGCGGTGTATTGGCATTATTTTACCACATTTCATTTTGAAAACCTGTCCGCGCGTACCTTTTTGGCCTGTTCTCACGGTATTCATAGAAACAGCCAAAAGGAGATTGCCATGCTCGCTCTGGTACTCGCGCTTCAATTGCTCATCAACGAAGTCATGCCTGCCCCGACCACAGGCCCCGAATGGGTCGAACTGTACAACGCTACAGATACCGACATCGATGTCTCTGGGTGGCGCATCGACGACGACACCCCGGGCGGCACGCAGACAACCATCCCCGCCGGGAGCATCGTTCCCGCTCGCGGATACCTTGTCATCACACTGACGACTGCCATCCTCAACAATACCGGCGATAGTGCCACCCTGGTCGCCCCTGACGGGACACTGACCGACAGCATTGCATTCGGTGCACTCAAAAGCAGCGAGAGCTATGCACGCAGTCCCGATGGCACCACCACCTGGCAAAAATCCATCCCGTCCGCAGGCACCAGCAACACTCCTCCGACGATCACCCCGACGCTCTCGGCGACAGCAGTACCGACAGATACGGGTACCCCCACCAGCACGCCTGGCAACGACACCGTCCCGACCGACACAGCAGTAGCGCCTGTTGCTGACACCGCAACACTCATCTCTACATCGGAAGGGACGGTAACAGCTACCGATACGGCTACCGCTTCACACACCCCATCTGCGACAAACGAAGCTCCTGATACAAGATCACCATCGCACACCAAGACTCCATCGCCAACCAAAACACCGTCGGTCACCAAGACCCCATCGGCCACCAAGACTCCGTCGCGTACCAAAACCCCATCATTCACCAAGACTGCATCGCCAACCAAAACGGCGTCCCGCTCGAAAACACCGTCACGCAGCAAAACACCATCTCGCACCAAGATACGAACGCAACGCGCTCCCGCATCACACCGTACAAATGTACGCACGCAACGAGCGGCGAAACAGACTGCACAGCGCACCGCAACCACACTTCGCACCGCCCAACGATTGCATCCGACTGCTACCGTGACAATCCAGCTCGCACAGGGTCGTCTGCTCCCCAGCCCTCGGTTATTGATCCAATCCGCCGTGGCACCACACGCGACGCAGACGG
>JBJONV010000054.1:0-71374 GCA_046051665.1 Chloroflexota bacterium
ATCGGGACACACCTGGCATCATCGAGATGACTATCTGATTGGCGTGATCCTGTATGGCGGCGCTGCTGTTACGGGGAACCCGCTCAACCGAATGCCGGCATACGGTTCAGCGGATTCCCCGTGACCGCAGCGCCGCCGTACAAAATCACACCAATGAGGTAGTCATCACGGTGATGCCAGGTGTGACCCGTTTCGTCGTGTGGTGGGGCTGGCCAGCTGCCATCAGGATATTGGGTTTGCCAGTTTGCCTGGCCTTCGAGGTTGATGCCATGACAACTCGCACAATGCCGTTGGTAGAGTGCTTGGCCGGATTGCGCGACTTTGGGAGTGGTGGACCGAGTTGACGTTACTGCGAGGATAAACACCCCGACCACAATAGCAGCGGCTATCAAGAGCACTTTTTTGTTCATAGCGTCCCTCCGAGCATGATAATACCGTCACGGACAAGGACGCCTCCCAACAGACAGAGGAGCACACCGCTGCCGACCAATATAACCTGATAGAGTTTCGGCGAAAAAGCTGCGCGGTTGCGCCCAATGACAAATGCCAGGGTAGCGCGCACACCAACGAGCATCAGATAGAATCCGAAGACAAACAGACCCGCACCGGGCAGTCCATATGTGCCCCATGCTTTGACGAGGTTTGGCCCACCGGCGGTACCCCAAAACAAATACGGATTGGGATTCAGAAAGTTGATGAGCATCGCACTCAGCAATGATTTGATGCTCCCGTCGTCTGCGGCATTGCGGCTGGTGCTCAGCGCAGCCAGGTCAATGGTGCGCGAGAGGGCATCTCGTACTCCGCGGATGCCCAGCCAGATGATGTATCCACCGCCCACGATGCCCAGCCAGCCAAAAAGTGTTGGCGGGAGGCTTCCCACCAGGATTGTTGCAACCGCGATAATCGGTGCATCGGTGAGCAGTGGTGCGATCGTAACGAGCATCCCGGCGCGAGATCCGTCACGGAGTGACCGCGCAATCGCGAGGGTGAGCGATGGGCCGGGATTCACACTGGCTTGGAGACCGAACGATATTCCGAGCAAAAGAAATCCCCACATACGCGATTCCCCTTGTGGTCAAGAAACGATTACACCGGGAGTTGCAACACAAAACATGCCCCGTGTGGCTTGTTTGCTTCATATCGGAGCTGTGCATGTATGGCCCGCGCAAATGTCAGCGCGATATTGAGTCCGATGCCGCTCCCGCGGTGGGCTGTGCCACGTCCGTACGACACAAATGGCTCGAAAATGGTTGCGACATGCTCGTCCGGGACACCAGTGCCGGTATCGCGTACGTGGAGTTCTACGCTACCACTGGCTTGCACCACATGAATGCTTATCTGTGCAGTCGCTGAGGTATGCGCGATGGCATTATCAAGCAAAATGCGGATGATGTGACGCACATAATGCGAATCACTCCGGATAAACACCGCACTCTGCTCCGTCACCAACGAAAAAGCACGTTCAGGAGCAGCTTGTTCGACTGTTTTGAGTGCCTCACGCAGCAACGGTACAACATCATATGCTGCCACGTTAGAAATGCGTTCTTCGGTGCTCGCAATGGTGAGAAGGTTATCAATCATATTGGTCATGTGGCGATTTTCGGCCACGATGGTATGCAATAACTCGGTGGTGGGGTGTGTCGGCGGTGCGTCGAGCAGCGCGATTTGCGCGGAAGTCCTCACGATGCTGAGTGGCGTACGGAGTTCGTGGCTTGCATTGGTGATGAAGCGCCGTTGGAGTTCGTACGCTCGTGCGGTGGGTGCAACAAAGTTCCGCGATAAGAACCACGATGCAATCACGACCACTACCATACCAATTAACCCACCGTACAGGATTAACGTGCGCAACTGTGCTTCGAGCGCGAGGTAATCTGCCAAGGGACGACCGACTTGGATGTAGTGCGCAGGAGTCTCGGGGAGTGCGTAGGTGACGAGGCGGATGGTGTTGCCGTCACCATCCACGATGGTGCGGACATCGAACCGATCAGATGCACCCGATGCCGCACTGATACTGTCTTTTTGCACGGGGAACGGCACAGGTAACGTTTGGTCGCCTATTGGCAATCCTTCATCATTGACGTGCACCGCATACGTGCCAACGGTGCTGGGATGGTTTTCTAAAAGTGTGATGTACGACAGTGGATCGTAGAGGGTGATTGTATTTGCCTCGTCGCGCTGACGTGCAGTATCGGATGCAGTGCTGTTGTGGATTCGTTCGGTTGTGGTGAGTCGTGCAGGAACGGGTAAGCCGTGATGGACGAGTTCTACCGTGAGTCGCTCGTAGATCGTGGCATCGGCAACCTGCACGAACGTGTCACTCAGCTGAGAGGCGGTCATTAACCGAAGAATGATAATCAGAATGACAGTCGTGCTTGCATTCAAAATGGTCATGCGCAGTCGTAGCGCGCGGAACATCGGCGATTTTGCCGTTGTCGGTGTACTCATAGCCGCCACCGCTTCGTGCCAGAAGTTGTCGCAGAGCTGGCCTGACACATGCGATGTATATGGTTGAGATGCAGTTCCGGGTATGCAAATCCGCACGTTGGTATCAATACTTGCGTACAACCCTCTTGCATCATGAACGAGTACACGAGAGGTGCAGCAACCTTCGCCAGCAACGGTTGTTGCAGGCAGGGACTAATTGGTTTACGGTGGGAATTGATGTGTAAGGTCTGCATGTGTCCTCAGGTGTGGGCGTCGAACCGACCACGACACGCGGTTTTGATGCCTCCGTTAGTATATGCGAAAATACAGGGAAGAACGCACCAAGAATGGATTGGAGCCCTGCAATGCGGAAAATGTTTGCAATCGGATTGATGGTACTCCTCGTTGTGTCATTGGTGGTATCCATGCTCCCACCACCTGCAGTGCCGCAGTCTGGTGCGGTCTCTGCAGAAGTCTTTTTGAGTCCCGATCAAGCCATGCAAGCCGCGTCACAACTCATCGCTGATGTCGCGATTTCACCTGCGGCAGAACAGTACTTCGTCAACGACGTCCTTGCCTACAAAATCATCATCGGCGATGTGGCAACCAGTACCGAAGCCTTTTTCGTGGATGCTCGCACGGGCGTCTATCTCCAAACCACCGCAGCAACGATTACACTCGCTCCGGGTCGCATCGATTGCCAAACGGGTGCGTGTCTCTACACGATGCCGTAACGGTATGCTCTGGGTCGATCAGGCCACTTGGTGATGCCTCACAGACTGCCTGCAGAAGACGCGAGTGTGTTCTTTTTTGCAGCACACCAGTCCTCAATGGTATCTCCAAAGCGCAGGGCGCCATGCCCTGCGTTTTGCTGGTCGTACGAGCGTCGGGTTTTCGAAGAAGATGCTCAGTATGCGAACAATATCCGGGGGTTGTACGTCTGACCTACAGACGCATACATCGGAGGATCCCATGACCCTGAAAATCAAGCTTATCATCACCGCCTGCTTGACAGCCTTTTTGGCCGTGATTGTCGGCGCAGTCGTCAATAGAGTCAACACCATGCAAGCAGAACTCACCGCGCTCGCTGCTGTCGAAACCGTGGTGCCGACCGAAGAACCCGTCGCTACCGAACCAGTCCTCGTCCCGACCGTTTCTGCGGTGCCCGTCGTTGATTTGGCACTGGTCCAAGAACGCGAAGCCGCCTATCAGGCACAACTGGCTGAAGCCAATCAACGCCTTGCCGTGGCTGCTGCTCGTTTGGCAGAAGCACAAGGTCAAGCCAATACCGTCACGCAAAAGTACAACGATGTGATAAATCAACGTGCGCGGGTTGCCGCAGTCGTCCCGGTTGCAACAGATGTAGCTGCACCGACTACGGTATACATGCCCATTGAGGCGGTGACCGCTATTGCCCGCGCACTCGATGCGGATGCCGTGCTCCAGAAGGCCCCTGAATTGGTGTTGTACCAAGACCAAGCTGCGTACGAGCTGGTTTTTGATCGTGGGACGGTTTACATTGGGGCGCTCGATGGCACGGTGTTAACGAATGGAATGGCCGGATTCCAGACAATTAGTGCGACCACGAGTGATGGTGGCACCGACAAAAACGTCGATCCTGCCCCAACCACCGTGCCAGAGCCACCACGCAAACCAGAACCGACAGCGGTCCCTGCCCCTGAGCCAGACGATAACGAAGAAGAATCCGAGCACGAAGACAGCCACGAAGAAGAATCCGAGCACGAAGACAGTCACGACGAAGACGCTGAGGACGGCGAAGAACATGACTAATCAACCCCCCAATAACCGCAAAATCGTCCAGCAGATAAAAAATGCAGGCGAGCAGAATGAGCGGATGTTGGTGCGTACGATAACAACGATTTTGGCGAGTGTGGGGACGTTGGCCGGTTGGATGGTACTCGCCGCCCAAACACCAGCACCTGTCGCCGAAGCGATGGTGGAAGAGAGTCCTTCCCCGACTGAAGTGCCGGTCCTACCGGCACCGACAGACATCATCATTCCCACGGCGACGGTGGCATTTGCACCCATTCCAACATTGCGGGCGGTACCTGGGCGTCAACTATTGCCGACATTGATGCCCACGCAGGCGAGCGACGTGGTGGTTGCTCCGGCTGCCGTTGATTCCCCGTCAGCGAATACGGATAGTGCACCGCCAACGGCGATTGCCCAAACGTTGCGCGTCGTGGTGGTCCCGACTGCGGTTGCCGTTGATGTGCCAGCTGCTGGCGGAGTGGGAGGTGGGAATCAACCACAGCCCACTGCGAGCGGCAATCAACCGCTCCCCACCAATGCACCGAGCGCACCCAAACCAACTGCTGCACCTAAACCGAAACCCACACCTTCGGGCAATAGCAAAGGCTCGAAGTAGGTGGAGTGGGTACATCGTTGGCGCGCCTTGGGAGTCGATTGTAAGGTTGTAGCATCGGAGCCACTTGATGCGGCGTGGTGCGAAGCAGAAGTCGCGCGCGCCGAACGTGCGCTGAGTCGATTCGACCCGCAGAGTGAGCTTACGGCTCTCTGTCGCAGGGGTTCTGGTACCGTGAGTGCGGAGCTCCAGCAGGTCCTGTTGGCGTCGATTACCATCGCTCACTGGACCGCTGGGATGGTGGTGCCTCATCTGGGTGCGACCATGGCGGCGATTGGCTATGATCGCACCTATGCGTCAATCGTGCCAAATGCAGATCCCATCGACCTCCCTGTACTGCCCGATTGGCGCGAGATACGTGTACGCGGCCGGCAGGTACAGCTCCCAGCGGGGACGCACCTTGATCTGAATGGTGTCGCCAAAGGGTGGCTCGCCCAACACATCGCCGAACGGTCCGGACTGGCGCGGATATTGGTCGAAGTCGGTGGGGAAGTCGCCGTTGTCGCACCCGCACAAGATCCTTGGTGTGTCGCCATCGACCATCCCACTGTAGCGGAGCCGCTGGCCCTTTTGTCCATCGGCGAAGGGACTGTTGCAACATCCAGTGTCTGCGAACGGCGCTGGCGCCGTGCAGGCGGCACAGTGCACCACATTATCGATCCACGGACGGGGGTGCCCGCGGTCACGGATGTACGTACCGCGAGTGTCATTGCCGCAGATGGCGTGTATGCCGAAGCCGCTGCCAAAGTGGGGATTTTGCTTGGTGCCGAAGCGGGGATACGATGGCTCACCGAGCGTGGTTTAGCGGGGTTACTCTATACTGCGGACGAACGAATCCTCACGACACCAGCATTCGCCACCTTTCTCTGGGAATATGACACATGAGTACCGAACCACGCCCGAAGAAACAGTCCGAACCCGATGATATCGCACTCCTGCTCGATACGATGCAATCGCAATATGCGTGGGGGAGTGTGCTACCAATTCTGCTTATCGGCGGGGTAGCAGGGATTACCATTGCATATGCAATTGTGCCGTTGTATGTCGATGCGTTGGTGCGGAGTTTACTCGGCGATGCTCCCAAAGCCTATTGGTATGTCGCACGGTCTGCCGGTGTTGTTGCCTATGCACTGGTCTGGTTGAGTGTGGTGTGGGGGTTGTTATTGTCGACTGCACTCGGGAAGGCCATAGGCAAAGTCGCGAGCTTCGTGGATGTGCACCGCCACGTTTCTGTTTTGGCTGTGGTGTTTACCATGGTCCATGCGTTGGTATTACTGGGGGACCGCTACATCGGTTATACACTTGCCAGTATCTTCGTGCCTTACGCGAGTACGACCTATCGCCCCTTTGCGGTTGCCTTAGGGCAAATCGGGCTGTATGTATTGCTGATTGTAACGGGCAGTTTCTGGGTGCGTCAGTGGACTGGCCAAAAAATCTGGCGCACCATCCATTACCTGAGTTTTGTGGTCTGCATCCTCATTGGTCTGCATGCCATCTGGGCGGGTACAGATGTGGATGCACTGTGGTATGCCTATCTCGGCTCGACAATCGTGGTAGGTTTTTTGGTCGTGTTTCGCATCCTCACGGTCTTTGAGAAAAAGACCGGGGCTCCTTCCCCTGCAGAGTAGATGACGACAACACCCCCGCAGGATGCTTCCTGCGGGGGTTGTCGTAACCATGCAATAGATTGCGTTGATGATTGGTGCGATGGTGTCAGAGTCGGTACAAACGTCGTGCAGAAGAACATCCATGGGCGAGGAGCGTTGAGTGCGCGTATGACAATCAATCAGCACGCGGTCGGACGGATTACAGCGTTTTTGTAGGTATTAGTGGCGTGTCGGCGGCTGGTCAACGCGGAACGGGATGCGCACGAGCACAAACAAGAGGGCCACGGTAGCCGCACCGACCAACAGTGCGAACGGGGCGCCGGTCGCGTTAATGCTCCGCGTATCACTGCCACTGCCGAGGAGTGTCGTCAACGACGTCACTAGCAAGCCACCGACGGATGGCACGCCGATCAGGGTGATGGCATGCAAACTCATGACCCGACCGCGTAGATGACCAGGGACATCGAGTTGGAGCATGGTCGCAATCATGGTGGTCGCAGCGGTACTGATGATCCCGATACAGACGAGCAATACCACACCGATCCACCAAATCGTTGTCCACGCAAAGCAGGCGAGGAGTATGGCAAAGAGGGTGCCTGCGAGTTTCAGATTGTGGCCGTTCGGTGTTATCCGTGGCAAAGATGCCATCCCCAACGCGCCGATCATCGCACCCGCGCCGGCTGCAGACAAGAGGATGCCGTAGCCCTGGGCTGCGATATGCCAGATGTCGTCTGCATAAATCGGGAGTACCTGCTGGTACGAACGGCCAAACAACGATAACACCGCCGAGGTCACCAACAACACCCCGGTCAGCGCGTGGCCACGTGCATACCGAATCCCGCCCAGCAGTGCATCACCGAGCGTCGAAGGTGTGCGTGATTCGTCACGCTGTACGGGCATCTGACTGACAGCATAAATGACGGCAACATAGCTCAGTGCATTGGCTGCAAAAAGCCATCCTGCGCCGACAATCCCCATCAGAAATCCGGCGATAGCCGGACCGAGTAACGCCGCACCGTTGTAGGTCGCCGCATTGAGTGCCAACGCGTTCATCAAATCATGACGCGGGACCAGGGTCGGGATGAGTGCTTGGCGAGTCGGATTATCAACGGCCAAGAGCGTAGCACCGACGCAGGTCGCGATGAGGATCAACGTTGGAGTATTTTGATCGGTAAACGTCAGAATAGCTTGGAAGAGGGCAACAAGCGCCATGCTCCATTGGGTAATCCGCAGAATGCGCGCTGGTGCATAGCGATCTGCCAACATCCCACCGACTGCAGGTAGTGCAATCATGGGGATGGCGAATGCCAAGCCGAGCCAACCAAGGTAGCGTGCGTCATTGTTGGTCATTTTGTAGATGAGCCAACTCTGTGCAACATTTTGCATCCAGGTCCCCATGTTCGAGACAAGCAAGCCACTCCAGAGCAAACGGTATGGGCGATGCTGGAGTGCAGGATATTGCCGCAGCATCATGCGCGTGCCTTTGGGTCGTCGAGGTCGAGCATTCCTTTGATGACACCATGGTCTGGGTTCCGCCAGAGCGGGAGCACACTTCCAAGCTCGGTGGGAATCGTCTGATGCGTCACCCATGCCGCTGTGTTAATTGTAGGAAGCGCCGCAATGACGGCGTCGAAGTCTTCGGCAGTCGCATTGCGACTCGCCAGCAGTGTGAGTTCTCGGCGGTGAAACTCGGGATCGACGAAGCGGAGTTCACCCTGGACCAAACCGACAAGCACCAATGTCCCACCGTTGCCGGGGAGCGAGAAGGATGCTTCCATGGCTGCTGGATGACCGGTGGCATCAAAGACGATATCGGGAAGTGTGCCACCACACGCGCTCCGCACTGCCGCCACGACGTCACTGCCCGGGTCTATGGCTGGTGCCACGAGCTGTTGTGACAGCGCAAAGGTACGCCGCGTAGCACTTGGGTCGACCGCAACCACACTCAACCCACGTGCCCGTGCCGCGAGACAAACCCCCAGCCCAATCGGACCAAGACCTACGACGACAATCTGATCATTTGGGCGTGGGAGCGCACGGCGCACCGCGTGGAATCCAATCGACAGCATCTCGACGAGCGCTAAACCTTCGAGCGAAACGCCATGGGCGTGATGCAGATGCGTCGCCGGCAGATTGATGTAGGTACGCATACCACCATCGGTATGCACGCCGAGGACTTTGAGGTCCGTACAACAATTGGTTTTTCCGCGTTTGCAGGCATTGCAGATGCCGCACTCCAAATACGGACGCACCGCAACATCATCGCCGACAGCAAATCCATGCACTCCGGCACCGACGAGATGTACCGTGACCGCAAGTTCATGACCAAGGACGCGCGGGTACGAAAAAAACGGTTGCTTGCCTGCATATGCATGCAAATCGGTGCCACAGATGCCGACGCGCCGGACGCGTACTTGTACCCACCCCGGGGCTGGGGCATCGGGTGGTGGAACCTCGCTGACGCGCATATCGGCAACGCCGTGCAGTGTAATTTGGAGCACGCTGGCCTCTTTTCTGGCATGGTGGTACGGAGTCGGCTCGGTGGTATGCGCTCACATCGTACAGTGTCGGCTACACGACGACCGGACAATCAAGCGTCCCGGCAACAAATGATGGATGACACCCTCAATGGTGGAGGTACAGCGCGCATGGAGGCGTTCGACCGCGAGTTGCCCCATTTTTTGGGTCTGTTGTTCCATGACCGTTAAAAATGGGAAAATCGTATCGGCGTGTTCGAGGTCGTCGAAACTGACTAATGCAATATCGTCGGGGATGTGTTGACCAAGTTCGCGACATGCTTTGATGACGCCAATAGCGGTATCACTGTTGGCTGCAAAAATCGCCGTCGGCCGCTCTGGGTGTCGCAGGAGCGCGTGTGTCGCAGTATACCCGGTCTGCATGCAGATTCCGTCGTCTTCGAAGACGATGGACGAATCATAGAGAATCCCCGCGGTGTCGAGTGCCATTCGGTAGCCGTAGAGGCGATCGCGCGTTGCCGAGATTCGATTATCACCACTGATATATGCAATGCGCGTATGGCCCTGATGGATGAGGTGTTTGGTCAGCTCCGCAGCACTCGTGACATTGTCGGACTGCATGATATCGGTATCGAAATCTGGTACCCCACGGTCGATGAGCACAAACGGCGTATTCTGCGCCAGCAAGTGGACGATATTCGGGCGGGAGTTGTCGCTGACAGGAGCAATGATGACACCATCGACACGCCGCACTAAGACATCTTTGAGGTAGCGTTGCTCGCGGGTCACGTCTGCGTTGGAATTGCAAATAATCACACGGTACCCCGCGTGATCTGCTGCGTGTTCGACGCCCGTGATGATTTTTTGGAAGAACGACGACCCGATATCCGGCAGGATGAGAGCCATCGTATGGAGGCTCCGTCGTACCGGTGTGCGTTGCGGCAACGCGGGGGAATACCCGAGCGCACGTATGGAATCTTCGACTTTTCTGCGCGTTTCGGGGTGTACAGATACAGCGCCGTTAATAACGCGTGAAACGGTCATCGGCGATACATCACAATGGCTCGCGACGTCACGGATGGTGACCATTGTTCCTCCCGCGTACTCACACTGCAGCTTCGCTTTGGATGACTTCATCATAGCATACAGACATCAGGTGATTGGATGTTACGTCATCAAACACGCAAAAATCGCCAAGAATGAACACAAAACATCAGAAACAATGCACGTTCTGCAGAATGGAGCGCTTGTCTCGGAAGAAATTTGAGAAAACGCAATAATTGACACATTCGAAAGAAAGCCCTAGGATAGGGATATTCCACCCCACCAATCTACGGGAGCACGCATGAGCGCACGCACCAAAGAACGCCGCGAACGCATTATTTCGCTGGCAAAACTCGAGGGTTTTGTCAGTGTGGTAGCGTTATCGCAACTTTTTTCGGTATCGGAAGTGACCATCCGTGGCGACCTCGACATGCTGGAGTCACAGGGATTGGTGACACGGACGCATGGCGGTGCATTTTGTAGTGACCAACGGCGCCAAGTCCTCAAAAATGGCTTACCTGGTCGGAGCGATCGTGTCGCCGCCGGCGCCTATGCACAAATCGACGATTACGACGCAATTATGATCGAAGGTGGCGAGACAGGGATTGCGTTGGCGAGCCGCCTTGCCGATCGCCGTGGCTTGATGATTTATACCGACAGTATTCCGATTGTCAATCAACTGGCGAATACTGCGCATACAGTGGCACTGATGGGAGGTGTCATCGCTGATGGTCGGAGTATTGGCTGGCCAGACGCAAATCAATTTTTGCCGCCCGGTGTCCGCGCGCGCTGTCTGTTTTTGTCTGGGTTACCTGCCGAAGAAATCGGTCGCGATGTGGCGGTCCGCCGTGACACGTTGCGCAAGCGGATGCTCGATGTCTGTGATCAGGTGATTCTGATGGTCGAAAGCAGCGAACTCGCGCAATGGGTGAAACGCGACCATCAACTCGACCTCGAGCGCATTAGCCGCATTATCACCGACGACGCCATCGACAGCGCGACGATTATTCGGGTAGCCGGTGCAGGGATCCCGATGACCATTTGTAGTGCGGTGGGGCGCCGCCATGTCGAAAACACACCTGTCAAACGCTGGAAGATTGGGTTCGCCAATCAAGACGAACGACTCCCCTTTGCCTCTGCAGTCCGGGCAGGAATGACGACTGCTGCAGAGTCAGCCGGAGTGGATTTGTTGCTTGCCGATAACAAAAGCGACGGCAACATCGCCATCGCCAATGTCGAGCAATTCATCGCCGCACAGGTAGATCTGGCAGTCATCTTCAATACCGATGCACGAGCCAATAATATGATTGTCGAAGCACTGCGCCAAGTGAATGTGCCGGTGATCGCCATCGATATCCCCATTCCAGGAGCAACGTTCTTTGGCTTCGACAATTACCGCGCTGGGCTCATGACCGGCCGATTGTTGGGGCAATACGTCCGTCGCCAATGGCACGGGGTCGTCGACGCGGTTTTTATGCTCGAGCTTCCGATTTCGGGGCCAGTTCCAGCGGCACGCATGCAGGGGCAACTCGATGGGCTGCGTGAACAGGTCGCAGTACCCGATACACGTGTGGTCCGGCTCGACAGTCGCAACACGAGTGTCGATTCGTGTGCTGCCGCGCGCAATGCCATCAAGAAGATCAGGCGCAATGATCGCGTGGTAATCTTGGGGATCAACGACGAAGCCGTACTCGGTGCGCTTTCAGCATTTGCTGAGGATGGGACGTTGTCTCGCTGTGTCACGGCAGGTCAAGGCGCAGACAATGATGCGCTGCGGGAATTGCGTCGCCCCGGCAGTCGGATGATCGGTGCCGTTGCCAGCTTCCCCGAACGATACGGCGAACGGGTCATCGAACTCGCCTTGGCGATTTTGCAACGACGGGCAGCCCCGCCGGCGCGATATACCAATCACTGCTATGTGTTGTCTGACGAGACGATGCGGCAAATCGATTTGACGGCACTGCGCGGTAGCGTGGTGTCCGTCAGTGAATACGGAACTCAACGACGCTAAACAGCATACAGACAAGGAGACCCCCCATGTCCGAGATTCGTGGTTATGCAGCCCTCGCCGAAGACATCACGGCCAAAGGGCTTGATGTCGCCGATATCAAAGCAGCCCTCAAAGCGCAACACATCGAAACACCGAGTTGGGGATATGCCAATAGTGGGACGCGCTTCAAAGCCTTTGCGTGGCCCGGTGCCGCTCGCACAACGCGAGAGAAACTCGACGACGCCGCAATGGTCCACAAGATGACGGGGATTGCACCTTCCGTTGCCGTGCACATCCCCTGGGATAAGCCAGAAGACGGCGACTACGCGGGTATGTGCCAATACGCTGAATCAAAGGGAATCACGATTGGTGCAGTCAACCCCAATGTCTTCCAAGACGATCAGTATCGCCTCGGTTCGTTAGGCAATCCCGATCCGAACGTCCAAGAAGAAGCACTCGACCACATGTTGGAATGCTGCGAAATCATGGGCAAACTCAAGAGCAATGCACTGAGTCTCTGGTTCGCAGACGGTACCAACTACGCGGGCCAAGATAGCTTGCGGGGGCGCAAACGTCGCTTCGAAGAAGGCCTCAAGCAGGTCTACAAAGAGCTCCCCAAAAACGGACGCATGCTCATCGAATACAAATTCTTCGAACCGGCGTTTTATAGCACGGACATTCCCGATTGGGGTACTGCCTACGCCTGGGCACTCAAACTCGGGCCGCAGGCTGAGGTGCTGGTCGATTTGGGGCATCACGCACAAGGCGTCAATATCGAGCAAATCGTTGCGTTTTTGCTCGACGAAAACCGTCTTGGTGGATTCCACTTCAATAATCGGAAGTATGCCGACGACGATCTCATTGTCGGGAGTACCAACCCGTACGAACTTTTTCTCATCTATAACGAGTTGACCGGTGCCGCCTTTGGCAGTGATGAACCAGCCCGGAGCTGTGCCCGCAACGTGGCGTATATGCTCGATCAGTGCCACAACATCGAAGGGAAACTGTCTGCGGTGATTTATTCGGTGCTGAATTGCCAAGAAGCATACGCCAAATCATTGTTGGTACCACGCGCTGCATTGGCAGATGCCCAGCGTCATGGTGATGTTTTGGGAGCACATCGCTTGCTCAGCGACGCCTATCGGACCGATGTACGGCCGTTGTTGGCGCAGGTCCGTGTCGAACAAGGCATCGCCGCAGATCCAATTGCTGCCTACAAAGCCAGTGGGTATGAGCAGAAAATCGCGCGCGAACGCGGCGTTGCCGATGCTTCGGGCGGTTTTCAATAAGTCGCGTACCTTTTTCCCCGTTTGTGACGGTATGTCTGATAGACAATCGTGCCAAGCGGGGAATTTTCATGAATCGACGCGTCTTGTGTGTCCAGTGGGCCGAAGGGTTGGGGATGTTGCCCCGTGGTGATGACTATGCAACGGTCGCTGCAGAAGCGCTCCGTCTGAGCCTCTGGCGGGTTGGGTGTGTCGCATTAGGATGCAAAGTGAGTAGCGCTGAGGTACGCATGGTCATTCAGTGTGATGACCGACACGAGCCACAGGCATTACTCGATTGGGTCCGTGCTGCAGCGGCTTTTGCCATTAGTTGTTATACCGGGTATGCCCCAGAGTGGGATGCACCATATCACTTCGAATGGATAGCCGCCGACTGTGCAGGTGTCCATATTATGCAGTGCATCGCGGATGTGCCAGCACCGACACGCGAGTATTTTTCTGCGGATTCAACGGTGCTATGATGGAACCATCCAAAAACTTGTTCGGAGGTACGCAATGTCGCGTCTATCATTTGTGGTCGATACCAGTGCGAGCCCGCACGCAGTGTTGCGCCCGTTGCCATTGCAAGGTGTGACGATTCGGGACCGCTTTTGGGCACCACGTATCGCCACTAATACGCAGGTCACTTTGCCGTCGCAATATACCCATTGTGAAGATACCGAGCGGATTGCCAACTTCCGCCGGGCCGCGGGCACCGAAGCAGGCGAGTTTGTCGGCCTCTTTTTCAATGATTCGGATGTCTATAAATGGCTCGAGGCGGTGGGTTGGAACGAGGCGATAAGCCAATCGCCCGCACTCGCCGTGATTCGTGAATCTGTGGTGGCCGATATTGTGGCAGCACAGCGGACGGACGGGTACCTCAACAGCTACTTCACAAAAGAACGGGCCGACGAGCGCTGGACCAACTTCGACCTGCACGAAATGTACTGTGCCGGGCACTTCTTCCAAGCAGCCATAGCGATTTATCGGACAAGTGGTGACCGCGTCGCCCTCGATGCAGCCTGCAAGATGGCGGATCATATCGATGCCACGTTTGGCCCTGCCAGCGACGGCAAACGGCCCATCACCGACGGTCATCCAGAGGTCGAACTCGCCCTGGTCGAGCTCTATCGCCTCACCAGAGAACAACGCTATTTGACGCTGGCCGACTTCATGGTGAGTGTCCGTGGTGCAAATCAACTGGGCAACCAGAAGTTCGACAATCTCTATTACCAAGATCACAAACCGTATCGCGAACTGCATGACGTCGTCGGCCATGCCGTGCGGATGCTCTATTTGGCCGCAGGTGCAACGGACCTTTGGCTCGAAACCGGCGAACCTGCCCTCAAACGTGCCATTGATGCACAGTGGCACAACATGACGCAGAAGCGCATGTACGTGAGTGGTGGCGTCGGGTCACGCTGGCATGGTGAAGCAATCGGTGACGATTACGAACTCCCTAATGCGACCGCCTATACCGAAACGTGCGCGGCGATTGCATCGGTGATGTGGAACTGGCGGCTGCTCCAAGGCACCGGTGATGCGAAGTATGCCGATTTGATGGAATGGACCTTGTATAACGGCGTTATGCCAGGACTCTCCGTCAGCGGGAATGAGTATTTTTATCAAAATCCGCTCGAAAACGATGGGACTCACCGTCGCTCGGCATGGTTCGGCTGTGCCTGCTGCCCACCCAATGTCGCACGCTTGTTGGCACAGTTAGGGAGCTATGTGGCGAGTGTCGACAACAGTTCGCTGTGGGTGCACACCTACATGCAAGCTGATATCGACACTGCAGGGAGCGGCCTGGATGCAGCAATCAGCGTCACCACCGAATACCCCTGGGATAACACCGTACGCATCAGCATTACGCGCGGTGGGCAATGGACTCTGCGCGCACGCATACCCAGCTGGGCAAGTGGTGCAACGGTTACGGTCGGTGGGGTCCGTCAAAACGCAGAACCGAACACATATGTCGCACTCAGCCGTGCATGGCAGGTCGGCGATGAAGTGGTGTTGGTCTTCCCGATGCAACCCCGCTTGATCATGGCGCATCCGTCGGTGACGAACAACAACGGTCGTGTGGCGGTCGCCCGCGGTCCGATGCTGTACTGCATCGAACAAGCAGATCACAGCGTCCCCATCGCGAGTGTACGCCTCGATCCGCGCACCGCGTGGAGTGATGCCCAAGGACCGGCTTCGCTGGGTGTCCATACCGTCCTCGCGGCGAAGGGGGTGAGTGTTGCTACCCCAGACGATGCACTATATGCTCCGTGGCGTCATGATGCGAGTCAGCCAGTACGCCTCACGCTCATCCCTTATCATTTGTGGGCAAATCGGTCCGCAGGTGCAATGACGGTCTGGATACCTTTGGCCTAAAAGACACCTCACCTAGGTCCGTTGTGGAGAACGCCGATCTATGATGCTCGGAATCGACTTGGGTGGCACCAAAATTGCCTATGCGGTCGTGCATCCTGGGAGTGCAACCGTCGTTGCACGATTGCAAACCGAAACACGCTCACATGAAGGGGCGGCGGCGGTACTGGCGCGCATGATTGCCGATTGCACAGCTGTCTGCGCACAGGCTGGGATACACACGCGTGCGTTGCTCGGGGTAGGGGTTGGTGTGCCCGGCGTGTTTGACGACACGACCGGGTGCACCCTCTTTTTGCCCAATCTGCATGGGACCTGGCCAAATGTACCCGTCGTCGAGACCCTTAGTACTGCATTGGGATGCCCGGTGTGGCTTGTGAACGATGCTCGAGCATTCGTTCTTGCAGAGGCTATTCACGGCGCTGGGGCAGGCTACGACAATATCGTCGGGTTCACGCTCGGGACGGGTATCGGTGGTGGCGTGGTCATCAATCGGCAGTTATACCTCGGTATCGATGGAACCGCCGGGGAATTCGGTCATCAGACAATCGCACTCGACGGACCCCGTTGCGGCTGCGGCAACCATGGATGCCTCGAAGCATTTGCGAGTGGTCCAGCGATTCTGTCTCGCGCAGATGCGCTCTTGGCGGCGGGGGATGCCCCGCATCTCAAGGCGGCACTCGCGGCCGGCCACGCCTACACGCCGGCACTTGTGGCGTCATCCGCCGGAGCAGGTGACCGTGGCTTAGCAGCACTGCTCCAGCAGGTCTATGCGGCAATCGGTGCAGGAGTCGCCAACGTGGTGACGTTGTTTAGCCCGCAGGTGGTCGTCTTGGGTGGGAGTGTCAGCAATCTCGGCGCGCCGTTGTTTGCTGCCGTCCAAGAAGTCGTGCAGACGCGCTGCCGGGCTACTCCGGTCGAGCGCATCTCTATCGTGCCTGCTCGCTTGGGTGCTGATGCCGGGGTCCTCGGGGCAGCCCAATGGGCCGCGCATCGCTCTCGACAAAAGGAAAACCAGCAATGACGATTGCATACCAACCACGAGACCCTGCACGCTATCGACCACGCATCGCACTGATTGGCTGCGGTGGGATTACGCACCACCATTTGACGGCATACCGTGCCGCTGGGTACGACGTCGTGGCGTTGTGCGATGTCGATCGTTCACGCGCCGAAGCACGTCGTGCCGAGTTTTTCCCCCAGGCGCTGGTCACGGATGATGCTTCTGTCGTACTCCGCGATCCCAGCATTGCGGTTGTTGATATTGCTACCCACCCTGCCGTGCGAGTGCCACTCATCGAGGCGGCGCTCCGGGCTGGCAAGCACGTGTTGAGTCAGAAGCCGTTTGTCCTCGATGTTGCCGATGGTGAGCGTTTGATTGCGCTCGCGCAGGCACACGGTGTACAACTGGCGGTCAATCAAAATGGTCGCTGGGCACCACACATCGCCTACATGCGCGAGGCAATTGCCCAAGGAGTCATTGGTACCGTCAGTAGTGTCGATATGGCGGTGCATTGGGACCATAATTGGGTCGTGGGGACGCCATTCGACGATATTGATGACTTGTTGCTGTATGATTTTGCCATTCACTGGTTCGATATGCTGACCTGCTACTTCCCAGGACAAACGGCCCTCGGCGTATCAGCACGTGTGATTCGGAGTGCCCCGCAACGAGCGCGCCCGCCCCTGCTGGGCCATGTGCTGGTGGAATACCCAGCGGCGCTGGCAACGTTGTCCTTCAACGCAGATACCCGATTCGGGAGTAGTGATCGAACCCTGATTGTCGGGAGCGCTGGGACAGTAGCGAGTAGTGGCCCCGGTCTGACCAACCAAACGGTCACGGTGACCACCGCGACGGGAGTACATACGCCGCAACTGACGGGAGCTTGGTTCCCCGACGGCTTCCATGGCACGATGGCGGAATTGCTGTGTGCCATCGAAGAAGCACGGGAACCGTCGCACAGCGCCAGCAATAATCTCGCCAGCCTGCAATTGTGTTTTGCTGCAATTGCCAGTAGCCGTAGCGGTGCACGGGTTGTCCCCGGTGCAATCCGCAGTCTCTGATTTTGTAGATGGAGGATACGATGAAAACGTGGAAAATTGTCGGAATCAACTTCGACCACATGCACATGGGGGATTTGCTTCGTAAGGTTTTTGAACATCCCAATGCCGAAATCAGTGCTATTTGCGACGAAGACCCGGCCCGCATGCAAGCCGCGATTGCGAACTTCTCGATTCCTGCGGAGCGCGTCTTCACCGACTACCGCGCCTGTCTCGAACAAATCAAACCCGACATCGTCATCTTGTGCGCAGCGACAGCTACCCATGGTGAGTGGGTCGAAAAAGTAGCCCCCTACGGTGTGCATATCCTCGTCGAAAAACCATTTGCTGCGACCCTCGCCGAAGCAGATCAGATGATTGCCGCAATGCAACGAACCGGCAAAACAATGATTGTCAATTGGCCGTTGGCTTGGTATCCACCACACTTGACTGCCAAACGCCTTATCGACGAAGGCGTGATAGGCAAAGTCATGGAGGTCCATTACTACGACGGCAATCGTGGCCCATTGCATCATGTGGCCGACAAAATCGAAGTGTCAGCCGAAGAAGTGGCTCGCCGCAAGAACGAAGCCTGGTGGTACAAAAAAGCTGCCGGTGGTGGCTCGATGCTCGATTACCTCGGCTACGGTGTCACCTTGGGGACCTGGTATCACAACGGCGACAAACCCATCGAAGTGACCGCCGTTGTCGATGAACCATTGGGACTCGAAGTCGACGAACACAGCATCACGGTGGCTCGATACGCCAAAGGTTTATCAAAATTCGAGACCCGTTGGGGTGCATTCACAGACCCTTGGACACATCAACCACAACCCAAATGTGGATTTGTCATCGTCGGCACCGATGGAACCATAGCCTCATACGACTACGAGCAGACAATCCGCGTGCAAACACGTGCCGTCCCCGAAGGATACGTCCTCCCCGTCGACGACATCCAAGCACCGATGCAAGACCCCATCCAAAATCTCATTCATCATCTGTCGACAGGTGCTGCGATTCATGGGCCACTGTCAGTAGCGACCTGCCGTATCGGACAGCAAATCGTCGAAACCGCAGTGCTCAGCGCCAAAACCAAACAAACACAGAAGCTGGTTCCATAACCATTCATGCACAAGGGACGATTGCAATGCATCCACCAGACCCCGCGGAGCGCTTCCTCACCGCAGCCGAACACATTCTGCGCGATATCCGAACGACCCAACTCCCCGCCATACGGCAGGCGGCTACCATCTGTACCGAGGCGATCGCCGCGGGTGGTTTGGCGCACATGTTCGGCACAGGACACTCGCGCATCCCCGTTGAAGAAATCTATCCGCGGCATGGCAGCTTCCCCGGCTTCCATCCAATCATCGAGTTGTCATTGACCAATCACACCCAAGTGGTGGGGAACAACGGGCAACGCCAAGCGATGTACCTCGAAAAGCTCGAAGGCTTCGGTGAGGTTATTTTGCGCAACTTCACCTTCGGGGCACACGATTGTATGCTCGTGTTCTCGAATAGCGGAGTAAACGGTGTCGTCATTGATGTGGCCCTCGGCGCCAAAGCCCGCGGGATGCAGGTCATCGCAGTGGTCTCGAAGGCGCACTGCCTCGGGTCGCCCATCAAGCACAGCAGTGGCAAACGGCTGATCGACATCGCCGATGTGACCATCGATAACTGTTCTCCGCTCGGCGATGCCATGGTGACCGTCGATGGGTTGGACGAACCGGTTGGTCCTGGCTCATCGATTGGGTACGTCACCATCGTCAACATGATCAAATGTCTCGTGGCCGAGCAATTAACTGCCCGTGGCCAAAAACCATTGGTATTGACGAGTAGCACGTTAATCGGCAGTGCCGCTTCTGCAGCGTTGTTCGACGCGAGCTACGACGAGTTCCGCGCACGTATCGCACCGTTGTACGGCATGCAACCCGCAAAGGAGTCAAAATGAAGAACAATCCCCTGCGTACCACGGTTGTGGGGAGTTACCCATTCCCCGCGTGGCTCGAATATGCTGCCGAGCATCTGGCGGACTTCGGGCGTGACGATATCGCCGAATTGCAACGCGACGCTGCCATGATTGCCATCCAGGACCAACTCGCGGCCGGGTTGGATGTCATCACGGACGGCGAACAGACGCGCTTTGATTTCAATCTTTCGTTCTATGGCTACATTAATGGGATTGCCCGCGAAGACGCCGGGGCGCGTCGCTATGGCCCGCCGGCACACGATCAACGCGGCAAACACCAAATCACCGGCCCGTTGCATGCACCACGTGGGTTAGGCGTGGTCGAAGAGTATCAGCGCTTGGCATCGTTAGCACCTGCAGGACCGACCCTCAAGGCGAGTGTCCCTGGACCGTACACACTGAGTGGGCGGTTACTGCCGAATGCCGATTATCCGGATCGCTACGCACTGACCGAGGCATTGCTCCCGATAGTGCGGGCTGAACTCGAAGCACTCGTCGCCGCAGGCTGTGCAGAATTGACCGTCGACGAGCCCTCGATGAGTTGCTATGCCTTCAAAGAAGACACCGACCGACTCGTCGATATCTTCAATCGAACGGTCGCACCTGTGGTGGGCAAAACGCGATTGTCGACGCACTTGTGCTTCGGCAACTTCAAAGGACGCGCGGTCGGGCCGCGCCAATATGCACCCATGTTCCCGGCGTTTTATCGCATGACCGTTGATGAGATGCACCTCGAGATGGCCAGCCGGGAATTCGCTGAGCTCGAAACCATCGCCACTTTGGCCGAACACTACGATGTCGCGGTGGGTATCGTCGACGTGAAAAGCTACTACATCGAGACGCCCGAGGATATCGCACGGCGCGTCCGCGAATGTCTGCGCTATGCGCCGGCTGACCGTTTGGCATTTGCCCCTGATTGTGGTCTCAGTCAGACGGCGCGCTGGGCAGCCAAAAAGAAGCTCGTCAACATGGTGGCCGGCGTCCGTCAGGTCAAACACGACCTCGGATTGGCCTAACCCAGTCAGGAGCACAAGATGAACATCACCATGCTGGGGGCCGGCCTCATCGGTCGCAACTACACCACGGCGCTCCATGCAGGCCGGAGCCGCGACCGCGTCACGGCTGTGTATTCACGCACCGAAGCAACCGTGCAGGCGTTTGCCCAAGAATTCGGCATCGCGCATGCCACAACCGATATGTACGCTGCGATTGCAGACCCGAATACCCAACTGGTGGTCATCGGGTTGCCGAATCACCTGCACGAAGAGGCAGTGATGGCTGCAGTTCGTGCCGGCAAAGGAATTCTGTGCACCAAACCGCTCGGACGGACTGCCGCCGAGGCATATCGGATGCTCCAGGCGGTCGAGCACGCTGGGGTGTTCCACGGCTACCTCGAAGATTTGACCTATACCCCCAAAACACTCAGTGCGTTGCAATCGGTGCATGCCGGGAGCATCGGTACCGTGTTGTGGGCTCGCAGTAGCGAAAAACACACCGGCCCGCATCGCGCCTGGTTTTGGGACAAAGCACAATCCGGTGGCGGTGCCATTATCGATATGGGCTGTCATTGCATCGAGATTTCGCGCAACTTCATAGGCAAAGATATCCGCCCTGTCGAAGTCCTCTGTTGGGCCGATACCCAAGTCCACCCCATCGAGGCAGAAGACCATGCCGTTGGAATGGTCCGCTACGATAACGGCGCCATGGGACAATTCGAAGTCAGCTGGTCATTCCGCGGTGGCATGGATCTGCGTGATGAGGTCGCGGGCACCGAAGGGACCATTTGGCTCAATCACTGGCAACGCACCGGCTACGAACTCTACTCCGCTGCCGGCCAACGCGGCTATGTCGCCGAAAAAGCCGAGGCCGACACCGGCTGGCAATTCCCTGTCGGCGACGAGCAAGCAGCCCTGGGTTTTACGCCAATGTTTGCCGACATGCTCGACGCCTATGAACAGGCACGACCACCAATGGAATCGTTTTATGACGGGTATGTGGTCAACGCCATCATGGATGCGGCCTATGCGTCGATCCACTCCAAACGCTGGGAACCGGTGCAGTTGCTCACTTGGCGTGGTCGCACCGACGTGCCCCACGTTTCGGTACAGCGCCAGTACGACGCAGATCATGTTCTCATCAAACAAGAACGCATGCCGGACGGCGCCGTGCATCTGATTTTGCGCCATGTGGCAAGTGGGGCATTGGTCGAACGCATCAGTCGTGCCGACGAACAGGCATGACCATGATTATCCCCACCTATACCGATAGCGAATTTGTTGCCCGGGTGCGAGCGGCCATGCAGCAAACCGGACAGGTAACGCACTGGTGGCTCGGCCAAAGCGGGTACCTCATCCACTATGACGGTGTTTGCGTTGCAGTTGATCCGTATCTATCGGATTCGTTGACGACCAAATACGCGCAGACCGATAAACCACATGTGCGCATCTCGGCGCGAGTGGTTGATCCGGCGCTATTGTCGATGGTCAGCCTCGTGACGTCGAGTCATAATCACACCGATCATCTCGATGCCGAGACGTTTCACGCTATCCAAAAAGCCAATCCACAGGTTACCCTCGCCTGTGGTGCAGCGAACGTACACTTCGCTGCGACACGAATGGGGCTTGCGCCTGCTGCCGTTATCGGCCTCACCGAGGGTCAGCCCTACCGGGATGGCCCATTCACCGTACATACGGTGCCAGCCGCCCATAACGAACTCACGCGCGATGCACATGGGCATCCGGTGGCGATTGGACTCGTCATCGAAGTGGGCGGTCGGGTCATCTACCATAGTGGCGATACGTTGCGCTATGAAGGGATGGTAGATTTCTTGCGACGTTGGCAGATCGATGTCGCCGTCCTTCCTATCAACGGTCATGATCCTGCCCGCGGGGTCGCCGCCAATCTCTCTGCGACTGAGGCAGCCCAACTCGCAGCCGATATCGACGCACGCCACGTCATCCCCTGCCATTACGACCTGTTTGCCTTTAACACGGCAGACCCGATACCATTTGTGCGTGCTGCAGCACCGCGCGCGCAGCTGCTCGAACTTGGGGAATCGTTCTCCCTGGACGCAAGGAGTTAACACATTCTTCATGGAATAGACCGAACCGTGGTATGCTAAAAGCACCACATCACGGGGGGTCGGGTGAAGGGTCTGATACGTCGTTTTTCTAATCCAATCGTCTACATCTGCGCAGTGTCACTGTTCGTGGCGTGCGCACTTTTTTTGTGGCAAGGCTGGGTCGATGTCTCGCTCTGGGACGAAGGCTTCTTGTGGTATGGCGCCCAACGAATGCTCCAAGGCGACGTCCCCATTCGCGATTTTTATGCATACGACATCGGTCGCTATGCCGTCCTCGCGGCATTGATGTGGGTCTGGGGAAACACGGGGATTATTGCCCTGCGTTTTGGTCTCGGTCTTATCCAGGTAGCGATCTTGGCCGGTACAGCAGTCTACCTCTATCGCAGAGTCTCGCCGCGTTGGTCAGTCGTCGGTGCGATGATGGGCGTCGTGGTCTGGTGGCTCTGGCCCCACTACCGCATGCCCGATTTTGCGGTGCTCTGCATGGGGTTGATTGTATTGGCCCGCGCGCAACGAAGCCATTTGCATCGCCGAGACGCCTTCATCGCCGGTCTCTGCTATGGTCTCGTCCTTGCTGCCGGTGGCGATTTACGCAAGCATGGAGCGTTTTTTGTCTGTAGTCTCATCGTGCTCATCGGCTTACGCATGGGCAAACAACGTGAGTGGCGGCGCTGGCTCCGCCAAGGACTCCAGGTGATGTATGGCTGTGCCGTTGGGCTCAGCCCGCTCGTGGTCTCCATCGCGCTGACCCCTGGCCTGCTCGCCGCCTACATCGAACACATGGTCGTTGGGTTCTTTGCCCGTGAACAAGCCAATATCCCGCTCCCGGTGCCATGGCCGTGGCTGGCATCGTTTGATCAGCCGTTCGAAGGGCTGCGTGCCGTACTGATCGGCCTGTGGTTTTGCAGTATCCTCGTCGTGCCCATGGTCGTTCTGCTCTTTTTGATCTGGCGGGCGTACCAGCGCCATACCATCCACCCGTTTGTCCAAGCCTGTTTTGTATATGCAGTGCCGAGTATCGCCTACGCCTTTTCGCGCGCAGATTTGGTGCATCTGGCGCAGGGCGGGCTGCCTTTGGTGCTGGGCGGGTTGGTGTGGGTGCTGAGCGAGCGACCACGATGGTTCTGGCCAATGGTCGGGACGCTGGTCGTGAGTAGTGCACTCATCTTTGGCCCCGTACAACCCCGACTCCAATGCTGGGATCCGACAGCATGCCGCGCCACGCAGGTGGGTCCGGATATTTTATCGGTCCCCCATCAAACCGCTGATGAACTGACACTCCTCATCCAAATGCGGAATGATTTCGTCGCCAACGACGAGACATTGCTCATCGCACCGTTCTGGCCCGGTGCCTATGCGATGCTCAATCTGACCGCGCCGATGTGGGATATCTATGCCATTTGGCCGCGTTCTGATGCCCAACAAGCCCAAGACATCGCACGCATCGCTGCCGCAGCTCCCCGTGCCGTTATCATCATGAACAAAGGCATGGATGATCGCAGTGAGCTACGGTTTTCGTTGTCGCATCAACTGGTATACACCTACCTGCGTGAGACGTACGATCAGCTCCGTGATTACACGACCCTCCCCGGCTACACGATATTGCGCATCCGCGATTACGACTAAGGCTCTGCTATGACGCCCGCACCGAATTCCCGCCCACTGCGCCTTGCCGGCTTGACACTCATCAATACCGTCATCCAAATCGCTACCATGAGCCTCATCAAATATTCCACTGCCGTGGAATCCTCCCAGTACGTGATGCTCCTGCTGTTTTACGGTGCGATTTTGCTCTTCAATCTGGGCCGATTTATCGTCTGGGGACGCATCCATCGGGAGTTCCCGCTGGGCATCGCCTATGCCTCGTCGGCCGTTATTTTTCCGTGTATCGTTGCGCTATCGGTTTTGTATGGTGAACCATTCGCATGGCACCAACTCGTCGGCGTCGCACTGGTGATGACCGGTGTCGTGGCGTTGATGCGTGATGCATAGGGGTGTCTTGATGGCATGGTTTTTCTTGGTGTGTAGTGTTTTGGGCGTGGTGCTCGGGCAGTTTTTCTATAAACGCTATAGCATGACCCAAAACCGCTTCTGGCTCATCGTCGGTCTTGGACTTTTTTGTCTGGCAGTACCCTGTAACATGATCGCCGCCCGTGACCTGGGTATCGGCAAGGTCTATGTCGGCCAGTCATTGTCGTATGTGTTGGCGCCGGTGTTGGGGATGTTGTTTTTTGCCGAACCCGTTGCCCGCGCCCATTGGAAGTATTTCGCCCTTATCATGGGTGGCATTCTCATCTACGCATACTAATTAGCAGGGAAAAGCCGCCGACCACTAGTGGCAATGGGCACGTCTCCCGCACGGCGGACTCCTGCACGTCTGCTGGACGCGCCGGGAAGATTCGCATCGGCGCGAGCAACGAGCGGGTGTCAGACAAACAGTTGGTTTTTGGACGAGCACCAGTCCCGGCGCGTCAAACGCGATGCCTCGTGCAGCCGCATTCCGTGCATCGCAACAGTCGTGCTCAGTACGCTACCCCAATCGTGTTGCCAGCCGCGGCAGTGCATCTGTCAGGACAGCAATGGCTTGTTGGTATTCCCGCAGCGAAAGGTGTTCTTCGGGCGTATGATCGAGCGCTGAATCCCCCGGTCCGTATGCAATCATGGGGCACTGCCATTTTGGTCCGACGACATTCATATCTGCGGTGCCGGTTTTGACAATCATGCCGGGCGTGTGCCCTTGGGCACGAATGGCAGCACCAAATGCCGTCGCTGCCGCATCGCTGCGCGGCGATTGCCAAGCCGGCGATACATCGCGGAACAACAGGGTCGAGTGTGCGTCCCCATACGTGCCGATATCGGCAATCAGTTGCCATGGTGGTCGTGCACTGGGGAGGCGGATGCCGATGGTGGCCTGTGCCCACTCATACAAGCCATCGCTCCCCGAGGCAATGTGGCGCAACGACGGCAAATATTGGTCAAAGAGCCGCGGTGTATCGCAGTTGTATGCCGCACAATAGGCCTGGATGCGCTGCCAGATGGCCATGCACTGTTCTGGTGCGGACGCAGTCGCCCCTGCGCTATGCGTACTAGGCAGATGCGTCGTTACCGTCAACAATACCCGGCCTTTGTAGCCCAACGTCACGCGGTCCACGCCACTCGGTTCACCGATAATGCAGGCGGCGGGACGAAAGCGCGAAGCCACATAGTGCGCCCCGCGTGAGGTCGCATATTCTTCTTCGACCGCTCCGATAAGGGTCAAGCGGAATGGCAAGTCTGGGTCTGTGGCCAATCGTGCTGCGGCTGCAATAAACGCACAAAAAGGTCCTTTTGCATCGACACTCCCCCGTCCATACAGCATGTCGTCGACGATGCGGACCGGCACCGTCCCAGGCGCGGTGTCGATGTGCCCCAACAACACAATTTCGGGACCGCGTGTCCCCACGGTACCGACGACATTGCCCACCGCATCGAGCGATGTCGCTATCCCGCGTGCGGTCATCGCAGCAACAAGGACCTGCGCAACCGCATCTTCGTGCGTCGAGAAGCTCGGGGTGTTGACGGCGTCATAGAGCAGTTGTAGGTCAGGCGGCAACATCACGCGAGGACCTCCGTCAGGATAGTCACGACCTCAGCGAGCTCTGCATCACTGATAACCAATGGTGGCAGGAGACGGAGCACATTTGGACCCGCCGGCAATGCCAACAAACCGCGTTCCATCAGAGTCACCAAGGTCGGTTGCACGCGTTCTTTGAGTTCGAGCCCAATGAGCAGGCCTGCACCACGCACCTCGCGCACTTTGCTGAGGTTTGTAGCGCGGAGTGTCTGCATTAGGGCGGCGCCTTTGCGCCCTGCTGCGGCACACAAATCGTCCGCCAAGAGTGCGCCCAGCGCTGCGCGAGCAGCCGCACAGGCCAGCGGGTTGCCGCCAAACGTCGATCCGTGGCTGGCTGGTGCAAACCCACCGAGGCGCTCGTGGATTGCCAAGGCTCCCATCGGCATCCCACCGGCCATCGACTTCGCCATCACCAACAAATCAGGAGTAACCCCCGCCTGCGTCACCGCAAAGAGACTCCCGGTGCGCCCGAAGCCGGTCTGGACTTCATCGACAATCAACAATGCACCATGATGGGCACACAATGCCGCGACTGCAGCGAGAAACCCCGCAGAAGCAGGCCGGACGCCGCCCTCCCCCTGCACGGGTTCGACAATGACGGCGGCGGTCTGTTCGTTGATAACCGCAGCTAGGGCTTCGATGCGATCGTAGGGCACATGGCTGACACCGGCAATCAGTGGTTCGAACGGTTCTCGGTACTTGGGCTCGTAGGTGGCGGACAATGCACCCATGGTGCGCCCATGGAATCCACGCATCATCGCAATGATATTGGGCCGCCCGGTGGCCAACCGCGCAAATTTCAAGGCGGACTCGACGGCTTCGGTCCCTGAATTACACAAGAACACCCGGCCCATGCCCGGTGGCATGGCGGCACCGAGTTCGTCGAGGTAGGCAGCGCGTTGGTCGTTGTGGAATATCTCGGGGCAGCTAATCAGCTGTGTCGCCTGGTGTTGGATGGCTGCGACCACTGCTGGGTGTGCATGCCCGAGATTGGCCGATCCCTGCCCACCGACGCAGTCGATGTAGCGCTTGCCATCGGCGTCCCACAAAGTCGCACCTTCCCCACGGACGATGGCAATACCTCGTTTGCTGTAGGTGCCACTGGTGCGCAGGTCTTCGCGGCGGATGATGTCGGCGCTTGTGTGGGTAGTCGGATGCAGCATCGCGTTCTCCTGGTGTATCGACGTTCCGTCGGTTATCCTGCGTGTGGGACGTGCGGCACGATTGCTCTGTGTGTCGTGCAGGGGTATGCGCTAGGCGATGGTCGTCCCATTGCCGGCCAATGCACTGCTGATGGGATTGCTGATGCGCGCGTCAGCCATGATGACGGTTTGTACCCCGCCTGCGATAGCTTCTGCAGCACCCATGACTTTTTTCTTCATCCGTCCCTGCGCGACGTCCATATAGGTGCTGATGTCGGCACGTGGGATAGTGCGGATTACCGTCGATTCATCGGGGAATGCACGTAATAAGCCAGGGACACTCGAGAGCAGGAGTAATGTCTCTGCCTTGAGGGCGATGGCAATCTGGGCAGCAGCACGGTCGCCATCGACATTCAACGCATCTCCCTGATGGCTACAGGCAATTGGTGCGATGACCGGCAACACACCCGCGTCGCGGAGCGTTGCCAACACTGCGCCGTTGACGCCATCGATGGTTCCGGTGCGATCATCACGGATCAGCAATTGTTTGCCGTTTTCGACGATGCGCAGGGTCGCCTTGCGCTCAGCCCGCAAGATCTGACCATCAAGCCCACTACAGCCAAAAGCATTTACCCCACGTTGTTGGAGGAGTTCGACAATGCGCTTATTGATTTTGCCTGCATAGACCATCAGAAAGCTATCCATGGCTGCCTGATCGGTATAGCGACTGACATGCCCTGATGCCGTCGTGACAAAACGCGGCGGGTGACCGAGTGCGGTGGCAATCCGATTCGTCTCGGCAGAACCACCATGGACGAGCACGACCGAAGTCCCACGAGCAGTGACTGCGGCGATATCGTCGCACAGTTCTGCGTAATCAATATCTGCCCCTCCACCGACTTTAATGACCAGCATATGCTCCCTCCTCTCCTGGCGGTGTTGCTGGTGCCCGATCTGCCAGTGTCGCTACCAGCATGGCGGTGACGATCAACGTAGCGCCGATGTACAATCCTGGGCTTTGTGGCTCTGCCAAGAGCAGCAAACCAATCACCGATCCGACCACTGGTTGGACAAATAAGGTCATCGCACCGAGGCTCGAACCGGCGCTCCGGATGACCCAAAACCACAGTAGATAACTAATCACTGAGGTGGCGACCGCCATGTACACAACAGCTCCCCAGGCGGCAGGGGGCGCTCCCGAGATGGCACCGCTCAGATATGCCCAGACAAGGACGGGAGTCCATACCACCATACTCCCACTGTATGTCCATCGCAGAATCGTCAGCGGTTGGTATGTCTGCGCATAGCGCGCCCCCAAGACCGTGAATATTGATTCACACAGCAACGCCAAAAGTACCAGTGTGTTGCCGAGGGCGCGCTGTGGTGCGTATGCACTATCTGGTGCACCGCCCAAGGTCAATACCACGACGCCGATGGTGCCGAGCACCAAACCAAGGCGTTTTTGGGTATTGATGCGCTCGCGCATAATCAGCCAGGCAAGGATAGTCGTGAAAATGACCTCGCCGATAATCATCAGTGACGAATCCGTGGCTGTCGTCAACGATAAGCCGCGATAATCCAAAAATTGTGCACATGCGACGGTCAAAAGGCCTAACCCTGCCAGGGTAAGCACATCACGTGACGGGACACCCTCTCGTGGTGCGATGCCGCTGAAGCGGAGCCCCCAGAAACACCCGGTTGCAATGGTTACCCGCAGACCTGCTAAGAGCAACGGGTCAAATGTGTCAATGGCCAACTTCCCGATTGCGTGTGAGGATCCCCACAGCATATTTGCCAACACGAGCAACACGATCGCCTGGATTTTGCTCATACACGTGCCTCTCGGAGCTGTGCCCGCATGGAAACGCCTATCGACCCAAATACGAACACAGCGCCGATGATACGACTAAGGGTCACTGGATCACCGAGGACCAGCACGCCAACCAGCGCCCCGACCAACGGTTGCACAAACAACACAATGGTCGTCGCCGTCGCGCCAATGATTTTGACCGCATAAAACGACAAAAAGATACAGAGGACTGATGTGACCAGCGCTTGGTACAACAACCCGATGACACTGGCGGTTGTGACTACCGGGAATTGTCCGGAGGCAATGTAATACACCAACACGGGTCCCCAAAAAAACATACTAATCACGTTGACATAGGTCATCATGCTGACCGTATTGTTGCGCGCCAAGAAGACCCCGCCGCGCACCGTGTAGTACGCACAACACAGCAAATCCAAGAGAAACAACACCCCGCCGAGGACGCGATTCGGAGCCGTTGCCGTGTTGTGCCCGAGCGAGCCCGTAATCAGGATGACCGCCCCTACGCCACCAACAAGAATGCTCAGCCAGCGCGCTTTGTCGATGTGCTCGCGCAACAACCATCGCGCCAAAAACGCCGTGAAAATGACTTCCCCAATGACTAACAACGAGATATCCGACGCCAACGACAGCGCAATCCCCACATACCCGAGGATGAACCCGGCAACATTCATCACCACACTCAAGCCCGCCATGGGCCACCGGTCTTGGGGAAGAATAGCTGGGTATTTGCCACGCCACTGAATGACCAGCAGTACGATACTTGCAATCGCAATCTGCAGTGCACTGAGTAACGCAGGGGGGAATACTGCCATCGTCGCCTTCGATACCGATGCTCCAGCACCCCAGGCGATATTGGCCACTAGGAGGCCGAGGTAGGCCCAGGTTTGTTTGGTCATCGTCTCATTCCTTGTCATTACGCTCGTGTTTAGGCTGATTCGGCCGAAGTGGCTTCCGGGGTGGTACGCTCAGGAATACCGCTGATGAGTAGTGCGCCGACGACCAAAATCCCGCCGATGATAAAGGTCACCGTGATGGGATCGCCCATCACCTGGATACCCACAAGCGCCCCGACCACAGGTTGAAACAACAATGCTACTGCGGCTACGGTCGCTCCGACAATGCGCACGCCCGTAAACCACAGGAAGTAGCAGATAATCGAAGTCACGATTGCCATATAGATTGATGCTGCCCATGCGGACGGCGACAACGCGGCCAGTTGTCCGGTGTAGGCGTAGTATCCCAATACCGGTACCCAAACCACCAAACTGGCGGTATTGACCCAAGCGAGCATGCTAATCGAATCATTCCGCTCCAGGTACGCAGCGCCGCGCACGGTGTAATACGATTCACACGCCAGACACCCAAGCACGAGGATGTTACCGAGCAAACGGTTCGGGGCGGTTTCGGTATTGTTTCCCGCGGCGCCGGTAATCAGGATTATCGCGCCGATGCTGCCGACGACTAATCCAATCATGCGGTTACGGGTAATCCGCTCGCGGAGCAGCATGTACGCAAAAATAGCCGTAAAGATGACTTCGCCCACAATCAGGAGTGAGCTGTCAGACGACAGAGTCAGACTAATTCCGGTATATGCCAAAATAAAACTCGCCACGATTCCAATCATGCTCAAGCGCACCAACGGCCAGCGATCGTTTGTGTGGATCGCGGGTCGGCGCGTCCCGATTTGGATAAGCAGCAACAATGGTGCGGCAATACAGAGTCGCAGCGCTGCTAGGAGGAATGGCGGTGCTTCGTTGAGGGCTGTTTTCGCAATCGCATGCGAACTTCCCCAGAGAATACACGCCAAAATCATGCCTAGGATTGCGAGGGTCGAACGATTCATCGGGGTGTGACTTTCTACGGCTAGAGGGGGTGGAGTCCAATCATATCCAGGCTCGTGTGTTCGGCATAACCACACATGAGGTTCAGACACTGCACAGCGCTCCCGGCAGCACCCTTCATCAGATTGTCTATGGCACAGATACTGACAATCCGTCCGGTGTGGGGATCGATGTCGAAGCCGACATCGGCCAGGTTCGTCCCACTCACGAGTTTTGGCTCTGGGAGGCGGTGGATACCACCGCGTTCGCGCACAATCCGCACAAATGGTTCGTCGCGATAACAAGCCCGGAATGCTTTCCACAACGTTTTTTCGTCACACACCGTGTGTGGCATGCAGTGCACCTGTGCTACCGCACCACGGACGAGCTCGACGCTCGTGATACTGAGATGGACGTTGGTCAGCCCCGTATTTTGCATGACTTCTGCGGTGTGACGGTGCCCGGTAGGCGCATAGGCACGCACGACACCGCTCCGTTCGGGGTGATGCGACCCATCGTTCCCGACGGCACCACCTTCAGACGATCCTACCTTGATATCGCTGATGACCACGTCGTCTGCCGTGATGAGACCAGCGCGTACCAAGGGAAGCAACGCAAGGGTCGTCGCCGTCGCGTTACAGCCGACTCCACTGACGAAGGAAGCACCACGGAGCGCGTCACGATTGAGCTCCGGCAGTCCGTAGACAAATCGCTCGAGCCACTCCGGGTGTGGGTGTGCCTCTCCATACCAGCGGTCATAATCGGCCGGATTCTGCAGACGAAAGTCCGCCGAACAGTCGATAATCTTGGGAGCAACCGTCGCGTAGTGTTCGATTGCTTTGGCTGCTGTACCGTGCGGCAACGCCAGGATGAGCACATCGCAGGCGGTAAGCATCTGCTGACTGGTGAACGCCAGGTCGGTGACCCCACGCAGATGCGGGTGCGGTCCTGTGACAGGCTTCCCTGCGAGTCGTTCCGACGTCACCTGCTGGATGGTCACGTCTGGATGGCGGAGCAAGAGGCGGAGCAGTTCTCCTCCCACGTACCCACTCCCCCCGACAATCGACACACTCGTCATGACTCCCCCCCCTTGAGCATGCCACGCTGGTAGGCATCGGCCCAGAGGAATGCAGTAAGTGTCAGGCCATCGCGGATTTCGTTGCGTGCAATGAGCTGCCAGATTTCGCCTGGGGTAAACCAGCGCGTAGACATAATCTCGTTGGTGTCGCTGATGGGTGCAACGACGTTGACATCATGACCGATATAGGCATAAAACGTCTGATTACTGCTCCCATTTGCGGGGTGATAGCGTCCCAAGAAGGTGTAACTCGTGGCGGTCGCACCACACTCTTCGTAGAGTTCACGGGCGGCTGCGTCTGCATCGGATTCACCGCTGTCGACGCGGCCTGCCGGGACTTCCCAATGGGTCCGGTCGATGATAAAGCGATAGTGTTCTACCAGCAAAATCGCTCCATCGGCACGGATGGGCACGACTCCTACCGCAGGTCGGGGATAGTCGACCACATGGTGGTGCGCGATTATCGACCCGTCAGGGAGTTGGACATCATCCTGGTGCAAGCTGACCCACTCACTCTGGTGAATAGTGCGCCGCCCAAGGACGCGCCATGGTCGTTCGGTCATACGCCACTCCGTTTGCCCTGTGCAACCTCGAGGGTGTAGTCGAGGATGCGACCGGGGATGTTGACCCCGGTCGGGGTAATGCTATTGCGGAATTCCATGGTGTAATTGACCTCATTGATGAGCAATGCACCATCGCTACTCTCGAGGACGTCAATCGCCACTACCCCTCCACCGACTGCTCGGGCAGCGTTGATACAAATCTCGGCGAGCGCAGGGGTAATCGGGCATACCGATGCAGCTCCGCCACGTGCGGTGTTGGTAATCCAGTGCTTGCTGGTGCGATATATCGCGCCGATGCAGTCGTCACCTATGACAAATGCCCGGATGTCGCGCATGTTGGGTTTGGCGACATATTCTTGGATGTAGAAAATCGAGTGATGGTACGAACCGAGGACTTCTTTGTGTTCGAGAATTGCCTCTGCTGCCTCACGGTCATTCACTTTGGCGATGAGGCGTCCCCATGAGCCAATCGCAGGTTTGAGGACGACCGGGTAGCCGAGTGATTCGATTGCTTCGAGGGCAGATTCAGGGGTAAAAGCCATCAACGTTTTGGGGGTCGGCACGTTGTGCTTGATAAGCGCTTGGGTGGTCAAAAACTTGTCACCACAGATGCGCGCGACATGGGCGGTATTGACCGTTGGGATACCCGCATCGTTGAGGGCGTGTAACGCATACAGGGCTCGCGAGTGATGAATCGAGCGTTCGAGCACGACGTCGTATGGGTAGCGGCCAGCATTGAGGTCTACGATGAGTTCATCGTCGTTCAGGCGCACATACTCGATTCCACGGGATTCCATTTCGGCGAAGATGAGTTTTTCTTCGACCCTGATGCGTGAACAGAGGACTCCGATGCGCATAGCATCCTCCTACAGGGCTACTCGCCCCAGTCTTCTCCGACCTCTGGTGCGAGGTCGAGGGTCGGCGGATCGATCGACACGACTTCCAATTCTGCAGCGCAATCAGGGCAGACCACGATTTCGCCTACCACCGTCCCCGCTACCAATGTGATGGATGCATCACATTCTGGGCATACTGCCTGTGCCATGGTGTGTACCTTTCACGCTGTTGCCTTATTGGCCGATTGTATGGAGGGCTTGACGCAGGTCATGCATCAAGTCGTCGATGTGTTCAATCCCCACCGAAATCCGCAACAGGTTCGGCGGCGTGCTACTGGTTGGCCCTTCGATTGAATAGCGATGCTCGATGAGGCTCTCGATACCACCCAAACTTGTCGCCCGCGTAAAGAGCTGTACCTGTGCTGCGACCTTGAGCGCTTCAGCGGCGCCGCCTTGGACGCATACCGACAACATCCCGCCAAAGCCCCCATACATTTGGCTGGCGGCAATGCTATGGCCGCGATGACTGGCCAGCCCCGGATAAAACACTGTTTCGACCGCTGGGTGATCTGCCAGGAACTGAGCGAGTGCCATTGCATTGGCTGCCTGCTGGCGGACACGAATCGCCAAAGTACGGATTCCGCGCAAAATCAACCAACAATCAAATGGTGATGGGACCGCTCCGCCGAGCGTCTGGACGACCTGCGCGCGTGCGCTTATGTCATCGACCCGAGCGAAAATCAACGCTCCACCGGTCACATCGGTGTGGCCGCTGATGAATTTTGTGGTCGAGTGCATCACAAAGTCGGCACCGAGCGCTAACGGACGTTGCATCATCGGTGAGGCGAATGTGTTGTCGACAGCAAGCAATGCACCATGTGCATGAGCGAGCTCGGCAACCGCACGGATATCGCTGATAGTCATCGTCGGGTTCGACGGCGTCTCGACCCACACCAGTTTGGTCTGTGGGGTGAAGGCAGCCTGCACCGCATCGAGGTCACTGGTGTCGACAAAGGTATAGCTGAGGCCGAGGTGTTCGTAGATTTCGCGGAGCAATCCACGCGTGCCGAAATACGATTCTGCTGGTGCAATGACGTGGTCCCCTGCCTTGAGCATCTGATATGCAGCGTTGGTCGCTGCTTGTCCCGACGAAAACGCATACGCAACCGCACCACCCTCGAGTGCAGCGAGGGTTTCTTCGAGCGCTTTGCGATTGGGGTTTTGGCTCCGTCCATAAATGAACCCTGAGGGGGCTGAATAATCCGGGAGCCGCTCGAATGTCGTAGCCATAACAATTGATGGAATCACGGCTCCTGTTGTTGGGTCGCCATGATTACCGAGGTGGACTGCTTGCGTTTCGATGCGGTGATTTGGTTGTGACTTGCTCATGCGATGCTACTCCATAGCGCGGCGATACCGAAAATCAGAATAACGAACCCCGAAAGGCGATTGATCCACAACATCCCCTGCGGGGTAATGTCGCGCCCTAACCACGCGGTGAGTTGTGCAAGGGTCAGCCACCACAGTGCAGATCCCGCACCGACGCCTGCGACGAGCGCGAGTGCGTCTTGCTGGGCGAGCTGGCCGACTCCACTTATCCCGCTGAACAACCCGACAAACACCAGAATGGTTGCGGGATTGGTAATGGTCAGTGCGAGTGTCGAAAAATACATGCTGCCCGGTTTGACTGCAGCCGTCTCTGTCGGCACACTACGGGTGGTCTGCCAGCCCATATACAGCAACAAAAAACCGCCGATGACGGCGGCAGGACGTTGCAATTGGACGAGCGCGGTCAATCCAAACGCAGCCAACATGCCGTACAACGTATCGGCAGTCGCTGCACCCAGGCCAGATGCAAAACCTGCGCGCCAGCCATGCGCAAGGGTGCGTCGAATGCACAAGAGCCCAATTGGGCCCACAGGAGCCGCAATCGTAAGCCCCAATACGATACCGCGCACAAACGATTCCATCCTCATTCCTCCTTGGCATGTTGATACAAAAAGCCCGCCTCACCAGTCTGGTGAGGCGGGCTTGTAAATGACAAGCACACTCAACCAGACATGTGGTCCGGCTTCTTGGCGCGCTTCATCTGTTTTACGACGAGGATTTGCATGGCAGAAGTATAGAGGAACTCAAACGGACTGTCAAACCAACGTTGCACACGACAGCAGTAACGCGTGAGAGCGATTCTTCGGCACTATCGATGCGACTGCGTGATTGATGATGCTACTGCGCAATTACCTGTGCTATAATCGGTAATAAACCTCGAACGAGGGAGCGTTGCCGATGTGGGCGTCATTTCTAGCTTTCCAACAAACGTTTCTTGTTAGTTTTGTCATCGTTGCAACGGTAGTCTCTGTGGTCTATCGATTCTTCCCCGCTCTCACAACGGGAGGACTGCGGTTCAGTGGTTTTTTGCAGTCTCGTGCATTCCCTCTGTCGTCTCCCTTTGAGCACAACAAACTCGCACTCCTTCGTATCTTTTTTGGCCTCATTATCTTTTTGCGTGCGCTTGATGTAGCGGGATTGTTAGTCCCCGAAGAATTTTTCAGGAAACATGGGTACTACAACGCAATGGAAATCATTTTTTCATTGTTCATCATATTTGGCATATGTACGCAGTTTGCGCTCGGTTTTTTTGTTTTTATTATGTGGACTCTGGGCGAGGCAGCATTAGCAACCAGCACGCTGGGGAATGACATCGGTGCAATGGTTGCGGTGTTTTTTCTCCTCTGTGAATCAGGTCGATTTCTTTCGGTAGATGCATACCTCATCAAGAAGTTCCCCGTGTTGCGACCGGTCCTCGGGTACGGTGAGGGATTACCTGATGTACATACAATAACAATCGCAAAATTCGTACTCGTCACCTCATACTGGCTCGTCTGTGTGTACTCTTTTATGATGCATCTGAACGAACCAGCCTGGATGACGGGCATCACCGGTCCGATGTTGTTTGCCAGCAACTTCATGTCACGATTCAGCGCAGTGTTTGAACCCATATTTGTGCAAAGTTCACTTGCAGTGCTGATGGCACGTGTGTCTTTGTTTTTCATGATGGTATGGTACGTCGTGCTCATGCCATTTGTCCTCATTGGGGGCTGGTGGCGCAAAAGCGTCATCATCTGGGGTATTCTGTTCTACTTCCTGTCATCGGTTGTGTTACAACTCGGGTCATTGGCATACATCGAAATGCTACTCTGGATTGCCTGCTTCTGGCCGAAGTGGGGGATGGATACTACCAATAAACTGTTAGTGTTCTATGACGACAAGTGCAATCTCTGCGATCGTACGGTCCAATTTGTGCGGATGGTCGATATTTTTGATCGCGTCAGCTTGACACCTGTGTCAGTTAATCAAGCGCTCCTGGATACATACGGCATATCGACCGAAGACGCGCTGGAAGATTTACATGGCGTACTCCCGAGTCACGGTCAAGTGAATGCAGGGTATGCGTTCTACGAGTTGCTGGCACGGCATGTGTTGCTCCTTTGGCCCCTGATCCCACTCCTCTGGCTTGGTCGTGTGCTACGGGTTGGACCGGCCATCTACCGTGCAATTGCTGCGCGACGTCGGGCAACGTTCGGAGTGTGTGCTCTGCCACGCCCAAAGGCAGAATGGATAACAACGACACCTGTGCGGACAAAGCCAACAGTGCTGTTCCTCATGATTGTGTGGCATGTAGGGGTGTTGGGGTTTTTTTACACAATTGCGATGCCTGCACCTTCGGCGGGTATTCCTGGGGATGCCAAAAGTCCCCTTGCAATCGCTGCTCGCATCTATGGGATCGCACCAATCAATGTCTTCAACAGCACAGACATGCACATGGTCGACAATTGGTTTACCTTGACTGATGTAGCATCGGGCGAGCTCCTGCCAATCTTGAATGTCGATGGCACCCGACTTTCGTACCACCGATCAGACCGTGTGTATTTTGGCAATACCGTCCAGTTTCGTCGTAAAGAGATCGGCAAAACGGGATGTGCGTTTGAGCGCCGCAAAGTGAGTATGTTTTATCTTGGCAATGTTTGGATGCACCACAATGCAGTCCGTGGGAAACGAGTGATACGGTATACACAATACTATCAACCACATCCCGATCAGACTCGGATTGCACAAAATGTCTATCAAGTGAATCCTATCGAGGTACGCTGCACCGTTGACTTCACCATCACACGCTAGGTCATATGCTGTGCAAAACAATTGCCGAGCGGTAAATCGTTCTGATATACTACAGACATGTTTATGCGAGAACGCAACTCCAAGAACCTCTGCGGAGCCGATGTATACCCACTCTCTTTTGGTAGTGGGTATTTTTACATGGCATAGCGCAACCGGTTTTCGTCTTCGAGGCGAAAGCGTCCTTCTTGAGGGGCGATAGCCTGTGGCTCGTGGAAAAGCGATTCGTGGCTTCGTTTCGGCTGATCGCTCGCTGATTGTCTGCTCCGCCGTGCGGTCGTGGCCGAAAATCATGCAGGCAGAAGCGCATACGTAGATCAACGTTCCTTTTTGATGAGCGAACGAGTTGCTGTGGTTTACGTATGGTGCATTTTTCTGATTCCATCACGACACCAAGCAGTGTTTGTAGTGGTGCTTGTCAGGACGCTGTACTTCTGGTGCTGCCGACTCATGGAATGTTCTTTCCAAGATCAATGGCTCCGATTCTTTCATCGCCACGGTCGGGAAGGACGAACGCCCGCATTGCTGACAGCGACAATGCACAAAACTCGCAGCACTCCGAGGGGCACCAATCGTTGGAGCACCGGTCCCGATGGAATTCGCTGTTCGATATGGATACACAAAAGCATATCCATTCTCATGGTGCGACCGCAATGGACATCGTGACGAAACCACGCACAGATTCTCTGTACGTCCTGATAGAAATAGCTAACATCCTATGAAGAAAGTCGCCATCGTACAATCAAACTACATCCCCTGGAAGGGGTACTTCGATATGATTGCAGCCGTAGATGAGTTTATCCTCTATGACGACATGCAATACACTCGCCGTGATTGGCGCAATCGGAACCAAATAAAAACGCCGCAGGGCGTGCAGTGGTTGACGGTACCTGTGTTGGTCAAAGGCAAATACTTCCAAAAAATACGTGACACCGAAATTGATGGAACGGAGTGGCAAGACCAGCACTGGAAGGCGCTCATCGCAAATTACAAGCGCGCGTCGCACTACAATACGATAGCTGAACTCCTTGAACCACTCTATACACAACGCACATACACCCACTTGTCGGTGTTGAATCGGACATTCCTTCAGACGATTTGCACCTACTTGGGCATCGAGACAACCATTACCGCTTCGAGTGACTATGAGCTCATCGATGGAAAAACGGAACGTCTCGCAGATCTGTGTCAAAAAGCCGGCGGTACAGAATACATTTCTGGACCTGCTGCCCGGGATTATGTAGAAGAACACGTTTTTACTGAACGGAATCTGACGTTGACGTGGTTTGATTACAACGGCTACACGGAATACCCGCAACTGTGGGGCGATTTTGTCCACGGGGTGAGCATTGTCGATGTGTTGTTCAACTGCGGTCCTGATGCGCGGAATGTGTTGAGGTACACCAAAAAATGAAGCTTTCCATCGTCGCGACGCTCTATCGCTCTGCAACGTATATCAACGAATTCTGTACACGTGCAGCTACAGTTGCGCAAGAACTCGTGGGCGATGATTACGAAATCATCCTTGTGAATGACGGTTCGCCGGATGCTAGTCTTGCCATTGCTGTGTCGGCAATAGAGACAAACCAACACATCGTGGTGGTCGATTTGTCCAAGAATTTCGGGCATCACAAAGCGATGATGACGGGGCTTGCACATGCACAAGGTGAGCATGTTTTTCTGATTGATAGCGATCTCGAGGAAGAACCAGAGTGGGCATTGCCATTCCGAGAATTACTCGATCGAGAGCACGCAGATGTCGTGTATGGCGTTCAAAGTCGGCGTAAAGGGAACATCGCTGAACGGCTGAGTGGAGCAGCGTTTTTTCGGCTTTTTCGTCTGTTGACGGGGATTAGTCAACCTGACAACATCGTTACGGCTCGCTACATGACGCGCAGATATGTACAGGCATTGCTCCTTCACCAGGAGCGCGAAATCAACATCGGCGGGTTATGGATTATCACGGGATTTCATCAGGTCCCTTACGTCATCCAAAAACATGCGACCAGCCCGACAACCTATACATTCACCCGTAAACTCGAACATCTCATTAACGCAGTGACGTCATTTAGCAGTCTCCCACTGGTTTTTACGTTTTACACGGGGTTGGTTATTTCGTTCACTGCAGTGCTCTACATTATTTACAGCATGGTGATACGATTTTTATATCCATCAATGCCCGTCGGATTTACCGCGCTGATAGCGTCGATTTGGTTTTTTTCGGGATTGATTGTTTTTTTCTTAGGAATTCAAGGCATCTATTTGTCCAAGATTTTTACCGAAGTCAAGCAACGTCCATACACAATCGTACGCATGATTTATCGTCACGACAACGCGAGTCGGAGCAGTGCAGCGCAAGATTAATTGATCTGCGTCAGTATTCGCTGTGAAACCGGTGTTCGTTCGAGCATCAGATAATGAGGAACCATGCCCCAACAACCATCCACGAATATCTTGCGCGATGTCGCGGAATATTACACCGAAAAGCTCCGTGAACACGGCCAAACCCCACGCGGGGTCGATTGGAATGGCGAAGAAAGCCAATTCCTCCGCTTTAGCCAACTCATGAAGGTTATTACACCCGCTGATGCTGTGAGCGTCAATGATGTAGGGTGCGGTTATGGCGTGATGTATGAGGTTCTCAAGACTACCTTCCCGCAGATTCGATATACGGGCTATGATGTTTCGGAGGCGATGATCGATGCCGCTCGTGCACGGTATATCGGCCAACCCAACGCGGACTTTGTTGTCTCGAGTGAGCCTCGTCCTGCAGACTACGGTATCGCCAGCGGGATCATGAATGTGCGTATGAACCACACTGATGCATCGTGGCACGCCTACATGGCAGATACACTCGCGACCCTCGACCGTACCTCTACCAAAGGCTTTGCGTTCAACTGCCTGACGTCGTATTCCGATGCAGATAAGCGACGTGACTACCTCTACTATGCAAATCCCGGCGAGTGGTTCGACTACTGTAAACGCAACTTCTCGCGGAATGTGGCATTGCTCCACGACTACGGTTTATATGAATTCACAATTCTGGTGAGGAAAAACGCATGACAAAAAAACTCGTCATATTCGGCAGTGCCGATATCGCCGAACTCGCCTATTTCTATTTTCGTACAGACACGGCATACGAAGTCGTCGCATTCACGGTAGACACGGCTTTTTTGACTGTTGATGTGTTCTGTGGCTTGCCCGTTGTCCCCTTCGAAGATATCGCCAATCGCTTTCCTCCTGAAACACACGATATGTTTGTGGCACTGAGTTATTCGAAGCTCAATGCGATACGCAAAGAAAAGTATCTCGCTGCCAAAGCCCTCGGCTACTCCCTCACGAGCTATATCAGTACAAAAGCAACCGTGCTGAACGAAGGTCGTATCGGCGAAAACTGCTTTATTCTCGAGGACAATACGATACAGCCGTTTGTCACCATCGGGAACAATGTCACGTTATGGAGCGGCAATCACATCGGGCATCACTCGACAATCAAAGACCATACCTTCATAGCATCGCACGTGGTGGTATCGGGCGGTGTCGTCATCGGCGAGCAGTGCTTCTTCGGAGTCAACGTGACCTTGCGCGACCATATAACCATCGGTGATTTGTGTGTCGTCGGGGCTGGGACGATGTTGTTGGCTGATGCCGATCCCGAAGGGGTCTATATTGGGACAGCGACGGAACGTTCGACGTTGCCGAGTACGCGATTGCGACGCATATGAGTGGGTCATGGCGAAAATTGGGCTGTATATATACCCTGCCTCCGGGCGGGGTACATCCATTATTACAGAGTCATGTCGCTAACCCGTTGCCTGTCCATCTCCACGACGATGTCTATCGGGTGTTTTATAGTGCGCGGGATGCGCATAAGCGTTCTTCCGTCGGCGCTGTCGATATCGATATCGTCTCCCGCACCGTTGTCCATGAGCATCGCGAACCTCAATTCGTTTATGGGCCGCCTGGGTCGTTTTATGCGGATGGTGTCAGTATCGGCAATATCTATCAGGCTGGAGGGCAGACCTATATGCTCTTTATGGGGTGGCAAAACCCTGCTGACGGGCACTGGCGCGGCGATATTGGGCGTATCGTCGTGCATGCGGATTTGTCATTGACACTTGCATCAGAACAGCCATTCATCGGTTCTGATGCCATCGACCCGATAAGTCTGTCGTACCCGTGGGTCGAAGGGTACGCAGATGGAAGCTATCGCATGTGGTATGGCTCGACGATGACATGGGACGCCGGCAATGCCGAAATGATCCACATTTTTAATGGCGCGACTTCTCGTGATGGACACATCTGGCACAAGACAGGACTCGCTGTGCCCTATGCAGTTGGAGTCGCACAAGCATTTTCTCGCCCGACGGTGCTTCGGCATGAAGATGGCGCGCACGAACTCTGGTTTTCGTACCGAAGTGGGACAGGTGAGACCTACCGCATCGGTCATGCCACCAGCCCCGATGGCGTTACATGGCAACTCGATGTTCCCTATGCGGCACTCACGGTGTCTCCGAGCGGTTGGGATGCCGAAATGGTCGAATACCCGTACGTGTTCCGACATCGTGGCAATACCTACATGCTCTACAACGGAAACGGGAACGGACGAAGCGGATTTGGTTTGGCGGTTCGCGAATAAACGTCTGTTTGCGGTCACGATAGTGATTTGTCGTACGTATATAATTCGAAAGACATACATCGGGACACATTTGGTGCGTATCAATAACGCACAACGATAAATCATCATATTTTCGCAGACGTACACATGTTGATCCGGCGTACACGCATTCATATTGAGCATGTATGGGCAGCAGTAGTTTCTTTCGCTTGTTTCTTGTTCCTATGCTGTCCCGGGTAATCTGTGCAAATCAAATACGAATCGTCATTCTTTATCTTCTTGTTCTCCGAAACATGCAGGGAAGACCATTCGATAGATCCACGTGTATACAATTCTTTTATGGTGACCTGCGAATACACACAGAAAACTGCTCATCGAGTACGAATTATCCACATGTTACTGTGCGCATGTGTCTGCCGTGCAGGTCGCATGCATCTGATTAACAAACGTATTCGTCTCAGAAGTGGAACGGGCGTCGCAGGCAGCTACAGCCGTTGTCGCAGACAAAAAAATATGTAATTCTTTTGACAGTGCAATTGAACGTTGCTATATTTAGAGCTTAACGCTGTCTACATCCATTTCGAGGGAGTAAGCCGAATGTTTCAACGTATGAAGACTACGTTCAATAGACGTACTCAACACGTACGTGCGCAGGTTGTGTCACTCCGCTGGAAGGGTTTTTGGTCAAAATACAGCGGTTATGCGATGACTGCAGGATCGTTGTTCTGGCTCGTGTCACTGCTTGTTGGTCTGAGACGGATGAATTCAGACGACATGAATTACGAAATAAAGTCAATTGCTTTTTGGGACGAATTTACTCTGCAGACGATATTCACGCTCCCCTTTCACGGTTCCCGATTTGCCCCATTTAGTAAATTCATCGAACCGATGATGTCGGTGTTGCAACAATCGACATACCTCTACGATCTCCTCAATATCGGGAGTGTTGTGATGTTTTTGGGTGTCCTTGGTTGGTTGATCGCGCGCTTGAGTACTCGATCGTTTGCACTCTTGGTCGTCTTTGCTATATGCGCACTTTTCCCGTTGCATTTTTTTTACACGATACCGCAGTCATACCCAGTCGAAATGATGTATTCGTTGACGTTCTTGTGCCTGGCGGCAATAGCGATTGATATGCATCTTTTGACACAAACACGTGGTGCCTTGCTCTGGGGCTGTGTCTTCTTTTTTATCGCTCTCACCGGGAATGAATTTAATCCTGTATTGAACGCGATGATCTTGCTTTGTACCATGGTAGCGCGCACCACTCAACAACGACGTGCCTTCCCGTGGCGTGTGGTTGGATGGCTCGGTGCGATCGTGTTGATGTACGTCGCAATATACGTTGCAAACGCACTGTATCACCAGATTGTACTTCACACAGTATCTGCTCGAATGACTCCGAATGTCGACCCAATCTTGTGGGGTTCAACACTCTGGTTACATTTACGTGCTTCCGTTTTGCCCATAGGGCTTATCGACGGGATCCGCTTGGTGAGTCAAAATCTCCAGCATGAGTATACGTTACCACGTCGGTTTACATATGATTTGTTTTTTACTGGTCAGCAAGACTGGTGGTCAATGGCCGTGGTATTCGGTGTTTCTGCATATGCATGGTACGCCTTGATAAAACACGCAACAGTCACAAATACGTTACGAAAGTTCATGTTGGCGATTGCATGCGTTTTTATTTTTGTTCCAGCTGGAATTGTTTCTACATCAAGCCAGTATCAGACAAACTTTGCTCGAGAGTACCAAAACGGACATGTCTCTACCTTCCATGTGCATTTGGGTGTAACGCTGTTGTTGGTGGTCTTTGCGCAATGGATCTGGCACCGCAAGCGGACGTCCCTCGTTGGTACGCTCGCTGGCATCCTGATCTTGTGCGGTCTGGCTGGACTGCAAACGGTTGTTTTTCGTTATAACACGACCAATAGACAACTCATGAACTATTCAATGCAGCGTTGGGATGCGGTGAATATGTTCATGACATATGTTCGCGAAAAAGAGTTACAGCGGTCTCCTGCAACATACGTTACAGAAACGTTGCAGACACGTATCGCCGTTGCTGGGGTTCCGAAATATCCCGATGGAAGTCCAAATTACTGGACACGTTATGCTCAATCCGTCCAACAAACAGCGATCACATTTGAGTATGATAAAAAAGGGAGGCAGCAACCACCCGCTCTGCCGCGTTTCGAATTCGCAGCCCAACCATCTGGTGATCCGGTGAGCTTTCTGCTGTATCCATGTGATCGTGACGAACAGTGTCTACAAGTAATTGCCTTATCGGGTGAGCCAATTGATCAGGTGGTCAGCTTCGATACCCAGACAACACAGAACCTCACGCATGACAGCTGGAACTGTACCGAAGTATGCGTCGCGACTTTTTCATTGCAGACGTCCCTCGAGGATCCGGTTCCATACATCGTTCTGACGGATGATTCACCTTCTCTGTTGATGCAAGCGATCGGTGCGCCATTCGGGAATCATACGAAAAACTTCGGTCTAGGCACGCCCTAGCGTGAACTCATCGCGCATCGTCGGCACCTATTCAGGGCAATCAAGAGTGCGCTGAACATTTTGGCAGAGCGAACTTGGCAGTGCCCATAGCAATAGTCGCGACGCTGGTTGATTTGGTATTTGTGCGGGTTCGTCTGCTTGACTGACATATCACTATCTGTGGTCCGGGGTTGTCGTTTTCATAAGAGAACATTCCTTTTTCAGTTCTGCATCGTGTCGTGTAAAACAACGAGCATATAATGAGTATTAATATCTCATCGTGGCAGCATAAGAGAGGTCGTCATGCAGATCAACCCAGGGATTTTCAAGGCGTATGACATCCGTGGTATTTATCCGAGTGAGCTCGACGAAGCAGGTGCGTATGCTATTGGCCGGGCATTTGCGACGTATGTGAAGGCCACCGATGTGGTAGTCGGTCACGATATGCGACTGTCAGGCCCATCCCTCTTTGCCGAAGTGACCCGTGGTCTGATCGACCAGGGAGCAAATGTCGTCGAAATAGGACTGGTCAGCACCGATCAGTTTTACTTTGCGTGTGCCCAGCTCGGTCTGCCCGGTATGATGGTGACTGCGTCACACAATCCCAAAGAGTATAACGGCTTCAAGATGGTCCGTAAGATGCCATACTTGCTCAGTGGCAACGAGGGGATCGGAGACCTCCGTACCATCGTCCAGACCGATGCATATGCGCCAGTGACCAGCAAAGGGTCACGCCGGAGCATCGATTTGTCAGAGCAGTTCATCGACCATATGTTGTCGTTGATTGACATCGATGTGATACGCGCTGCAGGACCGATGACGTTTGTCGCAGATACCGGCAATGGGACGGTCGGACCCATCCTAGAGCGTGTCTACAAAAAACTCCCGGTCAATTTCGTCGGGATGTATCTTACGCCGGATGGTAATTTGCCCAATCATGGACTCGATCCGCTCCAGCCGGAAAATCGCGCGGAGCTCGAACGCCGGGTTGTAAGCGAAAAAGCGTTGGCAGGGTTTGCTTTCGATGGAGACGGCGATCGATTTTTTGCGGTCGATGACCGCGGTCAGTTTGTGTCGGGTGATTTCTTTACTGCACTGATGGCGCAGTACCTCCTCAAGCGTACTCCCGGCGCCAACATTGTCTATGATGTCCGTGCCTCGTGGGCTGTCCCGCAACTGGTTGCAGCTGCCGGCGGTACTGCACTCGAAGAACGTGTCGGTCATGCCTTTATCAAACGACGCATGGCTGACGATGATGTGTTGTTCGGCGGTGAAGTGACCGGGCATTATTACTTCAAAGACTTTTTCTTTGCGGACTCTGGCTTACTGCCTTCGTTGTTGACCGTCGAGATGCTGGCACGCGAACGCACGACGCTTTCGGCATTGCTCAAGCCAATCGAAGCAAAATACTTCATTTCGGGCGAAATTAATTCCAAAGTCGCAGATTCTGCTGCAGTATTAGCTGCCTTGCGTACACGCTATAGCGACGCAAAAATCGAAACACGCGACGGGTTATCGATTATTTACGCTGACTGGCACTTCAATGTCCGGACATCGAACACCGAGCCGCTGATTCGGCTGAACCTTGAAGCGATGGACGAAGCTACCATGATTGCACGGCGCGACGAAGTGATACGGATTATCCGTGGCTAACCGGCATGGTTCGATACATGCACCGGGGCAGCACCGCTGCCCCGGTTTTGGTGTCGTATGACGATGTTCGTGCGTCGCATTGCGGTACGGCAGTATGGCGTGCGCGATGCTGCGTTTGTCATGGCACTCGCATTTGCAGTATCGGCGCTCCTGGGAATCGTCCGTCAAGTACTCATCGGGGCAACCTTCGGTGACGGTGCGGCTGCTGCGGCGTATTATGCCGCAGCCCGATTGCCCGAGACATTGATTACCCTTATCGCAGGTGGGGCCCTCACTGCCGCACTCGTGCCGGTATTGGTGCGTGAGTCGGAGGATACACAGCAGCACATCGTCGATGCATTGGCGACGGTAGTAGCCATCGCAGTAGTCTGTGCGTCGGTTTGCGGCGTGCTCGGCGCAGGGTGGTTGGTCCGCTGGTTTGTGTTGCCTGGTAGCCCTGCCGAAACACAAGAATTAACGATTGGATTGACGCGGCTGTTGTTTGTCCAGCCGCTGTTGTTAGCGCTGGCGAGTATTGTCTCGGCAACGCTGTCGGCACATACGCGGTTCGGCATGATTGCCGTGGCCTATGTATCGCATAACATAACGATTATTTTGGGTGTGTATGCTGCGCGAGCCTTTCCAGCGCTGTCGGTATACGGACCGGCACTCGGATTAGTAAGTGCCGCAGCAATCAAATTGCTGTTGGTCTGGTGGGGGTACCGACTGAGTGGGATGCACCTCCACTGGCGCTGGGAACCACAGATGCCACAGATCAGGACAATCTTGATTCTGGCATTGCCCACGGCACTCTCGGTGACGGTGAACTATACCGGGACGCTTATCGACACCTCTTTTGCATCACGTATCGGGGTGACGGCAGTCGCGGCTCTGTATAGTGGGTGGTTACTTGCAGACATGCCCACACGACTGATTGGTTCTGCGATCGGGCAGGCAGTCTTCCCACACTTGGCACAGGCTGTTGCACGACACGATACACCGCATGTGCGTCGGTTATTCTTGCGTACCACGGCGGTTGCGGTACTACTCTGCATTCCGGTCGTCGCAGGATTGTGGATTGCCGGTCGTTGGGGGATTGCTCTGGTTTTGGAGCGCGGTGCATTCGATACTGCTGCAGGCAATCGTACCTATGCAGTGTTGCAATGGTATGCCATCGGGTTGCCAGCGTATGTCACCACCGAACTGCTCTCTCGGCTACTCAATGCCACCCAAGACACCAGAACTCCGCTCTACACAAATATCGGGCAGTTGCTGATGAAAACGATTGTCTTGTGGACTGCGGGCATGTCGCTCGGGATGGTGGCGGTGCCCATAGCCCATAGTGTGACGTGCATCGCCGAATCTGTTGTCCTTGCGTGTGTCGTTTGGCGACGGCTTACCCAAATGGAACGGCAGTCCGCGGTGTGAGGATTTCTCTTGTGTGCGCACACGCGTGCGCCATGAATGGTAGGGGTGCATGATGAAGATACGCACGTCTCGAATACTCGTACTCAGTGTCTGTGTGGTGCTCTTGGCTCTGGGAGCAGGGCTGTGGTACCAGTTTGTCCGTCCTCTGACACATGCAGAGGGTATCGCAGCGCTGCACGCGGCGTTCGCCCAGAGTCATGCCAACTCAACCACTTCGAGTGGGATTCAACTGCGGGTCGTTTCGACGCGGTTTGGGGTTGATGATGCCTATGCGGTAGGGACGGTGCATAGTAGCCCCGAACAGCCATTGGACGCCAATCAGCCGTTCCACATCGCCAGTATTGGGAAGTTATTCACCGCGGTCACGGTGATGCAACTCGCCGAAGAAGGCAAGCTCGAGATTGCCGATCCGATAGCAGAATACCTGCCTGCAGAGGTGCTCGCCGGATTGTTTGTCGTCGAGGGCGTCGATTACGCCAACGACGTGACTATTTCGCAGTTGATGGAGCACACATCAGGAGTCGCTGACTATTTTGCTGACCCTGTCGATACCGGCCTGACGGTGGCGCAAGATATCGTGGCAAACCAACAAACGCTCTGGACGCCTGATGCGTTGCTTGCCGTCACGCGTACGCGGCAACGGGCTGTCGCGAAGCCGGGGACTGCATTCCATTACTCCGACACCGGGTATGTGCTGCTCGGATTGCTGATCGAATCTGTGGAACAAAAGCCCTTCCACCAGGTACTGGCAGATCGGTTGTTTGGGCCGCTGGGGATGGTCGACAGCTATATGCCGTTCCGTTCCACACCAACCAATCCCACACCACTCCCGATAGCGGATATTTGGCTTGATGGGGTGAATATTCGTGATGCACAGAGTATGACTGCTGATTGGGCGGGCGGCGGGGTCGTCAGTACACCCGAAGACTTGCTCCGTTTTGCCAAGGCATTGCATACGTACCAATTGGTCAATAAGGCGTCGTATCTGCGGATGATCACCATGCGTTATCCGTTCCAAACGGGATTGTACTCGGGTGTCGGTATGCTGGCAGTACGGTTTGGTGAGTTCTCGTGGATGCTCAAGTATCTCCCGGAATCGCTGGGGTATGTGGGTATTTTGGCCACCCATTTGTGGTACGAGCCCTTGACCGACACCTACATCATCATGAATTACGGGTCAAATGCCCAGCTCGAGACGAGTTTCATGGATTTTATCGCCCTACAAACGACGCTCCGGCGCATCAGTCTGCCGTAACCCTGACATGCATCGTCTGCGGTGTTACAATAGACTGTCTCTGTTGCAGGTGTGACCGCAGGAACACGGTCGTCGGTGACGTTACAAACAAGAGAACAACAACGACGGGTACGTGGTACCCGGTCGAAAGGGGAATACATGCATAAGGGTGCAGAATGTATCGTAACGCCGCATGCAATGGCACAGGGTGGCGATGCGGTGGGTCGTATTGATGGGTTGGCGTGTTTTATTCCCGGTGCACTTCCCGGCGAAGAAGTGAAAGTGAAAATCACCCAGGTGAATCCGAATTATGTCCGTGCTGAAGTACTCGAGATTCTCACCCCTTCAGCGGACCGTGTGCCGGTGCTTCACCCGGGTGCGCCAAATATGGAATGGCAACACATTGACCCGGTTGCCCAGCTGAACTATAAAGTCAAAATTCTCCATGATCAGCTAGTACATATTGGCAAGCTCGCTGATGTCCCCGAGATAGACAAGGTCATTGGTTCGCCCTCATGGCAGTATCGCAACAACGCGCGCTTGCATGGATACGGGAATTACCTGGGGTATCGTGCTGATGGGAGCAAGCATGTGACCGAGGTGACCGAAGACCCATTGCTCCAACCAGCACTGCAACATGTGGTCAAAGCGTTGCGCGCGGCGGTTGCTGCGCACCCACCCGAGCCACGCACGAATTGGAGTGTGGTATTGCGTCTCAGCGAAACGACCGGTGACGTCGTGGCTGCCATAAATGATCTGCCAAACCGCATCGCTATCCAAATTCGTGACGCTTGGGTCGCTGCTTGTCCCAATGTCATCGGGGTACGTATGCCGTGGGGTGGCGTCGATGGTGCCGAAACGGTGAACGAGCTGCACTACGGGGTATCGCTCGATTTGAGTGCAACGACGTTCTTCCAAGTGTCACTCGGGGCGGCGCGTGCACTGTGCGACACGGTGTTGGCTGGTCTGGGCGACATCACTGAGCAGCGCATCGTCGATGCCTATTGTGGTGCTGGTACATTCACGTTGCCGTTGGCAATGCAGTGTGGCCGTGTCATTGGAATCGAAGAATATGCTCCCGCAGTTGCGAATGGTCAGGCGAATGCCTGGAACAACAAGCTCGAGAACGTCGAATGGTTTGCCGAGTCGGTCGAAAAGGGCATCATGCATGTACATCATGCGGATGCGGTCGTCCTTGACCCTCCGCGCAAAGGGTGCCATCCAGCAGTGATTCAATCATTGCATCGCTTCAAGCCAACCAAAATTGCGTATGTCTCGTGCCACCCGGGTACACTGGCACGCGATTTGGGATTGATAGTCGAAGGCGGCTACCGGATAACGTCGGTGAGTTGTGTTGACTGCTTCCCACAGACGTCGCATGTCGAGAGTGTGGTCATTCTCGAACGCGTAGATTGAGTCGTGTTGATTGGCTGACCTGATGCTTGATCTGGCGCGTCTCACATCCCTCGAGGTGCTCGAACGATTCGACACGACGCTCCAAGGATTGCGCACAGCGACTGCATCGAAGCGGCTCAAACAGTACGGGATCAACGATGTTGCGCGCGAGCCCCAGGTGTCGCTCGGCGCACGCCTCTGGAGCAACATCGCAAACCCGTTGGTAGTCCTGCTCGCAGGTCTGGCGCTGGTCTCGTATCTAACAAACGATCTCCGGGGCACCATCGTCATTCTGGCGATGATTGTTCTGGGGGTCGTTTTGCGCTTCTTTCAGGAAGTGCGTGCCGATTTGTTGTACGGGTTTGGGGCGTTGGAGAATCCTGCGTTCTTCCAGACGGCATGGTTTATTGAGTCGATATTCTCGCAGACATTGGTCATCCATGTGATTCGGACGAACAAAATACCGTTTATCCAGAGTATGGCGAGTTGGCCATTGTTGCTCTCATCATTTGCCATTTTGGGCTTTGCAGCTTGGTTGACGGTGTCACCGTTTGCGCCAGCATTGGGATTTGTCGCATTGCCCACGAGCTTTTGGTTGACCAATTTTGCCTTACTGCTTGCCTACATCCCGTTAACGCAGCTCCTGAAAGTCTGGTTTATTCGGCGCTACGTTATCTAGTGCTTGGAACAGTGAATGTGCGATCATGTTGCCGGTCTGTTTGGCCGCGTCGCTGGTTGGTGTTGGTACGAGGCAGATTTCCTACCGTGGAATACAGATGTCCTACAATACCCATGCGCTTGGATGTGCTGAAGAGAGGTCCCCATGCAACATGTGACGATGCAGCAAGCCGAAGAGCGTGATTGTGGGGTATTGGCGTTACTCAACCGTGAGTTAATACTGGCAGAACAATCTGACAATGCAATGAGTTACCTCGACTTGGTTGAGCGGATGCAGACGTTCTTGCGTGGGACATATCGTGCCTGGTTTATTCGTTCAGATGATGCCGTCATCGGCTATGCCCTCGTTGATATGGCAGCCGAACCGATGTATCTCCGACATTTTTGTATTATTGAAGCATATCGTGGCATGGGGTATGGCAGCGCTGCATTTGTCGCGTTGCAACAGGTGTTGGGGTATGGTGCACTCGACATCGATGTGTTGGTATGGAATCACGTAGGTACGGCTTTTTGGCAGAAGATGGGGTTTACTCCACGATACACGCGTATGCGTATGACTGCCAAAACGGGGAGCGAAAACAGCGAATCGGTGCAGGAGGAGTAGATGCGTGAGCATCTTGCGCAGCACTTTGCTGCGGTGTGTGAAGCATATGGAATCGTGGTCGCTGGGGCATACGAGCCGATGCGTGCTGGGTATGTGGCTCTGGTACATCGTGTGTGTGGGGACGACGGACGTGTGTATGTGTTCAAAACGTATGATGATGCTCGTCCGATAAGTCGCATGATTTTGCCGACGCTCACGGCGTTGACACACGCGACCGTCTGGTTGGAACGCCAACCAGGGATGCATGATCGTATCGTCGCGCCAATCAACTCCCGTGAGCCAGTCCGAACCGGTGCCTACACGACGGTCGTGTTCCCGTATATTGATGGTGTGACACCACGCGAAGTACCGTTGAGTGATGTACAGCTGCGTCATCTCGTGTACACGGTGGCGACGATGCATACATTGTCGGCAGATGCGCTAGGATTTGCCGGGGTACCACGAGAAGACTTTGATGCGGTTTGGACGAACGACATCCTCCCGGCTTTGCAACGCGTCGATACACCAGACCATGTATTGTTTGCTGTTTTCGCAGGGCGCGCCGGACGTTTGGCTGCGCAGTTCCGCGCTTTTCGCCACCGTGCTACACAGTTAGCCGGGCGCGATCTGCATGGTGTGGTATGCCACACCGATATCCATGGGTATAACGTGGTCATCCATCAGGATATGCCATTGTTGATCGACTGGGAGGGTATGAAGGTAGCCCCCAAAGAGCACGATTTGCTGTTTTGGTACGGTACCGCGCGCTGGGAGCTCGTGTGGCAGACATACCGGACTGTGCACCCAGATGCACAGATCGACCTCGCACTCATCGACTACTATCGCATGCGGCGATTGTTCGAAGATATCATCCAAGACGTTGAACGTATCGAACAAGAGCTTCCTGTCGGACAAGAATGTACTGATTTGAGTCAGCAAATAGCCTCTGCCCTTGCCGTTCTCGATGAAATGTCTGCTAACTAATACCCTAAAAAAAGGAGCGTCGCGATGAAGATTGCTCATGCTGATGCGTGGAACCACGATCGGACGATAGTACGATTCCCCGATCCTGCGGTCGAAATTATCGACCAACGGTTTGCCGACTTGCTCATCTGGCAAGAAGTCGTCGAGCGCTTGTGGTCCGGTGGCCGTTGGACAGAGGGGCCGGTATGGTTTGGTGACGGCCGGTTCTTGTTGTTTTCGGATATTCCCAACAATCGGATGTTGCGTTGGGACGAGGTAACCGGGCAGACCGTCCCATTCCGCGTTCCTTGCAACAACAGCAACGGCAACACACGCGATCGCCAGGGGCGATTGGTTACCTGTGAGCATCTGACACGACGGGTGACGCGCACCGAACATGACGGGACGATCACGGTTCTCATGGACCAATATCAGGGGAAGCCGTTGAATGCGCCGAACGATGTCGTCGTTGCTACAGACGATGCAATCTGGTTTACCGATCCTGGCTGGGGTATCACGAATGATTATGAAGGCGATGCAGCAGTTGAAGAACTGCCCCAATATGTGTACCGTATTGATGCGGCGACGGGGGTCGGAGTGCCGGTAATCAGCGGGGTCGAACGCCCGAATGGCTTGTGCTTGGCTCCGGATGAACAACGCCTGTATGTCGTCGCCCGACGCAATATGCTCGTCTACGACATGGTGGATGGTCTCCCGGTGCGTGGACGTGAATTTGCAGTGCTCCCACGCGGGAATTACGACGGTATGCGTTGTGATGTGCATGGGAATGTATGGGCTGCGACGGGGAATGGTGGCGCAGGGATCGATGGCGTCCATTGTTATGCACCAGATGGGACGTTGCTGGGGCGCATCCATCTACCCGAAGTGTGCGCGAATGTGTGTTTTGGCGGTGTCAAAAAGAACCGTTTGTTCATAACGGCAAGTCGGTCATTGTATAGCATCTATGTCAACACCCGTGGTGCATAAGAAAGCGTTAGATGGGTTATGGGAGGAACAAAAAAAGCGCGCATCCCATCAGGGATGCGCGCTTTTGGGTAGAGGTATTAGTTCGGCATCGAGAAAATCATGATGCGATTGTTGCCACGATCGAGGACGTAGATTTTGCCATCTGCGCTAACCGCGAGACCACTCGGATTCATGAATGAGGCGTTGTCGGTACCATTGCCACCCCAGCGGAAGCGTTCGTTGCCGTCAATACCTGCCGAGCCGACTGCGTTGCGTTTGGGGACTGACGCATAGGCAACGCCATCGTACACCGTGACATATGGATCATCATAGGTTTGTGCTTGCCAGCCGTTGACCTTCCAGAGCTGGATCGGCATCGTATTGACACGACCTTCTTCGTTGCCGAGGGTCGAGAAGTACTGCACACGGCCATTCCACGTGTCACCCACGATGACTGCACCGTCGACATCAACTGCCACGCCGACTGGTTCGTTAAATTTGCCCGGATCAGCGCCGAATGAGCCCCACTGATACAAGAAGTTGCCGTTGCTGTCGGTGACGACAATGCGCTTGTTGCCTGTGTCTGCGACAAACACTTCACCACGCTGACTGACTGCAATACCACGTGGACCGAAGAAGCCCAGTGGATTGGCCTGATTGCCGGCTTCGGTGCCGTCGGTGACCGACGCAACACGACCTTCGCCGAAATCGGTCGCTCCGGTGCCCCAGGTGGTTACCCAGTCGCCGGTGGGCGAAAGCTTGACGACACGGGCATTCCAGGTATCGGCGACGTAGATAAACCCATCCGGACCAATTGCGATACCGCGTGGTTCGTTGAATTGGTTCTCGCCATTGCCACGAGACCCGATGGCACGGCGTTGTGTGCCGTCAGGGCCATAGATGAGTACTTGATTCAGGTCAGAGTCAGCGACGGCAATCGTACCGTCCTTGCCCACTGCCAGACCACGTGGGCCGGCTGCGTTGTCGAGGGTGATGACCTTCTCTGCGACCATTTTGAAGGTTGGGACCGCGTTGGTGGCAGCTGCACCGGCACTCGAACCTGCCAGGTCTTTCCGGACCCAGACTTCGATTTGACGACCGCCCAGTGACATTCCTTCGGGCATGTCACGATACATCAGATACTTCCAGGTCGATGCCCAGTGACTGCTATCGAATGGCCAGATGAGCGGTGCCAACAACGAAGGCAACTGCGTGGTGTCCAGTTCTGGGCATGCTTCTGTGGCCTTAAGGACGCTCAGGGAACTGTAGTAGAAGCTACGGTACCCTTGGCCAGTAGGATTACATTTGTCGCCCTCGGGGAACCACCAGTTGAGTTGTCCATCGTAGAGCTTGACGTAATTTGGATCGAGGGCGCCACGGGTGCCATCGGTGACGTGATTTGCGTATGCCATGATCACTGGAGCAAGGATTTGCTCGTCGCTGTCTGGCGCTTTGACGTTGAACGATTCGGTGGTCGCCGTTTCGAAGAAGGTGGCGTCACGCCGTTCGATACGCTTCATGTGACGGAAGTACCACTGGAATGGCCAGTCGAGGCTCCCTTCACCGTTTTCGCCGCCGGTGTCCATGATGAATGGCATGGACAAACCCCCCGCGTAATCATCGGCGGTCCGTTTAGTACGGGTCTGGTTGATCGAGAGTTCCATCACGTCACGTGCAATTCGTGGAACATCGGGTGAGCTTTGTGTATAGACCAGCGGATCACGTGCAGAGTCCGGTGCTTCGAAGTTGACCAAGAAGCTGGATCGGATGCTGAATGCCCCGAGCAGGCCTGCGATGACGATGACGCCGATACGGCCGGCATGAGCGTAGCCGGTTTTGGCAGCAAGGGTAAAGAGTGCGTACAGTGATGCAGCGCCGACCAAGAGCGGGAAGCCTGCTTGGACGAGCATATTGCTCGTTGCACCGTCACTCAGTTTACTCACTCCGACAGCAATCGAAAGCAATGCTAACAAGATCGTGCCTGGGATGTACCAACGGGTACGGCCAAGGTCTGTCGGGAGTTTGTTGTACAGTTGCAACAGGCCCCACACCACCAGGATGTAGGCCGGAAGGCTGATGTGGATTGCCAACCAGGGCATTTTTTCGCCTGCCCATGAGAAGAAAATAAGCGTCCCGACGAACCAGTACAGTGTAAATGCGGTGAACAAGCTCAGTCGTGCTTCCGTGCTGCCCGTTGTTTTGTTTTGGTAGCTACGGACGGCACTCACCACTGCGGCGGCCACGATGCTGAATGCACCTGCAATGGCCAATGGCTCGTGCAGGCCAAGAATCATCAGGTAGTAGAACCAGGGTTGATCACCGCGTGCAACATTTTGTTGTGAGCCGAGCCAGTAGGCCAAACCTTGGTAGAGCCCGTCCAAGATGCCGACAGGGTACGTAAAAAAGTTACCGTAGAACAAAATGAAGATACCTGCGATGATACCCAGCGCCACATAGACGTCGTTGCGCTGGTCCTTCCAGACATTCGTCATCAATGGAGCGAGGATGCGTTCGCGGGGCCAGAGTTGCAACAACGCAAGGCTGATGCCGCTCAAGAAAAACAGTACAAAGGCGAGGCCGCTGGCGTTGAGTGTGTCGGTCAGGTCACCGTTCCAAACGCCAGCCAAGATGAGGGCCTCGAGAACGACCGATGCGATGGCGATGCCTGCCAGTGCCATGGTCAGGGTGCGTGTCGTGGCTTGTTCGGAGAAATAGCGTAGCCCGACAAACCAGACAAACAAAAAGCCGATGATGTAGTACAGCTCATGGGTGGTAACCGCCAACCCGATACCCGTTGCCATCAACCACAACCACGATTTATCGCGGCTGTCTACAAAGCGGAAGAAGCCAACCACGATCCAGAAGACCCAGAGGAGCATTAATGCATCGTGGCGCGCAAAGCGGGTGAAGTACAAGATGGTCGGTGCAATCGAGACGATGGCGGCCAGCAAAAGGGTACCACGCTTGCCCAGATATGGCTTGAGCCACAGGGTAGACAACGTGAGGCCGATGCCCGCGAGCGCCTCTGGGAGTCGTGCTTGCCAATCACCGTCACCGAACAAAAAGAACGAGACGAGGGTCAGCATATACAGGGCAGGACCGTGATAGACGGGGTCGTAGCAGTAGGTCGATGATGTCGCTCCGCCGGCACAGGTAAAGCCACCAGCACCAGCCAAAAAGCGCCAGGAAACCCAGGCATGGATGGATTCGTCGTGATGCATGGCCATATCGCCGAGACGCATCAGGTGCAACAAGACACTCGCAATCAGAATCAGGACGAACGCAATTCCGTCCCACGTGATTTGTGGGATGGTAAATTGGCGATCGAGCGTAGCAGGCTTCTCAGTCATAGTATCTCCCACAGCACAATTAACGAGCACCGAGTCCGAGTGTCATGAATGGAGCAATCGCAGGCCGAATGGCGACATAGAAGTCCGAAGAGCCGAGTGACGCTCCGGGATCGCGGAACAACAAGAAGCGCCAGGTACGGATGGCCGTGTTTTGATCGAATGGTTGACGGAGTACTTTGGTCAGCAACGAATCGTTTTCAGACACGGGGGTAGACATCCAGTCCGGCTGCAGGCGATACACCTGATCTTCGGGGAACCACCAGCGCAGTGGATACTTCTGGATGAGGAATCCAGGCAATGTGTTGTCGTCTATCGAAGACAGGTTTTCGTCGAGGACGACGATTGCCATCACCTCATCCTGCGGCACACCAGGTGCACCGGCGGGTTGTTCGGAATGATTGGTAAAGGGGCGCAAATACCAGTCCCAGACGGTTTCGTTGTCATGCCAAATGGGCATGCTCAGGTCGCCGAAGCGCCGGAATGATGCCTCACGCAGGTCGCGGATGACACGGAGTGCATCCGGTGAAGTCTGGGTGTACACCAGCATTTCGTCAGCGGTATCGCCGGTGATGAAGTTGATACGCCACGAACTCCGGAATTCATACAGAGCCAAACTGCCGCTCAGGACAAACACCAACATGCCTGCACTCCACAGTGCGCCATGACTCTGGTAATGTGACAGCGCGACCACGGCACAAATGAGCACAAATGCCAGCGGAATCCACGGTGCTAAGTAGGCAAACTGACTGCCCGGGTGGATTGCGAGCGTCAATAAGGTAGTCGCCGCAAATGCCACAATCCCCGACATCCCGACGATTGCGATAAGTGCGCTTTTGCCATCGGTTTTGGTGCGATGCTCGGCGATCCATGCGTCGACTAATTGTCCTGCACCCCAAGCAGCCAAGAAGGTAAGCGGTGTGAGTGGGTGAATGGTCAACCAGGGCATCTTTTCGCCTGCCCACGAGAAAATCATGAACGCACCGAAGGACCAATAGGCAAACAACATGCCCATTGCGAGGTGCAACGATGGTTCAGATTTGTCTTTGAACATACGAATGACTCGTACGATCACAAGGACGAGACTGGCGAGCGCGGCGATTACCACCAAAGGCTCGTAGATCGCGAGCATCACCGCGTAGTAGTGATTCGGTTGTCCACCTCGTTTGACGTTGTGCTGGGCCAACCAGTACAGCAAAGATCCGGTTGTCCCACTTATCACACCGACGGGGTTGCTGAAGAACGAGCTGAAGAACAATGCATACGGAATGAACGCAAGACCGAGTGCCTTCAGGATGCGGTTATCCTCACCCAAGCTTGCGTAGGCACGAATCAGCGTGTTCGGTGATTCTTTGGCACGTTCCCAGTGTGTTTTGCCGGAGGCGTCACGAAGCTTCCAGACCAGGTACCACAAGCCAAATCCGCCGAGGATGGTAACTGCTGCCGCCATCAGGATGGCGGGGTGTCGGAAGAACTGGTACAGCTTGAACAGATACACGCGTAGCTGGTTGTCTGGCTGATGACGCACACACAGTGCATAGGTGTTGTCGACTGTTTCGAGCGCCCCAAAGCCGAAAATTGGTCCTGGAGCTTTGGTCATGATCGGGTTGTCAATATAGCCATCTAGCGGTTCACTGGGGCATACATAGTTCCCGTTTTGGCGTGATACCGTGATGTCTTCGGTGGGGTTATCCGCAGGTTGCGCCTTGCCCGGCAACACAAAAACACAGGCGACAATCAGAATGCCGATTGCCCCTACCGCGAAGAGTGCTTTGCGCCATACCTGCCAGAAAAATACACCGAGCAATACGGGCGCAAAAATCGCCAAGTACAGGTAGGCTGTTTCGAGGTCGGTCAGCATGAATGAAAACGCCAATGCGCCGATAATCAACCAACTCGCTTCACGCGTGCGTGCATAGCGGATAATCGATATCAGCACCAGGACTTCGAACAACACCGCATAGCTGTCGTGGCGGAAGAACCGGCCGATATACAAGAAAACGGGTGAAAAAAGCATCACCACAGCAGCAATAATCGCGCTCGTGCGTCCCAGTTCGCGGCGCAACAAAAAAGGGGTCATCCCCAACGCCACACTGAAGAGCGCAGGTGATAGACGTGCGGTGTAGTCGGAATCACCAAAAAAGAAGTAGGTGATTGCTCCCATGATGTAGAGGAACGGACCGTGGAGCAATGGGTCATGGACGAATCCCAGCCCTGCGTACAACGAATACGAATAATCGGCATGCAGTGTCTCGTCATGGTGGAGGGCGCGATCACCTAATCCCCAAAACCGGGAGATGACGCTCAACGCCAAAATAACGAGGAACACAACGTGTTCCCACGTCAGCGTAAACCGCTGTCGAGGGGCGAGTTCGGGTGTCTGTGCTGTCATATGGTATCTGTTCTCACACAATTATCACGATTCGGAACCCATTTGCACCGTTGCAACATCGCTCATGTACCTCCTTCATGCATGGGTATGCCGTATGGTTCTGTCTCGCGACATACTATGTTTGTTAGTATTTTACCGTATATTTATGGGGTTTTCCTGCAATTTTCGGTGTTTTTATGAGAAAAATACCTCACAACGAGGTCCCCTCGAGGTGTGTTGCATCGTTGTGACGTGTTAATTGCCATTCACGTCTGCCATCATGTGGGCTGGCTCGCTCGACCCAGGTAGTGAGTGCCGTATTACGCGCGGGGAATGCCACCCGGGTACGTGCACCAGCACTCAAATCGAGCGCCCACAAAAACGATGTTTCGATGACCCCACCGTGGCAGACAATGGCAATCCGTTTGCCACGATGAAGTGCAACGATTTGATTGAGGGCTCGTGCACAGCGCACTGCAAACTCGTTCCAGCTTTCTCCACCCGGTGCTACTCGGGTGTGGACATCGATGATGCCACGATCGAATTGTGGGTAACGATCTGTCACGAGGTGGTAGGCTAATCCGTCCGCCTCACCCACCCGCAATTCGTGCAGGTCGTCTTCCCATTCAATAGATACCCCCAACGTCGGAGCCAGGATTTCGGCGGTCATCCGGGCACGTTTGAGCGTACTGGCGACCATGACATCGAAGGACTGTGCTTCGTTCCGGAGGCGCTCACTCAGGGCTGTCACTTGCGCTATCCCACGCGGTGTCAGTCCCCGACAGGTGAAGCACTCGACCATATTGTCACTGTTCGCATAGGATTCGCCGTGACGAATCAGCGTGAGCGTCGTTTCTGCAGTCATAAATTACGTACTTGCCTTCAGTGAGCGAACCGAAAAAAGGATGCGTACCGCCAATAACAGGAACGTCGTGACACAGATGGTGATAATCGCAAAGGTGAAAGGGATCGTGCGTTCGAGCCAAATCGCCCGGAGTGCCAGCCCGACGAGGGCACTCAACGGTGCCCAGCTGAGTGTCTGAATAATCCAGCGTTTGAATGCTTGCGGTCGTTCGAGGCCGGTCAATGCACTCACGACCAACCAACTCACGATGAATGGTAGCGCAGTACTCAGAATTGCCAAGAATTGGTTTGATTCTGCATGTGATTGCCTCCCAATTGCCGCAAAGAGGATCAACGCACCGATATCTGCCGCAGTGACCACGACTGGCGTCATGAATTTGGATGGTGTCATGGAATGGTCCTTTCGGCGACGCAACGGAAGAATGTCAGTTCGGGTGGATTGCCGAGGCGCACAGGCCGGCCGCCGAGCCCGAGAGAAATATGTAAATGGACGGAGCCGACACGCTGGGTGCCATGGGTATATAACCGGCCGAAGCGTGGTCTCGCAAGTGGGCCTAGCAGCGGCAGACGGATGTGCCCACCGTGCACATGGCCCGAGAGTTGGAGTACGACGGCAGCGTGCGCTGATGCCTCTCTGACCGTGTCAGGCGAGTGGGCGAGCAATACAATCGGCATATCTCCTGGGGCAGATTGGACTGCTGCGGCAATGTCTATGTTGCCATGCCAGATATCATCGACTCCGGCGAGCCACAGCGATGCACCCCGGTACTGTACAATTTTACCTTGGTTCTGGAGCAGTGGGATGCCGACGAATTCTAACGCGGCACGGACATCATCGATGTTTTCCGCATAGTCATGGTTCCCTGCGATTGCATAGACCCCACACGGTGCATGTAGCCGGTGTAGGTACATGCTGAGGCGCGATAGTGCCGGGCGGTTGTTGACGAGGTCCCCGGTCAACACAATGATATCTGGCCGAAGCGTGAGGAGTTGGCCAATCGTCCACTCGAGATTTTCGTCACTGTGTGGCTGCCCGAGATGGATATCGCTGATTTGCGCAATGGTGAAGCCTTCTAATGCGTCACCCCAGCGACTATCGCTGATGGTGCGGGTTACCACAGTCGGCCGCGCAGGTTCGTGGTGTCGTGCATAACGCCACAGTGCTCCGCCGACGAATCCAAACGTGGCCAACGTCCACCAGCGCTTTTTGAGCACAGCAATAGCGAACCAAACACTCGCCAAAGCCAACACAAAGCGCCATGCTACACTGAATTCGACGTCTGCAGGTACGGCGATCGTCGGCAGTGTATCTGGTGTTTCGGGTTGTCGGAGCGGGCGTGGTTCACGTCTCATGCGTCTCGGCTCCTGCGATTGCTGGTAGTATACCTGAGGCTGTTCGAGACGCCACAATGTTTTCCGCGAGGAGTGTGTCTATGGCGCCGCCTACTGAACGTCTGCGTGATGGTGCAACACCTGGTTCGACGCGCATCCTGCCGCGTAATGCCTACAAAATGCGGCCAGGTTTGCCACAGCGCAAGCGTCCCACATGGTGGTTGTTTTTTGTGCTTGTTTTTGTCGTATTGCCGGTTGTTGCCGTCAGCTATCAGCTGGGGATTGTGGCCGCCGCAATCGGAGCAAACGATCCTCGAGTGGATCGTCCAGCGACCGTGCCGACCGCCGGCTATACCATTCTTCTGGTCGGTGTCGATGATCGTGGCGGGAGCGCCAATGCAGGGATTCGGAGTGACACCTTGATGTTGGCGCGTATTAACCCGACGACGGGGGCGGTGAGTCTGCTTTCGATCCCACGTGACACCCGGGTCGAGGTGCGCGGCCGGGGCACTTCCAAAATCAACGCGGCCTATGCCTATGGGTACCTGCATCCCCAGGACTTGTATGCCGATAATGTCAGCCAGCAAGAAGCAGGCATGGCATTGGCCGCCGAAACGGTCGAATGGTTCACCAACATGGCCAGCAAAGGGGTCCGTGTCGACTATACGATGCAAATCAATTTCGAGGGATTTGCACTGCTCATCGATGCACTCGGCGGGCTCGACATTGATGTCCCCAGTGCAATCGTCGACAATACGTATCCCACTGCGGACTATGGTACGATGCGCGTCGAATTCCAACCCGGGCGACAACATATGGATGGTACGCGGGCACTCATCTACGCACGGACCCGACACCCCGACAGCGATTTCGGTCGTAATCAACGTCAACAACTCGTCGTGAGTGCGTTGGTGTCACGTTTGGGCATGCTCGGTGTGGCCGATGTGGGTCGGCTTTTTCTCGAAGCACCACAGATATTAGCAGGGACCCTCAAAACAACGATTCCTTTTACGAACCCGCGCATGGTGCAAGCGCTTGTCATGACATTGTGGCATTTGGATGCGACACAAATCACTACCTTTCGTATCGCGCCGCAAACGGTCAAACGCTACACCGCAGATGGGACCGATCTGGTCTGGGACGAAGCCGATGTCGCAGCATTGACAGAACAATGGATTGCGCGCGCCGGGACGTCGAATGCGACCAGTGATGGTGCTATTGTGGGCTCGTTGAATGATGCCCGAGACCGGCTGTTGGATGGATGGCAGCAAGCCGTTAGTGTGTTCCGTGAACGGACCGGGATTACTGCCGTCGAAGGACTCGCACGCATCCAGGTCCTCAACGGAGCCCGAGTGGCTGGCTTGGCGCGGCGAGTGACCCAACAACTCAATGCGGTCGGCTTTACGCTCGATGCACCGGGCGATGTCAGCGGTACCGTCCCCGAAACCATTATCTACGACATCAACAATCATCCTGTGCAGGCCGCCCAGATCACCAAAATAATACGCGGCCGAGTAGTCCAAGGGCCACCACCGATGGACATTCAAAGCACGGCCGATATCATTATCGTGCTCGGGACGGATTTCGTCGCCCCGTAATAAAACCAACAAGAAGCACACCTGCCTGATAGATGAGGCAGGTGTGCTTTTTCGTGTGGGCCGATATCACGAAGCGGCGCACGTGGAGCGTTACGGAATACGAATGGTAATGTGATCGACATTCACATCCGCATCGGCGCTAGTGGGGATGGCAATCATCCCGAAACGTGCACTATCGGCGATGTTTTCTATGGTGATGGGTTCTGCATCCGTTCCATTTATGCGTACTGAGACAACATTCCCGACGACGGCTACGGTGAGTTCGTTTTCGACGGCATCACCGCTTATGATTGCGTCTGACGTACCGCTAGCCAATTCAGTGAACATCGACCCTTCGCGGCGAAGGATTTTGTACGACTTCGTCGCCGGCTCGATTACAACGGCGATAAAGTCTGTCTCGTCACGATAGCGCACCATCACCCCACCTGAGCCCGAAGTCACTTGGAGCATCATGGTAACGGAAATATCTGCTTGTTCGATCGGGCGGTAGCTCCATGCTGCATCGCCTGCGGTGGTTGCCATCAGGTGGAAGCGTTTCCCGTCGTAGGCAGTGCTCCACGTTTCACCTTTTGCTTCTGCCCAATTGACGGTACTGAATGATTCGTCAAACAAGACGGCAGGATCAGGCGTTGCGGTGATTTGGGCAAGCTCTGCAGTAGCAGTGATGCGGGGCGTGCGCGTCACCACACTCGTTGGTGTTTCGGCAGCGGGGACACTCGTGACCTCCGGTGACTCGGTCGTGTTTATGCTACTGAACGCCCAGACCAGTCCGATGGTAACGACAACGATGGCTGCGATGCTTGCCGTCAACCAGCTGGTGCGCCGGATGCTCTCGTAGGGCATGGTCATCTGCCGAGCGTTAATTGCTGTTTCGGTGTTGTTGAGTAACGAAGCCACATCACGATAAAACGGGTTGAGTTGTTGTAAGCGTCGTAAAACGGCGACTCCTTGGATGAGACGTCCTGCATTGATGTGGGCCAGTGCGGTTTCGTAGAGTTCACCCTGGTGGTCGCGTTGGGTGAGCGGTCCGGTAGGTACCGGCATCGAGTTACGCCCAATACCACCACCGGGCATCGTCATATTGTAGTTTTCACGAAGTTGATCGTCGCGGAGCACACGGAATGCTTCGTTGATGCGTTGACTGCGCGCGCGCGCATATGATTTTTCTTCGTCGCTGGCTCGCATAAAGCGGTCAGGATGATAGATAGCTATTTCTTGCCGGAAGGCTTTTTTTATTTCGTTCGTGGATGCACCACGGGCGACATTGAGAATCTGAAAGTGATCGAGTTGTTCGAAGTCAAAACCTGCCACGGAATACCCCCTGTCAAACTGACTGGTATTTTACCATAGTCTGTTTGCGCTCATGCGTGGGATATTTTTAACACATTACACATCAAATGCATGCCGAAGATCCGACGCAGATGATTGAGATGCTAATCCATGTAGTCTAGGAGGAATCGACTGGTACGGAGTTTACGTAATGCTTTGACTTCTATTTGACGGATGCGTTCGCGCGTCACATTCAGTTCGCGGCCAACTTCTTCGAGAGTCCAATTGTGTCCATCTTCGAGGCCGAAGCGCAACTGCAACACACGTCGTTCTCGTTCGTTGAGGCGTGACAGAACTTCGAGCAGTTGCTCGCGCAGCAGATGATTGGTCGCGACATCCGCAGGTGCGAGTGCCCGTACATCCTCGATAAAGTCGCCCAGATGGCTGTCTTCTTCGGTACCAACGGGAGTCTCGAGCGAAATAGGCTCCATCGACGTTTTCCGGATGACACGAATCCGATCAACCGTAATACCGAGGACTTCTGCGAGTTCATCGTCTGTCGGATCACGGCCGTGTACTTGGACCAGCCGGCGTGTCTCGCGCATGAGTTTGTTGATTGTTTCGACCATATGGACGGGGATACGGATGGTGCGTGCTTGGTCTGCGATGGCGCGCGTAATTGCTTGCCGTATCCACCAGGTTGCATAGGTAGAAAATTTGAACCCGCGGCGATGATCGAACTTTTCGACAGCACGAATCAGCCCTACATTGCCCTCCTGGATGAGGTCGAGTAGTTGGAGACCGCGGCCAATGTACTTTTTTGCAATCGAGACAACCAACCGCAGATTGGCAGATGTCAAGTGTTCCCGTGCTTCGCGACCGCGGCGCATCTGGTTGCGCCATTGCTTGGCGGCGTCACGTGCTTCTGCTTCGGGTACGTCAGACAGCGCGTGGATGTCAAAAGCACCGGTCCACTCAGGAGTAAGCATGCTGATTTTATCTGCCAGTTGCGTCACCATGCGACTGGTCAAATCCTGCACGGTGCGTGTCAGCATGCCAGGATCGTCGGTCATCAGCTGCGTGAGGTAGGTCAGCGAATCGTTTGTTGCGCTGGTGGCGGGCAGACGTGCGATGAGTTGCTCGAGCAGTTGTCCTGCTTCGATTGCCCGTGCATACGCTTGTTCTGCGCCCGAGTTGAGGAGTTTGATGCTGCCGATTTCACGCAGGTACAGACGTACCGTGTCATTGAAGTTGACACTCTGCAAATCTGGACTTGCCGCCTCGCTTTCGGTGTCCTCGTCGCTGTTGGCATCGTTATCAGTGTTGAGTGGATCAATCAGCCGCTCGGTGAGGGTCTGCGGTGCATCAGAGGTATATTCAGGGGCCGGAATGTGCATCGGATTCAGCGCTGCATGGACGTCCACATCCATCCGTTCGCGGATGGACTCAGGCAACGTTGCTTCGCGGCGAATGGCAAGCGCGACACGGGCTGGCAACGTCCAGCGCAAGATGTCGATAATGCGTTTGGCTTCTGTGAGACCGACTTCGGGATCGTTTGCAGGTACAAACGGCGCCTCATCCTCCTCGGGAAGCAAGGAAGACGCTTCGTCGACTGCTTCGAGTGCTTCCGCACGTGCTGTCTCGTTAGGGAGCTGTGTTGTACGGTGACCGGTCGGGGTATTCGCCATGGAGTGCCGCCCCTTATGTGTTCGAGTGGCGTGTATGCAGGTCATCGAACGTAGAACTACGTCTTGGGGTCATCAGTCGATTTAAATACTGCTGAATATCTGACACGCGCGCATAGAGCGCGTTAATTTCGGCTTCGTCGTTGGTTGATGCCAACATGCGTGGGAGCCGTGTATTCCATCGTTTCGCAATTTCTCGTTGCACGATTGTAACACACTCTATAGCTTCACTCGACACGAGGTATTCTTTGGGGAGTTCGACAGAACGACCGAGGTGTTCTGCGCGACTGCGCAATGGTTCCGGCAAGGTACGTAACCACGCAATCACATCACCGTCGGCGCCAAATGTGATGCGTGCACGCCAGATTTCGCGCAGTTCATCGTCTTCGGCAAAGAGGCTTTCGATGTCGCTCGAAATGCATTCTTGGGCGTGCGGGAATTCGCTGAGATCGGCAACGAGCTTCTGTTCGACTGCTTCGCGGATTTCGGTGCTGTTGAGCATGCACATGAGCAAATATTCGGCCGCCGGTTGCGCAGACGTCGCGCTCAAAGAACGTTGCGGGCGCACGGAGGGATGTTGTTCTGAGGGTCGTGTTCCCGTGGGAGCGGATGGTGGGAGCTGACTCGGGGTGGCCTGGGGCTTCTGTTTGACAGCGGGGGCTTGGTGGCGTAATTCACGGCGCACCAGCATCTCGTCTGCTTCGAGCAAATGCGCTAGTTGCTGGACATAATGCGTTTGTTCGAGTTGATTGGCAATTTGGACAATCAGTGGACCGAGGCGATTAATGGCGGTGCGTTTGTCAGGCAGTTGGTCGAGGTCGAGGTCGCGCGTCAATACTTGGAAGTAAAAGTCCATCGCAGGAAGCGCGTTTTCGACGAGGGTCGGCCAGAGCGTGCTGTCTTTGGCGAGTAATTCGTCGGGATCTTGGCCATCGGGAAGCTCGATAATGCGGATGGTCGCATCGACATTGCGGCTCCATGACAAGACGCCGGACGGGGTCGGGACTGGGATCAACGTCGCGTCGAGATTATCGTTGAGCGTCTGCAATCCCTTGAGCGTGGCTTTGATACCTGCAGTGTCGGCGTCGAGTGCCAAGTAAATGTTTTTGGTGAGGCGTTTGATGATGTGGACGTGCTCTGCGGTTAATGCCGTGCCGAGTGGCGCGACGACATTCCGAAACCCATGTTGGTGGAGGGCAATCACGTCGACATACCCTTCGACCACCACCACGGCGTCTTGCGCTCGGATAGCCTCACGGGCCATGTCGAGGCCGTAGAGCACGGCGCTTTTGTCGAACAGCAGGGTTTGTGGTGAATTGAGATATTTGGGTTGGGCATCCCCCATGGCACGTCCACCATAGGCGATGATAAGTCCCTTCGCACTGCGGATGGGGAACATCACCCTGCCGCGGAAGCGATCAAAGTAGGTCCCATCATCGCGTCGAATGGCCAGGCCAGCAGCAACGACTTCGTCGGGGGCATAGTTTTGTTTGATAGTCAGGTACTCGAATAACCGTGTGTATGAATCGAGTGAATACCCGATCTGGAAGTGTTCGAGCGACCAATCGTTAATGAGCCGCTTGGCAACATATGCGCGTGCATCGGCTCCGTGGGGTGACTTGATGAGCATATGTTGGAAGAAGCGTGCTGCCGCAGCGTTTATTTCGCCGAGGCGTTCGGCCACGTGATCGCGTTCATCGTCTTGGGCTGTCCGTGGGGTGAGTTCGACTCCCGTGCGTTGCGCCAGGAGTTCGAGCGCCTCACGGAATTCGATGCCTTCGCTCCGCATGACGAAGTCGAAGGCCGTGCCGGATGCTTTGCAGCCGAAACAGTGAAAACTCTGTGAATCGGGGTACACGGTGAATGCAGGAGTACGTGTATTGGAGTGAAACGGGCAAAACCCCACAAACGACCGTCCCGTTTTGCGGAGTTGGACTTTGGCTGCAATCAGTTCGACAATGTCGACACGATCTTTGATTTGCTCAATAACATTGCTGTTGGTCATAGTGCGTATCGTCCAGACGGTCCTGTGGGACGGGATGTTCCTTACCCACCCCACGTCCGTGGGATGTAGATGTCTTGGAAGATTTGTGTTGCATAGCGATCAGTCATCCCGGCCACATAATCGACGACTGCTTGTCGCAGGGGTTCATCGCGTTGCTGCACATTTGCCATGATGTCGGCGGGGATGCGTTCGGGGTGATTCATGAAGTGCGTATAGAGCAAATGGATAATTAAATCGACTTTGTGGTCTTCGGTTTTGGCTGCCGAGCCGAGATACACATGCTGATACATGTATTCACGGAGGGTGTTTGTTGCTGCGAGCACTGTTGGACTCATCTGCAATTCAAATCGTTCCGGCACGGCACCATCGCCTGTTGCCCACCAGTTCGTGTCGATCAAATCACAGACCATGGTGTCGATGCGTTGTGCATGTGTGTCACCAAGGACTGCGATGGCATCCGCGGGCAGGTCATGGGTATGCAAAATACCTGCCCGCAACGCATCATCGATATCGTGGTTGATATAGGCAATGGAATCAGCGATTTTGATGATTTGACCTTCGAGCGTGCTGGCCACTCCCCACGCTTTGGCACTGATATCTTTGCGCCCTTTGGAGTGCATATAGATGCCCTCCCGCACGACATAGGTGAGGTTAAACCCTGCCCCGTTTTTTTCCATGACTTCGACAATCCGCCGACTTTGTTCGTTGTGACGAAAAGACTCCCCCATGGCATGGGAGAGGGCTGTCTCACCTGCATGCCCAAATGGTGCATGGCCGATATCGTGTCCGAGTCCAATCGCCTCGACAAGGTCTTCGTTGAGGCGTAACGCACGCCCAATGGTACGCGCAATCTGCGTCACCTCGAGGGTATGGGTCAGACGGGTGCGATAGTGATCGCCTTGCGGTGCAATGAAAACCTGTGTTTTGTGTTTGAGACGCCGGAATGGCTTCGAGTGGAGGATACGATCGCGATCGCGTTGGAAGCTCGTACGTACCGGGGATTCGGCTTCGGGGATGTCGCGTACCGCGCGAGAACTCTGTGCTGCATGCGGTGATAACGTCGACTGCTCGAGTGCCTCAATCCGTTGACGGATGTGTTGATGCATGTGGTACTCCTTGCCGTGCCAACACCAACCACAGGATCAAAATGCTGCAGGTGTGTACGCTAATAAGTGCAAGAAAATAGACCGGATGACCCATCTGGCTGGTGAGTTCGCGCAGGATGACGACATCCGCAAAACAAGGTACCTCACCAGGTATCACAGTCGTACAGGATTCTATGCGTGCTGCGATGAACGGCGCAAAGAGATAAATCGCCGCTACCCACAACAAAATATCACGCCACGCATGCGACCAGCCGAAGAGGAGCCCTTGGCCACTCAGAAACGGAACGATGACCAGCAGCCAGCGTCGCGACCATTCGTCGGTAGGCGCCGTTGTTGCATAGAGATACCACGCAATCACAATGCCGGATACGATGAATAAAATCGTCACCACGTGCTTTGTTATTGGGTGGAGTGCTGGAAGTTGTTGTGTCGCCATGTCATGCTCGCTGTGTCGTCCGATGGTCGCTGTGTACGACGTTCATCATAATAGAAAAACAACCAGCCCGTGCATGGCACGGGCTGGTCGCATCTGCAACATTATTTGGAAAAGTGCCTCGAGTTCTTTTCGATGTACTTGCGCATGTTCTCGGGAACCGCATCGTCCGAAAAAATGGCTTCGACGGGGCATTCGGGTTCGCATGCACCACAGTCGATACATTCGTCTGGGTTTATGTAGTACTGATCGGTGCCTTCGTAGATACAATCGACGGGGCAGACCGATACGCAGGATGCGTCTTTGGTGCCGATACAGGCTTCGGTAATGACATAAGGCATGGCATGCTCCTCCGTGTTAAGCGCTCAGCGCCACTGTGATAGCACAATTGTACCTGTTTTTCGAGAATTATGCGTCGCCAACTTGATAACAGACGCGGCAGCGCGCCTGATACAACTCGAGCCCACCAACTGCAATCACCGGTGCCGAATGCGGTGCTGGCTGGCCGTCGATCAGCCGTTGTGAACGCGTCGCATATGCGCCGCATTCGACGCAGATTGCAAAGAGTTTGTCGACTTGTTCTGCGACCGACATCAGTTCTGCCACGATGGGGAATGGCTTGGCGCGGAAGTCTTGATCTAAGCCGGCCACAATGACGCGAATCCCGCGGTCAGCCAGTGTTTGGCATCCTGCAACGACTGCTGCAGCGTCGCTTTCGAGGAATTGGACTTCGTCGATCGCTGCGACAGCGACACCGGCCGGGACGTGTGCAACGATTTCATCGATGGTACTAATCGACACTGCTTCGATGGTCTGGCCGTTGTGACTGGCCAAATTACCGGTGCGATAGCGTGTGTCGCGCCGTGGGGTGTACACCACTAATGATTGACGTGCAAGCTTGACGTGATTGAGACGCCGTAAGAGTTCCTCGGTTTTGCCGCTGAACATACATCCGCAGATGACTTCGATGCGTCCACCGCTCGGTAACCGTGTCATAGTCCCCCCCACGTCGTTCGAATAGCCATTATGCTACCACACCGCCATCGTGCACTGCAATCTCAGCGAGCCCGACCTGTGAGTCCATCGAGCAACGCGACGACGTTTTCGCCCAATGCCGCGACCGCATATCCGCCCTCTTGTATGACCACGATGGGAATCCCCAGCGCTGCACAGCGTGCACCGATTGCGGTGTAGCACTGGCGCGTCAGGGCAAACCCCCCCAGCGGATCGCCACCGAAAGTGTCGAATCCTGCCGATAAAACCAGCGCCGTCGCACCGTGGGCCCGAATGTGTCCGAGTGCGACATCAATGTGTGCGAGGTAGGTTTCGTCATCACAGCCAAAGGCCAGTGGAATGTTGATCGTCGTCCCGACCCCCGCGCCATGGCCGTGTTCATCGGCGAAGCCCATAAAGTACGGATAACACTCATCCGGGTGACCATGCAATGACACAAAGAGGACATCGGCACGGGCGGCAAATATCTGCTGCGTGCCGTTGCCATGATGAATATCGATGTCGAGGATCGCCACATTGCCGTGCTGGCTCAGAATGTCTGCTGCCACGGCGGCATTATTGAGGTAGCAGTAGCCTCCACACATATCTGTGCCTGCATGATGCCCTGGCGGCCGACAGCGTGCATAACTCAGCGC
>JBJONV010000055.1:0-8703 GCA_046051665.1 Chloroflexota bacterium
GCACGTCATCGATGCAGCAGGCACGACCCATGCGCTCCAGCCGACGAGTACACTCTATGTCCGCACACCATAGTCTTTTTGTCCGTTGGTGTTGTGCGTTCACCCTCTGTTGCGGTGTGGCATGGCCCCCCATTCCTGCGCGACCAGCGGTCGCTGTCCCCGCGACGCCCGTATCAGGCATCCTCGGCGTCAACACCCATTTTGCCAGCCGCTCGCAACGCATCTCTGCGATTCCTGCACAGAGCCGTCTCGTCGTTTCTACCCAGACACGCTGGGTCCGCGAAGACTTCCACTGGTATCGCATTCAACGCACCGCCGATGTATACGATTGGACCTTCACCGACACCGCAGTAGACGCGCTCAAAAACAACAATATCGAGATTCTCGGGGTACTCGGGCATCCCCCGGGGTGGGCGACACTCACACCCCACGACGACCCATATGACAATTCGTTCGCCGCTCCTGACCCTGTCCTGTTCGCACAGTGGGCAGCCCAAACCGTTGCCCGCTACCGAAGCACCATTCGCTATTGGCAAATATGGAACGAACCCGATAACCCACACTTTTGGCATCCCGCTCCCGATCCCCGCGCCTATGCCGCACTCGTCCACGCCACAGCAGTGGCACTCGCGCAGGTAGCCCCCGAAGTGCAGATCGTTGCTGCAGGTGTCAACCCGTTCGCACCAGGATTTCTTGCTGCTGCTGCGTCGGTCGGTCTCTGGAACGACGTCGATATTCTTGCCATACATCCGTATGTAAATCCTACCGATCCACGCTATGCGGGGCTAGCGGACGCCGTACACTATCTGGCTCCGCTCCTGCATCGCTATGGTCCGAAACCCATTTGGGTGACCGAAGTCGGTTGGGGCAGTGCGCTCAGCGACCGCGACCCGCCAGGTGCAATGACCCCTGCGCTCCAAGCACGCGCGCTGGCAATGGCCGTCCCCATCCTCTGGGCGAGTGGTATTTCGCATGTGTTTTGGTATAGCTGGAAGGATGAATTACACAACTCGTACGGTCTGTATGCATGGGGAACGGGACCCGACGACATGTCGATACCCAAACCAGCAGTCGCTGTCGTCCGTGCCCTCCAATCCCACCAGGAACTGACGGCACCGTCAGCAAACGGTACGCTCATTCTGGACTTCGAAGGGACACATCACGTGTGGGTTCGCGGCGACGAGCACACGGGTGTACTGTTCCACACCCAACGCCGAGCAACCCATGGCACGACCGCTGGTGCCATTCGCTATGCATTCCCGCCGAGCGGGAACCAATATGTGGTTTTTCGGCGCTGGCATCATGCGCCACTCCCCATCGGCACCCAACGCCTCTGCCTCAACATATGGGGTGACAATACCAGCACGCTCATCAAAGTCTGGTTGCGTGGGAGCACCGGGGCACGCGTCCAACTGACGCTCGGATTGAGCGGTCCGACCGGTTGGCGTACCATCTGCGCGCCGCTCCCCTCGCGTTTTGCTGATTGGGATCTCATCGACCCCGGTGACGGCATCCTTCACCAACCCGCAACATTTGAAGCGCTCGTGCTTGATGATGCTCCGGATGGCGTTGGAAGCGCCGGGACCATTTTCTTTGACGAATTGCGGGCGTTCAGCGAATAATTGTGCAAAATACCAAGGCAATCTGAGCAATACAATTCTTTACTACAACCCATAAGACATCATTTGTATATTTTGCACAAATGAAGACAAAATGATTCGTGCGTTTTACGCTTTCGCCGTCATGGTGATTCTTCTATACTTCCAACATTCCAATAAACTACTCAATGAAGAGTCGTTGCTGAGGCGAAGACAGCACCGCGATTGACGCGGACTGTACGACATGCATGAGGAGCACAGACATGGCACTGGACGCAAAGGGAGTTCTTCAACTCATCAAGGACAAAAACATCCAAATCGTCGACACGCGGTTCACGGACCTGTTCGGCGGATGGCAGCACTACTCGCTGCCGGCATCACGTCTTACCGAAGACATGATGATCGAAGGTCTCGGGTTTGACGGTTCCTCGATTAAGGGGTTCCAAGCCATCCACGAGTCCGACATGTTGATGATTCCTGATCCTAGCTCGGCCTTCATTGACCCATACCTCAAGATTCCTACCCTTGTGTTGATCTGTGACGTCATCGATCCACTCGAGCGCAAACCATACTCCCGCGACCCACGCAATGTCGCCAAGAAGGCCGAAGCCTATCTGAAGACGACCGGCATTGCCGATACGGCATACTTTGGTCCAGAAGCCGAATTCTTCTTGTTCAGCGACGTTCGCTTTAACCAGACGCCAAACTCCGGCTACTACTTCCTCGACAGCCCCGAAGGCATCTGGAACAGTGGCAAGGAAGAAGAAGGCGGCAACAAGGGGTACCGTGTCCGTTACAAGGAAGGTTACTTCCCGGTTCCACCAACCGACACCCTGCAGGACATCCGTTCAGAGATGATCCTCAAGATGGCAGATATCGGCATCGACGTAGAGTTGCATCACCACGAAGTCGCCACTGCTGGTCAGTGCGAAATCGACATGCGCTTCGATACCCTGCTCAAGATGGCCGACCAACTCCAGAAGTACAAGTACGTGGTCCGCACCACTGCAAAAGAACATGGTCTCTCGGCTACCTTTATGCCAAAGCCATTGTTTGGTGACAACGGTTCCGGTATGCACGTCCACCAGAGCCTTTGGATGAACGGCAAGCCATTGTTCTTCGACAAGGACAAATACGCCTTGTTGTCAGACACCGCACGCTGGTACATCGGTGGTGTGCTCAAGCACGCAGCAGCATTGTTGGCCATCTGTGCTCCTACCACAAACAGCTACCGCCGTTTGGTCCCAGGCTTCGAAGCACCGATCAATTTGGTCTATTCGGTCCGGAACCGCTCGGCAGCCATTCGTATCCCGACCTACTCCGATTCGCCCAAGGCACGCCGCGTCGAAGTCCGCTTCCCAGACCCAACCGCCAATCCATACCTGGCATTCGCTGCCATGATGATGGCAGGTCTCGACGGTATCCAGAACAAAATCGAGCCACCCGAGGCCCTCAACGTCGACATCTATGAGTTGTCAGCCGAAGAGAAGTCACACATCAAGAGCACCCCAGGGAGCTTGGGTGAAGCTTTGACCGCCCTCGAAGAAGATCATGAGTTCTTGCTCAAAGGCGGCGTGTTTACCAAGGACTTGCTCGAATCCTTCATCGAAATCAAGCGCACGAAGGACATCGTCAACATCGCCTTGCGCCCACACCCATACGAATTCTTCATGTACTACGACGCCTAAATCAGTCCACGGCTCCGGGGCGATTGGCCCCGGAGCATTTCAAAGTCGATTCCCACACACTCCCCCACTGCGTTCAACTCAATACTTCGAAGATGACGTGCTGTGTTTTGCAAAGCTGCAGAACAACTCATCGTCATATTCTGATACATCGGTTTCGCCGTATGCAATGACGCACCACAGGCGGTACCAAGCGATAGCATTCTTTTTTTACGCGTAAAACGGAGGAAACCATGGATGCAATCAACGGTGCTGATACGGTATGGGTACTCGTCGCCTCTGCGTTGGTGATGTTGATGACCCCCGGTCTGGCGTTCTTCTACGGTGGTCTGGTCCGCCAAAAAAACGTGTTGTCGACCCTCATGCATTCTTTTTTCATCTTGGCATTGATGAGTGTGCAATGGGCACTCTGGGGGTACTCACTCTCGTTTGCACCAACGGTCGGCGGATTCATCGGCAATCTCGATTGGGTTGGATTGCAGGGTGTCGGCATCGAACCAAATCCTGACTATGCAGCGACTATCCCCCATGCAGCCTTCATGGTCTTTCAGATGATGTTTGCTGTCATCACCCCTGCGTTGATCTCGGGCGCGTTCGCAGAGCGCAAACGCTTTGTGGCATTTGCGATATTTGCACTGGCATGGGCAACACTCGTCTATGCACCAGTAGCGCATTGGGTGTGGGGCGTCGGCGGTTGGATCCGAACACTCGGCGCACTCGACTTCGCCGGTGGTACGGTCGTCCACATCACGTCTGGTGTATCGGCTTTGGTCTGTGCGCTTGTCCTCGGGAAGCGTCTGGGCTACGGCACGGAACCGATGCAACCACACAACGCTACGCTCACGTTGCTCGGCACCGGGTTGCTCTGGTTCGGTTGGTTCGGCTTCAATGCCGGCAGTTCATTAGGCGCGAACGGCTTGGCAGTAAGTGCATTTGTCACGACGCATATCGCCGCTGCAGCAGGTATGCTCGCTTGGCTCGCCGCAAGCTGGGTCCGACACCGCAAGGCCAGCGTTTTGGCCGCTTCTGCAGGTGCCGTTGCGGGCTTGGTCGGGATCACGCCTGCCGCAGGATTTGTGACACCGATGGCTGCCATCTTCATTGGTCTGAGCACCGGCGCAGTCTGCTTCTGGGTTACCGAATTCGTCGTCCGCGGTCGTGTCGATGATGCGCTCGACGTGTTCGGCGTGCACGGCGTCGGCGGTATCGTCGGCGCGTTGTTGACCGGTGTCTTTGCAACCAAGGCAGTCAATGCCGCAGGTGCCGATGGGTTGCTCTACGGCAACCCACAGCAGTTGCTCACCCAGTTGATTGCGGTTCTCGTGGTTGCAGCCTACGCCGCGACCGTTACCTTCGTGCTCCTCAAAATCATCGATGCAACCATTGGTATACGTGTCAGTGAAGCCGAAGAAACCGAAGGACTCGACGCATCGCAACACGGCGAAACCGCCTACACAACGGTCTAACCCGACTTCTCCACCACGGATCTCTGCCGTGTTGAAACGAACACGCATAGATACGAACTCGTTCTGAGTTCCGCACCCCGCATCGGTCGTACATGCAGTCGTCTGTCCTGTACGTTCGCCGATGCGGGGGTTTCGTTTGTTCCGCAAATGGATACTCTGTGTAACGGCTGCATTCCTCTTTCCAAACAGATAAATACCGCATCCCACGATGTGTTACTGTGCTTGACAAAGATTGTGCATTTATGTACTATTGTCACACCCCACATATTTGCAATGATGCACCAGCGACACGGCGTCCGTGTGTGCTGGTTTTTTTACCCCTTTGTTCATGCGAAGGAGCTCCTATGACCCCATCTACCCTTCCACAACCCCGCGGTCTCTATCACCCACAATTCGAACACGATGCCTGTGGTATCGGCTTTGTGGCACGACTCAACAACAACCCACAGCATGATGTGCTGTCGATGGCGTTACAGTCGTTAGCAAATATGGAGCACCGGGGAGCGGTGGCGGCAGATGGGAAAAGCGGTGACGGCGCAGGCGTATTGACCCAATTGCCGCTTGCGTTCATTGCACAGGAACTCGCCAATCACACAATCACCGTAGATACACAACACATCGCTGTTGGCATGGTGTTTATGCCACGCGACGAAGCAGTCCGGGCGACGATTCGGAGCCTCTTCGGTGCTGCTGCCCACAAACTCAAACTCGATATTATTCACTGGCGTACCGTCCCGACCGACCCCACATTCCTTGGTGAACGTGCCGCGTTATCGTGCCCCATCATCGAGCAATGTTACATTGTGCCCCAGACGCCAGTCGTCGACGCACAGCGCTACGAACGGAGCCTCTACTTGCTTCGGCGCGATATGGAAGCCATTGGTCAGCAGCGTGGCTTTTCGGGATTTGCTATCCCCTCTCTGTCGCACCGCACCATCGTCTACAAAGGTCTCGTCACCGCCAAGCATCTCCCCGATTTTTATCCCGATCTGCGTAATCCAGCCTACAAAACTGCTGTGGCGGTCTATCACCAGCGGTATTCGACCAATACCTTTCCCACGTGGGAACGTGCACAACCATTCCGCATGGTTTCGCATAATGGTGAAATCAATACCCTCACCGGCAACGTCATGTGGATGCAAGCCCGTGAATCGGCATGGCAGAACGCCGGCTGGAATGGTGCAGAATCCGTCCCCGTCCGTTCCGACCTTGGTGCCCGCGTCGCCACGACTGGCCCCATTATCGACCGGAGCGGCAGTGACTCGGCAATGCTCGACAACGTCCTCGAACTGATTGTCATGGGTGGGCGCGATATCAGGCACGGCTTGGCAATGCTTGTTCCCGAGGCATGGGAACGCATCAAAGACATGGATCCCCAATGGCGCGCCTTTTATCAATATCACTCCGCACTCGTCGAGCCATGGGATGGTCCGGCGGCATTGGTCTTTTGTGACGGCCAGACGGTAGGGCTGTCGCTCGATCGTAACGGACTACGCCCCGCACGCTTTATCCAGACCGATGACGGCCTCATCATCTGCGGTTCCGAAGTCGGGACAGTGCCAATCGACGAATCACGTATCATCCGCAAGGGCAAAGTAGGTCCCGGCCAGATGATTGCCGCAGACCTCAAGCGCGGCATCTTCGAAGAAAACACTGCCATCAAATCTGCATTGGCAAGCCGTCGCCCCTACGCCGAATGGTTGACCCAAGAGATGCACGTGCTCGCCCCTGCGTCGTCTGCACGGGCTGGCGATATCGCTGCAATCGATGGCGACAAAGAAGCCCAAGCAGCCCAATTGGGTGAGCTCCAGCAAGCCTTTGGTTACACCGCCGAAGAATTGTCGGTCGTCTTGCGTCCGATGGCTCGCGACGGTGCTGAACCGGTTGGCTCGATGGGCGATGATACGCCGCTGTCGATTTTCGCCGAACGTGCCCGTCCCGTATACAATTATGTAAAACAACGCTTCGCCGAGGTCACCAATCCGCCGATTGATCCGATCCGCGAAGAGCTCGTCATGTCGATGGCAACCCTTTTGGGGTCACGTGGTCATCTGCTTGAAGAGTCCGCGCAACATGCACACCTCCTCCGCTTGTCTGGTCCAATTTTGCGTGACGGTCACCTCGAAACAATCCGGACGCACGCAGACCCAGCGTTTGCCAGCGCTACCATCGACGCAACGTTCAAAGCAAGTAGTGGACCATACGAACTGACCGTCGCTATCTCACGCGTGTGTCAAGCAGCGGTCACTGCAGCACATACCGGCAAACACATCATTATTGTCAGTGACCGCGCCTGTAACGATCGCCGTGCGCCTATCCCTAGTATCTTGGTTGTAGGCGCAGTCCATCGTGCCTTGGTCGATGCAGGTGTGCGACGCCAGGTCAGTCTCGTGGTCGAAAGCGGCGACATGCGCGAGGTACACCAACTCGCCTGTCTGATTGGGATGGGGGCTGAAGCAGTCAATCCATGGTTGGCGTTAGCATCGGTACGAGCCATCGCGGTCGAACGGTCGGAAGTCAAAGGTTCCAAAACCGCGGAATCCGACGCTCCTGCCCCTTCTAATGCCACCCCTGCAGAGCTTGCCGAAGAAGCCGAACATCACTATGTGCATGCCCTCGAAAAAGGGCTCCTCAAGGTCATGTCCAAAATGGGCATTGCCACGGTCGATAGTTATTGCGGTGCACAGACCTTCGAAGTCATCGGTTTGAGCCACGATGTGACCGAACTGTGCTTCCCCGGCGTGCCGAGCCGCATCGGTGGCCACAATATGCGCGAACTCGCAGCGCGCGTCCTCGAGCAACACGATGCAGCATTCGCAAGTCGTCTGCCACTCGTTGCGTCACGCACCACACTCGCCAATCCCGGCTACTATAAGTTCAAAAAAGACGGGGAGTTCCATGCGTTTTCCCCATCTGTTGTACACGCCCTCCAAAAAGCGGCCAACGGCGGCGACTACGAGACCTACAAGACCTACCGTGAACTCGTCCACCAACGCAAAACCGAAATCCGCGATTGGTTGAACATCGCACCGCTCGGTGCCCCTGTGCCCATCGACGAGGTCGAACCCATCGAAGCCATCGTCAAACGCTTTTCCACGGCAGCGATGTCCCTCGGTTCGACCAGTGCTGAAGCCCACGAAACCCTTGCCATCGCCATGAATCGCATCGGCGGCTTGAGCAATAGCGGAGAAGGCGGTGAGGGTGAGGAACGCTACAGCGACGAACGCAACAGCACCATCAAACAGGTCGCATCGGGGCGTTTTGGTGTGACACCGGGTTACCTCGTCTCGGCCAAAGAACTGCAGATCAAAATGGCGCAGGGAGCCAAGCCGGGCGAAGGTGGTCAGATCCCCGCCGCCAAAGTCACCGAAGAAATCGCCCGGACGCGCCATACCATGCCGGGTATTTCGCTGATTTCGCCACCGCCCCATCACGATATTTATAGTATCGAAGACCTATCGCAGCTGATTTACGACCTCAAACAGGTGAGCCCGTCCGCAGATATTTCGGTCAAGTTGGTCGCCGAAGCCGGGGTCGGCACGATTGCTGCCGGCGTCGCCAAGGGCGGCGCAGAAGTCGTCCATATTTCGGGACATTCGGGTGGCACCGGGGCAGCTCCGCTTTCTTCCATCAAACACGCCGGGGTCAACTGGGAACTCGGCTTGGCCGAATCGCAGCAGACCCTCGTGCTCAACGGCCTCCGTGGTCGCGTCCGGGTACGCATCGATGGCGGCATCAAAACCGGCCGTGATGTTGTGCTGGCGGGGTTGATGGGCGCCGACGAAGTGTCGTTCGGCACTGCAGCTCTCGTTGCCGAAGGCTGTGTGATGGCACGTACCTGTCACAGCAATAATTGTCCCGTTGGTGTCGCGACGCAACGTCCGGAACTGCGGGCAAAGTTCACCGGCACGCCAGAGCAGGTTGTCCACTTCCTCTTGCATGTCGCCCACGAAG
>JBJONV010000056.1:0-3142 GCA_046051665.1 Chloroflexota bacterium
CGAGTTTTTCGGCCAGATTCGCCGCTCGCGCCGCCAAAATCTGGAAGCGCTTGGCCAACGCTGCCTGCCCGGCATCGGTGGCTGCTGCCATAATCACACCGCAGGCGGTCTGTAATTTGGCCAGTTGGGTTTTGTCACCGGCCAAATGGCGCTCGGTGATGGAGCGTTCGAGGTATGTGTAAAGTTGTTCGTTGTCCACGGCAGTTCCCAATCGTTGTTTTTCGTCTGCTTCATTATAGAGACAGTCAAGCGCTGGGCGTATTAGAGCGGTAATTTGGCAAACCCGGCCAACTGCGCATCCCAAGCGGCCCGGTCGGTGCTCGGGTCGATGACGGTGGGTGGGAACGACTCGGCGATAATGCGCCGCCCCGTCGCCAAATCGGGGATGGCCCCGATGGTCAGCGCCTGGATGAGCACGTTCCCCAAGGCCGTGGCCTCGACCGGGCCGGCGACGACGGGCAGATTGCAGGCGTCGGCGGTGAAGCGGTTGAGCAACTGGTTCTGCGAGCCGCCGCCGACGATGCGGATGGTGTCGATGTCTTGGCCGGTCAGATCGCGTAGGGTGTCGAGTACCGTGCGGTAGCGTAGCGCCAGGCTTTCGAGGCAGCAGCGCACAATCGCACCGGGTGTCTGTGGCACGCTGATGCCGTGTTGGGCGCAGTAGGCCTGGATGGCGCTGGGCATGTCGTCGGGGTTGAGGAACGCCGCTGCGTCGGGGTTAACGATGCTCACAAACGGCGCGGCATTGCTGGCCAGCGCCATCAGTTCCTCCCACGTGTACGACTGGCCCTGGCGCTGCCAGCTGCGGCGGCATTCTTGCAAGAGCCACAATCCGGCGATGTTTTTGAGGAGGCGGATGGTGCCGTTGATGCCGCCTTCGTTGGTGAAGTTGACCGCCCGCGCTGCCGCGCTGAGCACCGGCGCCGGCAACTCCATGCCCATCAGGCTCCAGGTGCCGCTGCTGATGTAGACGCTGTGTGTATCGAGCCCGGGGATGGCCGCGATGGCAGCGCCGGTGTCGTGCGTCGCACCCGCAATGACCGGCGGCGCGGTTTTGAAGCCGACGGCGTCGCACAGTGAACCGACCGCTGGGCCGAGGATTGTCCCTGGTGCGATGACCGGTGGCAAAATCGGCCGCGGGATGTCCAAGCGCGCCAGCATCTCGTCGGCCCAGGTGCGCGTGCGCGCATCCAGCATCTGCGTCGTGCTGGCGTTGGTGTATTCGACAGCGGCCACGCCCGACATCCAGTAATGGAGCAGGTCGGGGATTAATAACAGTTTATCGGCAGCCGCCAACTGCGGGTCGTCGTGCAGGCGCATGCTCAGCAATTGATACAGCGTGTTAATTTGCATGAACTGGATGCCGGTGGTGGCGAAGATTTGATCACTGGGCACGCGGGCGAATGCCTGCTGGAGCATGCCGTCGGTGCGGTGGTCGCGGTAGCAGGTCGGGTTGCCCAGCAGGCGACCCTGGCGGTCGAGCAGGCCGTAATCGACGCCCCAACTATCGACCGATATCCCGGCGAGTGCTGCGCCACCCCGGCTGGCGTGGAGCTGCATGCCGTCCGTGATGTGCCGCCAAATCCCCAAAATATCCCAATGCATGCGGTTGTGGACCGTGGTGGGTCCGTTATCGAAGCGCGTCAGCGGCTCGATCGAGATGCGCGCCCCGTCCCAGCGCCCCAACATGACCCGCCCGCCCGAGGCACCCAAATCGACTGCCAAGAAGTGATCAATCGCCATGTTCTCCTCCTGCGCCACCGACGTTGCGGTATGAAGCTCGTTGCCCAAGAGCACCGTCTGTCGCTTACGTGTGTTTGTCGGTTCGTTCTATTCTATATGACGGCAATGGTAAGATGGATGCACATTCACCGGATACAGAAGGAACCCCCATGCAACTCAACGCAGTGCACCACGTCGCCGTCGTGACCGCCAATTTTGCTGCGATGCAGCAGTTTTATACCGAGGTATTGGGCCTCGAGGTGGTGGGCAAATTCGTCGGCAAGGACATCATCTTCCTCAAAACCGGCCCCCTCACCATCGAGCTGGTCAGCCGCCCCGGGCATGTCGCCGGTACGAGTGGCGGCTGGGATCACTTCGCCTTCGAGGTCGAGGATATCGACGCAACGGCTGCTGAGCTGACGGCTAAGGGCGTGGTTTTCCACATCCCGCCGTTCAACTTCCCCGATAATCACGCCGTCCGCATCGGCTTCTTCAAAGATCCCGACGGCAACCCCATCGAGCTGGTGCAGCCGCTCAAAGGGCGCTACCCGCAAGACAAATAAGGCACTGCCATGCAGAATTTTGCGACCATCGACGAATACATCGCCCAGCAGCCGGCCGAGGTCCAACCCGCGTTGCACACCATACGTGCCCAGATGCAGGGGTTGTTGCCCGGCTCCGAAGAGACCATCGGCTATGCGATGCCCACCTACAAGCTCAAAAAGCGCAACATCGTGCACTTCGCGGCCTTCAAAAAGCACATCGGCATCTTCCCTGGTAGCCGCGTCTGCGAGGAATTGGCAGCCCAGTACCCCCAGTACGTCAAAGCCAAGGGCACCATTCAGTTGCCGCTAGACGGGCCGTTCCCGCATCCCTTCATCGATCAGGTCGTGCAGTTGCGTATGCAGCACTTCACCGAGACCGGGAAGTAACGGGTATACGCACTCCATTGAGGAGGAATCGTAGATGTTGCCGAATGTAGAGACCGTAGACGAGCACATCGCATTGCATCCGCGCCCCACGCAACGGCTGCTACAGGGCATACGTGAGCGCTATCGGCTCATTCTGCCCGAGGCGACGGAGTGCATCACGTACGGTATCCCAACGCTCAAATACCACAAGCGCATCATGATTCGTTACGCCGGCTACCCGCACCACATCGGCGTGTACCCAGGGCAACTCGTGCTACTGGAGCTGGCGCCTGAGCTGACGGCCTTTGCCTGCGCCAAGGGCACGGTGCAGTTCCCATTGACCGAGCCGTTTGCATACGACGTGGCCGAGCGTTTGTTGTATTGCCGCCTCGAGCAGTTTGCCCAGACCGGAAAATAAGCCAAAAGGACGACACATGGCACGCATGTTAGATGGGAAAAGCGCAAGTGCGCGCGCAAAAGAAGAGCTGCGCCGCCGCGTCGCGGCTCTG
>JBJONV010000057.1:0-3831 GCA_046051665.1 Chloroflexota bacterium
CCGGGTGGATTATTGGCGACGTATTCATGTTCGGGATTGGTGTCACCTGATTTGTTCCAAAAAGTCATTTTCGGCGCATCGGTCGATGCACAGCGTGACGTACAGGTCATCGAACGACATACACAGGCACCAGATCATCCCGTGCTGCTGAGCTTCCCCGAGGGTGAATACCTCAAAGGGCTCGTGTGCCGCGTCTGGTAATTCGCTGGGGAGTACGGTGATATGAGTACCGAACGCACAAAGCCGACGGTGGCGCTTTTTCCGCTCCAAAACGTGGTGCAGTTTCCGACTGCACCATTCACGTTTCATATTTACGAACCACGCTATCGCACGATGTTTGCAGATTGTGTGGCGCAGCATATCCCCATCGCTGTGGTGTTGTGTGAGCCACGTGCCCAACACTCCGCACCACAACAAGCGCAGGATGCCATGCAAGACAATATCATGGCATTCCCCTCGGACGGGGATGAATACCCGAGTCTCATTCCCCATGATGTCGGGACGATGTTGAACATCGAATCGCACTTCGTCAACGACGATGGCCGGGTACTCATCCAAGGTACCGGCGGGGCACGCATCCACGTCACCGGGATTATCCAGCGTTCGCCGTACCTGCGTGCAGAGTGGGTCGCGTTACCGGAACGTCCATCAAACGCCAACACCGCTGCACGGCATGCGTTCACCTTTGTGTACGAACGGTATTTGCATGCGTTACGTTCGGTCGGTGACAAACAACGACAACGTATCCTGTGGTCGGATGATGACGAGGTCCTGAGTTGGCAGATTGCCCATGCATTCCAACTCGCACCGGGGATCAAGCAGATGCTTTTGACGATGTCGACCAATGCGCGGATGCGTACGCTGATCCGCCTGTTGCGTGCAGAATTACGCACCTTCCCCCACGGGGAAGCACCAGCCGAGCGGGTCCCCCCGTGGAGTTGGAACTGACCGCGAACGCAGTCAGACGATCATTTTCTTGAACCCTTCTGCAGCCGCAAAACCGGCAATTGCACCGACTTCGGCGGCCCGATTGCGGGTCCGTTCTTCCCAGCCTTTGGCATTATCGAGCTGGGTATGGTGTTCTTTCAGCGACGTGATTTTTGCTTCGAGTGTGCTGGTGATATCCTCGTAATGGTCCGGCTGCTCAGCACCCCATAGATACAATGTCTCGGGCCGCCACACATCGATGCCGACTTGGCGCAACCCGGGCACAAACAGGTGGTCACGGGCTGACACGACGCCATCAAGCACCGCAAAACCAACCGCCCGATGATCGGGGTGCCACATGTACTGCTTCCACGGATCGTGGGTAAACACCACGGTTGGCTTCAACGTGCGAATGTAGACGCACATTTCGAGGCGCAAGGCCATCGATGCTTCGAGTTCGCCATCGTTGTAGCGACAATGAATGACGCGATGACCCGAGCCAAACACATCGAGTGCATGCTTTTGCTCGCCCTCGCGCGTCTCGGACAACACAAATGGGCTGAGTGTTTTATCGTGGGTGCCTTTGTTCCCATTGGTCACAATGATGTAGGTAATCTGCCAGCCGTCACGCGCCATTTTGGCGAGCGTACCGCCAGCCCCAAACTCACAATCGTCCGGATGCGCGCCGATCGCAAGGGCGTGTTTGGGCGTGGTCATGGATAGGCTCCTTTTTTCATGATAAAAAAGCGCCGGCTCGATGCCGGCGCCGTGTGTCCGTGTGTTGTTAGCGAACCATCATCGGCATGACGATGTGGACATAGCCGTCGATTCCCACCGGGCGGAACACTGCCGGATTTTGTTCCGTCTGTGTTTCGATGGCGATTTGATTGGTTTTCATGGCGTTCAGGGCTTCTTGGAGGAAGCGTACGTTGAGGGCAATTTTGTTGCCTTCGCCATTCACCATCCCATCGACACTGCTACTGTTATTGCCTACTTCGGCAGCATTGGCACTGATATGTATCTGCCCTGGGGCGGTGTCGCTCCCCGATTCGATGGTCAGGCGCACGATGTTGTTTGATGAGTTCGCAAACAGTGCCGCGACGCGGATGGCTTTGGACAATTCAGCCGTCTCGACAATCGTACGCGTGGTGTACGACTGCGGAATGACCCGCTCGATGTCCGGATATTTTCCATCAATGACACGAGTCACCAAATCGATGTCTTCGGTGTGGAACAACACTTGCCCGCCGCCGGAGGTCATCGTCATCGCGACGTCGCCCTCACTGCCGGCAATAATGCGTGACAGTTCGATGAGCGCACGTGCCGGAATGATGACTTCGACAGGTTCTGCGACCGGGGTGGCCAATGGAATAATCCGCTGTGCCAAGCGATACCCGTCTGCAGATGCCAACGTCGCATGATTATCGCGTAGACGCAACAATACACCGGTCAATACCGGTCGTGAATCGTCGGTCGCAGCTGCAAATGCGATTTGATCGATTGCTTCGCGGAGCACATCACATGCAAACACGGCAACCGGATCACCCTGATTGAGGGCCGGCAAATCGGGGAATTCTTCGGCGTTGATGCCGTTAATGTTGTTTTCGTAACGCGCACAGGTCAACTTGATGCTCTGTGAGCTGGGCTCGAGCTCGAGGCTGATGCGATCGTTGGGCAAACTTCCCACCAAGTCGGTTAACAACTTCGCTGGGATGGTCACCGCACCTTCGCTATCGACCTTGGCTCCGAGCCAGCACGTAATGCCTAGCTCGAGGTTGGTAGCAGCGAGTTTGAGTCGACCGTTGTCGGTCGCCAATAAAATATTCGAAAGCACCGGCAAGGTGCTTTTGCCTGCAACGGCATGGCCGACAATCGAAAGCCCGCGCTTCAGATTATCTTGTAAACAGGTGAGCTTCATTGCTGGTGCTCCTTAAACGTCATTTTTTCAATTATACCACTATGGACTCACCGATTTTGTACAGATCTGGAGTGTCAAACCGCCCAGACTCGTGAGCAACAGAGCATCACAGAAACTGTCATCATGTTGAAGACAGAACTCTACCGACTCACAATACTTTCACGCCTCGATCGCAAAAATCCATTCGAAGTCTGCACAGTTCACTCCTTTTCCTCCTCACCATCACCTCCAATCAGGCGATCGTAGCGGCCAATAACGCGCTGCCAATCGTACTGTGCAGCCCATGCACGTATGGCGGGTCGATCGATGTTGTGGTACGCCGCGATGACGCGTTCGAGGTGTGTCGCCAGTGCAGGGTCGTCCTTGTAGAGCAAGAGATCATGAAACGGTGCGGGTAATAGCTCGGGGTATGCTAATCGACGCGGCAACACCGGTACAGCACCACAATAGGCTGCTTCGATGACTGCAATCCCAAAAAACTCTTGTATTGCACAACTTACCACGATGTCGGCACGATGGAGCCAATCACGGTATGCATCTGCATCAGCCACGTACCCCCAATGCAGGGCATATGGGGCGAGTCGGTCATGGAACGCGTTGAATGCCACATTCCCCTGATCAACATACTCACCCAACACGATAAGGCGGATGTCGGCACCACGAGCGATCAACTCTTCCATCGCCGCAAAAAACACGAGCGGTTGCTTGTCGTAGTCCCAGCGGCTATTCCACAGTATGGTAATCGGGCCACGCTGCGAGGAGCGTGGTGCACCGTCGAAGCGATGCAAATCGATACCAGGGTAGAGGACATCGCACTTTGGGGCGATAGAATCAACCACGGCGCGCTCGTGGTAATCGTGATAGCGCATCGGCAATGACGGCAACGCGGCAAGCAGGCTATCACGATGAAACACCGAGTTAAACAAGACAGTATCTGCTGCCAACATCGAGGTGTAGTTGATCCATGCCCAGGTGACATCGCGCTG
>JBJONV010000058.1:0-21931 GCA_046051665.1 Chloroflexota bacterium
ATGGTGGTGGCGGTTTGCTCGATGTGGGTGTGTACTGCGTCTCGTTGTCCGTGATGCTCCTGGGTGCAGTCAACGACGTTGCGGGATTGGCCGATATCGGATCGACTGGTGTCGACGAGCAGGGTGCTGCAGTGATGCGCTTCCATGGCGGGAAGTTGGCATACTTCTCGACGGGTGTGCGTACCACCACACCGATGGAAGTCGTCATCATGGGGACCGAAGGCTCGATCCGCATCAACTCACCATGGTTTGTCGCCAAATCCATTACCGTTACCAGCGGCGGCAAAACCGAGACGATGGAGTTGCCGTTCGAAGGCAACGGGTACCATTATGAAGCCGCCGAAATCGGCCGCATGATTCGCGAAAAACGGGTGGAAAGCGATATCATGCCCTGGAGTGACACCATCCATGTCATGCAGGCGATGGACCGTATCCGCGAACAATGGGGTTTGCGCTATCCAATGGAGTAATCCGTTCGGAGCGTTACACGATACTTTTTCTTTGGTTCAATGACGAAGGAAGACACAGCATGCAGTACGGCAAAATCGCAGGAGTACCAAATCCCATCTCACGCCTGGTCCAAGGCAGTGTGATGGTCGAGTCCAAAGCCATTCCCGAATGCTTCTATCTGCTCGACGCTATCCGCGATCTCGGCTGTACGACGTTCGATACCGCGCACGTCTATGGCAGCGGTGACAACGAGCGTACGTTCGGCAAGTGGGTTCGCGAACGCGGTATCCGCAACAAGATAAACATCATCGGCAAGGGCGCGCATCACAACCAAGACCGCAAACGCGTCACCCCATGGGATATCAATGCCGACATCTACGACTCACTGGCGCGCTTCCAAACCGATCACATCGACATTTATTTGTTGCATCGTGACGATCCCGAAGTGCCCGTCGGTCCCATCGTCGAGACACTCAACAGCCACCTCAAAGCAGGTCGCATCCTGGCATACGGCGGTTCAAATTGGAGCCACACCCGCATCCAAGAAGCCAACGAATATGCTGCTGCGCACGGTCTCGCTCCCTTTGTCGCGAGTAGCCCCAACTTTTCGTTGGCCATGCAGGTACAACCACCGTGGGATGGCTGTATCACGATTAGCGGCCCTGCACAGCAGGCGCCACGTGACTACTACAACAAACACAACATGCCGTTGTTCACCTGGTCGAGCCTCGCCGGGGGCTTCTTCTCGGGTCGTCTGCGCCGTGACAACCTCACTACCTTCGAGACATATCTCGATAAACTGGCTGTCACGTCCTATGCCCACGAAGACAACTTCCAGCGTCTTGATCGTGTGCAACAACTCGCCGAAGAAAAAGGCATGACCATTCCACAAATCGCAACGGCCTATGTGATGAGCTATCCGCTCAATATTTTCGCATTGGTCGGCTGTCAGACTGCGGATGAGTTCAAAGCAAACGCAGCAGCCAGTGAGTTGCGCCTCAGCCAAAACGAGATGGAATGGTTGGATCTCAAACGTCCAACCCGCTAGCCCATTTCCGCACAGGGAACGGAGCCGCGTCAGCGGCTCCGTTTTTTGTATACAGAAATCACCATCCAGGCGCATCACAAAAAATGGATTTGGTGCATTAGAATCACAAAATCACCTGTTTTCGTTTGCGCAAAAAGCGAATTTGTGATAAATTCTGAGTGATTCTTTTCACACAGGTGGCATTGCCGTTCATGACACGTATTTTGACGCGACATATCATTATTGGCGGACTCTTGGTGTTGAGCATGGTCGCTTGTAGCCAACAACCAGCGCCTTCGACTGCACCACTCGAAACCCCCATCCCCACCGTCACCCCCGAACCACGTTCTGCAGCAAATGTCTGGCTGTTGGGGACAAATGTCGGGGAGCTCACCGAAGACGCACTCACCCGTACGGTGACGGACCAAAAACTCTCGCCGCGTGAGCTCACTTTGGCGCTTGGTACTGCCAACATCCCCGTGAGTATTACGGGAGTGTCGATAGATATCCCTGCCACCGTTGCCGATGTGATGCGGGCGACGACGGGTATCACCGTTACACCGCAGCTCCGCATCGATGCCGCTGCGATACGCAGTCAACTCACACTCGTGCAAGCCGACGTTGCTGCAGGCGGCGGGGTGACCCTCGTAGATGCCGATGCACGCTACGCAGCCCGCTTTGTAGGTGCAGCTGCCCAGACTTTTGATATTCCTACCGCAGAGCAACTGGTCATCGACGCAATCCAAAAGAATGAATCGACGATTACGATTCCGCTCGTTGCTGATCCAAGTGGTATGGCTGTGAGTGCGGCAACATTGAACGATGCAGTCGCGACCATGGCCAAGCGCTGGGAGGGCATTGTCGGGATCTATGTTATGAATCTCGATACCGACGAAGTCGTCGCCAACCTCAACGAAAACACCGTTTTTTCGGGTGCCAGTGTGATGAAGGTACCGATTCTGATCCACGCCTATAGTCGCGTCAGTGCATTTGATCAAAAGCAAGTGTCATGGATGCGCCGCATGATTATCGACAGTGACAACATTGCGGCGAATCGCATGCTGGCTACCGCGATGAACGGCGAGGGGACCGAGGCTGCATATCAGGGTGCGCAAAGTATGAACGAGATGTTCAAAGCACTCGGTCTCGAGCACACGTACCAGAACTTGCCCTACGAAGCACGTGATTACCTGATTGGGACACTCAATTACACCATCAAAGGAGGTCCCAAAGAAGAAGGCCCTCCACCACATACCGATGCAGATCCGATGTTGCGCACCACCCCGCGCGAGATGGCGACGGTTTTTCATGCCCTCTATCGCTGTAGTCTAGGCGATGGCGCACTCCTCAAACTCTACCCAGATACGTTGAATGCGGAGCGCTGTAGCGAGATTCTGCTGTTGATGCGTGAAAACGCCGATCGTTCACGGATGGTCCGTGGCCTCCCCGATGACGTCGTCGTGGCCCACAAGTCGGGTTGGATCGAGGACATGCAAGCGGATGTCGGGGTCATTACGACCCCAAACAACCAACATTACCTCATGGCTATCTATGTGTACCGCCCGATAGGAGCTGATGGCGCATATCTGGCTGACCCGCTGGCAAGTGATGCAATAAGCGGATTTGCCCGCCTCATTCATAGTGCATTTGTACCCGCATCGGAGTAGCCCATTCACGTCATTGTCATCTGGCTGACTTGACAGCTACCAGGGCTAGCATGTAACGTATATAGTGTCGTACGATTGAATGTAGTTCAATCGTCCCAAATACTATGGTGCACGAAGCCGGGCGTCATCGCACCCTACATCGGAGAACTGCATGTATCGACGGAAAAACGTCTTGGCTTTGGTCTCGCTGCTGGTGATGATTACCCTCGCATTGCCGTTCGTGGCATTGGCGCAGGAGGCACCACCTATTTCGGATGGATCACAATCCGTCGAAACAGCGCAACCGGCACCGACGCAAGCACCGCCTGCATTCCAGCAAGGATTTGCACCGACCTACTCGGTCCGTTCGACGCGGGAAGGTCTGGTCGGCAAAAAAACCGCCAATGGATATCGCATCCCGGAACGTGCCTGGTTCGTTGCATTACCTTCTTGGAAGGTCCTTTCGAGCCAAGGTGGCAACGAGTTCCAAGTCCGCGTGACCTACAAAGACAAGAGCGTCGTCCTGCCCGTGTGGGACGTCGGTCCGTGGAACACCAACGACGAGTATTGGACGCCAGAACGCCGCTTCTATCGTGACCTGCCGGTCGGTATGCCCATGGCGCAAGCCGCTGTCGACTTTGGCTATAACCAAGGTCTCGATATGTTCGGCCGCAAAATCACGATAGGGAACGGTATCGATATCGCCGACGGCGCATTTTGGGATGGCCTCGGGATGGTCCGTAACGACTGGGTGAAAGTCACGTTCCTGTGGATGGGTCTCGATCCCGGCCCCGACGGCTTAGTCGATTCGTCTGCAGCTAACTTCGCCTACCCGCCAGGAACAGTCATCATCGACAATGGCACACCGGGCTACAACAGTTTTGCCAAAGTCGAATGGTATGACAACTACTGCGGCTTGAATGGGAAGCACGACTGGACCATCGGCACTAACGACCCTGCCGAAGCTGAAAACGATGCGAGCTGGCAAGCTGATATGACCAATATCGGTTACTACGAAGTCATGGCATTCATCCCACCATGTGGGAAGTTCGCCACCCGTCAAGCCATCTATCGCATCAACAATAACGGCGAAGAACGCGAAGTGTGGGTCGACCAGGCGCTCCAAAGCGGACGCTGGGCCTCTCTCGGGATTTACAACATGAAGCCCGGCTTCTCCAAGGTAACCCTCACCGACATAACCGGCGATCGCAGTCAAGGCGTCCGTTTTGATGCCATGATGTGGGTCCCTCGCTACGACAATATGCCGCCAACTGCGTGGGTCCAGCAAGCTACTCCGATGGACGGTGGCGTGGTCTATGTCTCATGGGGTGGCAGCGACGATGTCAGCGGGATTCAATCATATGATGTCCAGTATCGCGTCAACGGTGCTGAGTGGATTGATTGGCAGATGGGTACCGCTGCTGACGAGGCCCTCTTTGCTCCATCAGGGCCCGGCGCATACGAGTTCCGTGCTCGTGCGACAGACTGGATGCAAAAAGTCGGCACCTGGGATGTCGATCCAATCACGATCAAAGGGATTGTGATACCGTAACACTATCAGAAGCTCATGGATGGAGCCGTCTCTGACGGCTCCATATTTTTATACGATGAATTATCTTGTCGATGGACATAATCTCATCGGGAGCATGCCCGATATCAGCTTGAGCGATCATGACGACGAGTTCAAGCTGGTCATGCAACTACGCAAGGTCGCGACGGCCAAAAAAGGTCGCCACATCGTGGTGGTCTTTGACCGTGGCGTGTATGGCCATCAACAATCACTGAATGGCTATGGTGTGACCTGCCACTTCGCCCTCTCTCCCGAAGACGCTGATACACAGATAATTCGGCGTATCAAGCAGACTGCCAAACCGAAAGAATGGGCATTGGTGACTGCAGACCGGCGCATTATCGATGTAGCACATCAATACGGCATGCGTGTCATGCCCAATGCACTGTTGGTCCAGCAAATGGCACGCCAAACCAGTGCGAAAACGGAATACCACGACGAAAAACCAGAAGTGCCATTGTCGGCAGTGCAAATCGAACAATGGCGGGTAGAACTCAATTTACCTGTTGAGGTCAGTGATGAAGAACTCCTCCTCCAAGAGAGTCTACGGGAACTGAAGCCCAAAAAACGGAAATAACGACGGACCTATCTTGGTCAGAACACGGATACCCCCATGCCTATTTTTCTCGTTGATGTGAATCGTCCCTCGCTGTTCGGTCCTCCGCTTGCGTCGATAGATGATGCAACCATGGCTCGCTACCATGCCGCAGTCTACGATGGCTGTGAATTCGGCTGTGCCTATTGCGAAGGTTGGGGGTTGGTCGCTCGACCATTGAACGAGAGCGTACGCATGATGGCGAACATGACTGAGCATGCCGCCCAAGAATTGGCGCTGATGCAACCTGATGATGTGATTGGCCTCGTATCCGATAGTGATGCGTATCAGCCTGCAGAACAGCGATTCCGGCGCACGCGACTGGTGTTACGTGCCTTAGCAGACAAGCCCCACCCCGTCGTCATCATGACCAAAAGCCCAACGGTACAAGAAGATATCGAATTGTTAGCCGAGATTCATGCCAAGCGGTTCGCTATGGTCATCGTGACGGTGGTTTCGCACACACCTGATATCCAACACAAATTCGAAGACAAAGCCGCGTCGTTCGCGCAGCGTATGGCGACGGTCAGCGCACTCAAAAACCGGGGAATACCGGTCGGTGTCGCGTTGATGCCCTTGGTTCCGTATATCAATGACACGGATTATGCGTTGACACAAGTAATCCAGCATGTTGCAGCAGCAGGTGCAGATTTTGTGTACTGGGATTATCTCCGAATGCCGAATGTACGCCATCGCAATCGGATGAATGACGTGATGATCCGCGTCGGTAACTACCCGATTTCGTACCTGCGTGAGTTGTACCGTGAAGGCACGACAATCGATCCGCGCTATCGCAGTGAACGTGATGCTGCGGTACTACGGATCTGCGATGACCACCGTGTGTCGGTACGGTTGCCTTACCCCCTCTTCCGCGGCAGATTTGGGGCGTCTTATACCGTCTCGCATATCATTGCGCACCAATCAAGCCGCGATGCGCTGCAGGGACGTCACGTGCTGGCTGCCCAAGGCATCGCACTTGCAGAGGCGGTACGTGATGGTGAATGGCCGATCGAACGCCTCAAAAACCATCCGACGTACGCGCTCTTTCGTGAGTTGGTGCCGTCCTCGAATACCGGGAGCCCTGTGCTATAATGACGCAGCATTGCCTGCCCATCTGGAGGAGATTCATGTCTCAACGAAGCGCAACCCGACGACGTGTGTGGATGCTCTGCGTCCCGCTTATCGTGCTGATCGGCTGTTCGTCTTCTCCTGAGGGATTGACCCCGCGTGAAACGGCTGCCGCATTGCTCTACATAACTCCTGCAGCCACGCTCGATATAAACGCGACGGTAACGGCATATGCCGAAGGAATCATTCCGTCGGCCACGCCCAGTGGCATGTATATTGTGAAGGCAGGCGACACGCTGAGTGTGATTGCTGATGATTTTTCGACAACCGTCGAAGAAATCATGGTAGCCAATGATATCGCCAGTCCTGAATCCATCCAAATCGGCCAAACACTCATTATCCCGTCTTTGGTAGACCGCACCCCGTTGCCAGCACCGACGTTCGGCCCACAAGATACCCCGACCATCGAACCCACCAGCACCCCAGAAGCCACCCCTGATGTCGCTGCTACAGCGACCCCATAAGGAATCCCCCATGCACGCATCGGCTTTGCATATTGTGCTTATTGGGCCTCCTGGTGCGGGCAAAAGTACGGTTGGTCAGGCGTTGAGCGCACTGGCTGCGGTGACGGTGATTTCGACAGGGGTCATCCTCCGTGCCGAAATCCAAACCGGCTCTGCCTTAGGCCAAGAAATTGCCCGACGCATTGATGCGGGTGACTTCGTCACCGACGCGATGATTCATCATGTGCTGGTGACGCAGTTCGCCACCCTCGATCCTGCCGTTGGGATTGTGCTGGACGGCTACCCGCGCAATCTGGCGCAGGCTGCTGCATTGCCCGATGTGTTGGGACGCTTCAATCGTTCCATAGATGCAGTTATTCTGTTGGACATCCCCGATGAAGTGGTATTGTCACGCCTGGGGGGTCGCCGCATGTGTGTCACCCCTACAGAAACATACCCGGTACATCTTTCGGACCCTGTGTCCCTTGCAGCGTGTTCTGCACAGCATGGCGTTCTGACCATACGTCCGGATGATGCACCAGACATTATTGCCCACCGGCTTGAGGTGTACCATCGGACGACAGCGCCATTAATTGCATACTATGAACAACAAGGGTTACTCCATCGTGTTGATGCACGTGAAGAACCCGAAGCCGTTGCCCGTGCCATCTTGGCAGTCGCATCAAATCGAGTACATCCACCGCTCCTCTCGCCGACAATCGCCGAAGACTCACCGAGAAAGGGACTCGTATGACCATTTATCAAGAAAAGTCCGACCAAGCTGCAGCACTGTTGCACGAATTTGACCTCGATTGCTGGCTAACCTTCGCTCGCGAGACAGTAGTATCGCCAGATCCTGGTGTTGAATTGGCGATCGGCAGTAATGTGACGTGGCCTTCTGCCTTTATTTTTGCGCGCAACGGTGAACGGGTCGCGATTGTGGGTCGGTATGATGCCCCGGGCGTCGAATCGTACGGTGTATTCCCTCGCATTGTCTCGTACGATGCCGGCATTCGTGAAGCACTCATCGCCGAGTTGACCAAGCTCAATCCACGTCACATTGGCTTGAACTACAGCAAAGACGACAAAACCTCGGATGGTTTGACCGTTGGTATGCACCTGATGCTCCAAGACATTCTGCGTGGTACCCCGTTTGCCGATCGATTGGTCAGCGCAGGCCCATTGCTCAGTGCATTGCGTGCACGCAAAACTGCCGGTGAGGTTGCGTTGATCCGGGCGGCAATTAATACCACCGAAGACATCGTCGATCTCATCGAGCGCGAGATTCGGATTGGACGAAGCGAAAAAGATATCGGCGATTTCGTTCATGGTGAATTCAAACGCCGTGGCCTCCCCTCAGCCTGGGCATGGGACGGCTGCCCGATTGTCAACAGTGGCCCGAACTCCGCCATCGGCCATGGCGTCCCCAGTGAACACATCAAAATCGAAGCAGGCCACATCGTTCACATAGACCTCGGCGTTCAACAAGACGGCTATTGCTCCGATATCCAACGCCTCTGGTACGTACGCAAACCGGGCGAAACAGCGATGCCTGCAGAACTCCAGCGTGCCTTCGATACGGTACGCCAGGCGATTCGTGAGGGTGCCAAAGCACTCCGCCCTGGTGCCAAAGGGTACGAGGTAGATGCAGTCGCCCGTGACGTCATCGTCGATGCCGGCTACGAAGAATATATGCATGCCTTCGGCCATGGTCTGGGCAAAGCCTGCCACGATGGTGGACCGCTGTTGGGACCCCGCTGGGAGCGCTATGGGAATACGCCAGAGATGCTCGTCGAGGTCGGCAACATCTATACCCTCGAGTTGGGTGTGGTGACATCGGCAGGGTACATCGGCCTCGAAGAAGATGTCTTGGTCACCGCCGATGGTGTGGAGTTTTTGTCGAAAGAACAGACCTCGATTCGTCTCATCTAAATATTGCACAAGTCCTGTTATGGCTTTGCAAAGATACAAAACCCCTGCAGACGCACATTTTGTGCGTCTGCTTTTTTGTGGAGTTATTGTGTACATATATTCCAATGCTTGTGTGTTCCGGGTGCAAGGGTGACCAAAATGTGGGTGCTATACTTTGGCGTGAGAGTCGGTACTACAGTCGCGTCGCACAGCGAATCGATGCACGGAAAGGGATACATGCTATGGCAGCAGTAATGCGAGCAATGCGAGGCGTTATCGATACGCTTCGTTTGGCGATTCCAAAAATCGGAGCTGGCTGGATGTTTGCGTTGCTGACGAGTAACTTCAACCGTGTGTCGATCCACGAGTTGGGGATTGCGGCTGTGGTCATTACGATGATGATTGGCATGCACCACTTCTTGTCGCCATTCCAAGTCGTGATGGGTCGTCTGACCGATCGCTTCCCGATCTTTGGGTATCGTCGTACACCATACTTTTTCATCGGAAGCATGTTGTGTGCAACGGTCTTTGTCTTTTTGCCGCAGGCCGCGTTGATGATGAGCCAGGGGAATACCATTGGCTTTATCTTTGGCTTTGGATTGCTCTTTCTGTTTGGTATTGGTATCGCCACAACGGGTGATACGCATCATGCGCTGATTGCAGAAGTAACGAGCTCCGAAAAACGCGGTGCGGTCGTCGCCACGGTGTGGACCTTTACGATTATCAGTGCCATCGCAGCAGCCATTGTCATCAAAGTAAACATCAGTGAGACCTTTGTGTTTGCCGAGATGGAGCGCATCTATGCGTTCACTCCGCTGATTGTCTTTATCGCCGCGTTGCCCATTTTGGGTATCGAAAAACGCCGTACAAATGAAGATTTGCGCCATATCGCTGCGACATCAATGACTGCAGCGGTTTCGCCGCTCAATGCCTTGGGTGTGGCGTTCTCGCTCATCAAGACGAATAGCCAGGTACGTGCGTTTTTCTTCTTCGTTATTTTTTCGATTATCGGTATCTTCCTGCAGGATGCGATTCTCGAGGTATTCGGTGGCGAAGTATTCGGGATGAGCATCAAAGAGACCTCGTCGTTCAACACGATGTGGGGCGGCGGTGTACTCATCGGCATGGTTATCATGGGGATTCTCAGTAGTACCACGTCGATTAAAAAGAAGACCATCGGGATTGTCGGCGGTTTGGGAACGGCCTTTGGCTTGGGAATCCTGGCAATTGCTGCGTTCACCGGCCAACGTGCGTTGATGACCCCTGCATTGGTGGTGATGGGCTTGTTCACGGGTTTCTACAATGTCGGAGCGCTGTCACTGATGATGGATATGACCGTCGAGGGTTCGACAGGTTTGTATATGGGCATGTGGGGGATGGCGCAGGCGTTCGGTACAGGTTTGTCCACGATCCTTAGTGGTGCACTCAAATCAGGGCTTATCGAGACCGGGTTGATGTCACCTGCCATGGGCTATACGACGATCTTCGGGATCGAAGTCGTGCTGATGACCCTCGGTGCTGCTATGTTACGGAACGTGAGCATTGCGGAATTCCGTACCTTGAGCACCAAAGATTTGTCCTTGGCCATGGAAAACAGCGCTACGGCGTAGACGGTTATAGCGGCATGAATAAATTCGATTTTCAAAAAGTAGCGGCTAATTACGACGACATCCATGTCCACAGCAGTACGGTATCGGCGGACATCGGCGCCTACGTTGCCCAGCAGGTGGGGATTGGCAAACGCATCCTCGAAATAGGGATCGGCACGGGGCGCATCGCCGCCCCGGTCGTCGCCCATGGCTGTACGGTGGTCGGCTTCGATGTATCGCCAGGGATGTTGCACGGTGCCGCGCAACGAGGCCTCGACAAGTTGCTCGTTGCAGACATGATGGCAATGCCCTTCACAACCGCCAGTTTTGATGCCACGCTGGCCGTCCACGTCCTCCACCACGCCAGCGATTGGCGTGAGGTATTGCGTGAGTCGGTGCGGGTGTTGCGCGACGGTGGATTGTTCATCGAAGGGCGTGACTGGAACGATCCTGCCTCACCAGCAATGCGCATGCGCAACAAAATGCGGGAAGTCATCATGGCTCTTTCTCCGGGGATTCGGCCTCCGGGTGCAGGTGCTGCCAAGCAGCAATTCCTCTCGCGCATGGGTGCAGAAGCACTCCCCGAAGATGTCGCTGCCAGCTGGCACGCGCATGCATCGCCAGCCCAGATGCTTGCGCAGATGCAGAGCCGTACCGACCCCGAAACGTGGGCCATCGAACCGACACTGCTCGATGCGACACTCGCACACGTCGAAGAATGGGCGCGCCAGGAGTGGCCGGACTTTAATACCGTCGTGCCCTACGAACGGCGCTTTGTCATCAATGCATATCGTATCCATCATCAGGCTGCCGAAGCCGTGTAGCGTCGGACGGAAAGGATTCCACCCATGGCGCAGGATGCCCATCAGACGAAACCGAAGGCACATCAAGTCTTTCCTTTTTCGGCCATTGTAGGCCAAGCAGAGCTCAAACTCGCGTTGACCCTGTGCGTCATCGACCCGACCATTGGTGGGGTGATGATTATGGGGCATCGCGGTACAGCCAAGAGTACCGCGGTCCGGGCGTTGGCTGATATGCTCCCCGCGATTTCGACGGTTGTGGGTTGCCCCTATAACTGTAACCCGGCGCACCCTTCGCCGATGTGTCCATTCTGCACAGACGGCACAAAACACGCGGCCCAAACGGTCCCGGTACCGGTCGTAGACTTGCCCCTCGGTGCCACCGAAGACCGAGTGGTCGGTGCGCTCGATATCGAGCGTGCTTTGGTCGATGGCGTGCAGGCATTTGCGCCAGGCTTGTTGGCACGTGCCAATCGCGGGTTTTTGTACATCGACGAAGTCAACTTGCTCGAAGACCATTTGGTCGATTTGCTCCTCGATGTGGCAACATCGGGGGTTAATGTTGTCGAGCGTGAGGGCATCAGTGTGCGCCATCCGGCACGCTTTGTGCTTGTGGGTTCAGGTAACCCAGAGGAAGGCGATTTGCGCCCGCAGTTACTCGACCGCTTCGGCTTGCACGCCCGGATTACGACGATTACCGACATCCCGGAACGTGTCGAGATTGTGCGCCGGCGGCGTGCATACGACCTCGACCCCGTTGCCTTTTGTGAGGCATGGGAAAAAGAGCAGCTCAAACTGGGCAAAAAAATCAAAGCCGCCCAGAAGCTCTTGCCGACCGTCGATATTCAGGACGAGTGCCTCTATGCTGCAGCAGAAATCTGCGCACTCCTGGCTATTGACGGCCATCGCGGCGAATTGACGCTCACCCGTGCGGCAGGGGCGTTGGCAGCATACGAAAAACGGACCACTGCCGGGGCCGAGGATGTATTGCGCGTGGCGGTGTTGGCGCTGCGCCATCGCTTGCGCAAAGATCCGCTCGAGACTGCCGGCGACGAACATCGTATCCAACGTGCGATCGACGATATGCGGGCAAAACATACAAGGTAGACGGACGGGGTTACGTAGCCTAACGACAACTCCCACGCGACGAGCGTGGGAGTTGTCGTTGGTGGATCCTCAGACATATATCGTTGCGTTAGTTCAAATCTGATCGAGAATCTCACGCCGTTTGCGGTCAAATTCTTCTTCCGATAGCAAACCAGATTCTTTCATGAGCGTCAATGCTGCGATGCGTTCTTTCAGGCTTGTGCTTGATGTGGCTTGCGGCGATGCCTGTGTATCGGGAGATTTTTGGGTTTGTGAGGCGTTGGCTGTTGCCGCTCGGATGTCGTTTGCAAGCGCAGTTTCGTCAAAAATCGTTACTTTGCCGCCCTCTCTGGCTGCAGCAGCGTATTCGCGACCGAGTGAGAGGGTCTGTTGATGGGCATCTGCAGAGGTTGGGTTTTCTTTAAGCGTTTTGAGTGCTGAATTGTATTTCTTTTCTAAGAACTTCGTAAATGCTTGCTCCATAAATGCAGCCATTCTCTCAGAAGGAGCTTGCCCTCGTGGATGAATTCTCGCGCCAAAAATCCTGTCGCGATTTAGCTCATCTAGGATTCGTTGTTCTGAGATAGATTTCAGCAATGTATTCCTTAGCGATGTATTTCTTCCATCATTTTCGTAGAGTACGAGTTGTTCACAGAATTGTTGGATATTGTATTCATCAGTTGCTGAAGTACTTCCAGATTGATTCTGGTATATGTATCTCGCAATCACAATTGTCAAACAGACAAAAAGGATGATGCCGGTGTATTCCATATAGTCTCCTCAGTAAAAACTGCATTTCCAAACTTGATATTTCTTACTCATTACCATACGTAATTGGGAAATAGCTCCCATTGGTTGAATGGCAGCTATTTCAGTAGTTAGACATAACATCAAAACCTTTCTGATCTCGTAAACAGTCGAGTTACTTCATCTGTGTCAGTTGCTATAAATACTGCGAAAAATGAATATTACATTGACTACAGAAACGCAGTCGAAAAATCAAGCACGGAACGGGATATCCCGAGATGTTTTTGCATGTGAGCCAGATTGTGCATAAAAACTATTCACTAACGAGGCTACAAAACATGAAAGACCTCCTACAAATTCGCCGTCCCGCCTGTAGGGATTTTGACGATACCGCTCGGCAACACAATCTCGCCGCTGACGCCTGCAGGGAGGGTGACCGTCCCGCGCATCACGCCATTGTCGCGCCAGAATGCACTGGTGATGTGGCCTTGGGCAAGCGGCGTCGTCGCATTGGCACGCTGGAGCGGACCCAGTTGTGGGGTAATGCGCACATGGCTGGCACCAGGCACCGCAGGCCGGATGCCGATGATGGTAGCGTGGTAATGAAACAACGGATGTGCGCCCCAGGCATGGCAGTCTGACCGCGTCGGTTCCGGCATTTCGACGGTGGTGGTCAATCCTTGAGCGGGCAAATCAAACCAGAGTTGCATCCGATCAATCAGCAAATCAATCGCACCAATCTGGCGATACGCCTCAAACAAGTAGTGACTAAAGTAGATGGTCGTGCGGGCGAAGTCTGCCCGCTCGCGGAGCGCCCGTGCCATGTCCGTGCGATGTGCATCAGGAGCATACCCACTCAGGAGAGCCAGACACTGGGCGTGCTCGCTCACCAGGGTGCCATCAGGCACCTCACGGTAGACCCCCGCGGAGGCATCCCACAGGGTATGTTCCAACGCACCGGCGATTGCCTGTGCCTGACCGCGCCAACGCTGGGCCATGTGCGGGTCGCCGTAGTGATCTTCGAGGTCGGCCGCCAGCCCGAGCGTATAGACGATATGCCAGTTGATGGTAGCGCAGGGGAGCCGGTCAGCATGCGGCGGCATACCGCCTTCCCAACCTGGTACCCAGTCGACGAAGTTCCACCCCGCAGGAGGCGCTACCAGCCCGTTCGCTTGGGTACCCGCGAGGAATGTATCCAGCACACCACGCATCGCCGGCAACATGCTCTGTACTTCGGTACTGCGGCCGCGCCAATAGGCACTGTCGTAGAGCATCCCAATCCACCATAACGAGAACGGTGGAATGATTTGTTGGACGCGACTCGGGTAGCGTGATTGCGTCAGGTTGTTGGGCAGACGCGATTGATGGAACAGTTTGATAGCCTTGCTCGGCAAACGATCATCCTGAGTCGAGACATAGGTCGCCAATGCCTCGAGGCGTGTGTCGCCGACATACATGAGTTGCTCATAGTACGGGCAGTCCATGTATGTTTCGTGCGCACACATCTGCAAGACACGTTCCATCATCGGAATGACGCTCTTGAGGCGTGGATCGTCGCTATCGAATGCGCTACTGAACGAAAATGGATAGCCAGTCTCGGCGATGGCAATCGATTCAATCTGCAACGGTTCGGCTGCGGTGGTCACCAGCACTTCGACGTAGCGGCCCGATTGCCACCACAGCGGTTGATGGAGTGCCTGCGGTGACCCGTCGGCGATAAACGTATCGCCGACCCCTGCAAAGTACTTGCCGAAGACCTCGTTGCGGTTGGTTTTGATGCGGAAGTAGTCTTTGGGGTTGGTCGATAACGACTCTTCCCAGTGCATCCGTACCCGCGCGCCACTCCCTGCGCTCACCACCAGCCGATGGTACCCGCAGACATAGATCCCCAAATCGTAGATGACACGCACACTGGTATGAGCCGGGATGGTCAGTGGCGCACCACCTTGGCCGAGTGTTTGCCATGCGCCATGCGCACTCCGGTTATCGGTTTTTTTGCGTACGACGGTTGCAGCGGCAGTCTGTTCGCTGGCTGCATCGACATAGCGCACGGTGCCGAGGCCGCGCAAATCGTATCGTTGGGGCGGGAGGGGGGCTGGTTGCAGGTGTTTGTGGCTGCCGAGCTCGTAGTCGTACAGTGTATCTTCGCCGTGATATACCTTCGCAACCGGTTGCCAGTCGCTCCCGCCACCGCGCTGCCAATCCCACGGATGTAGGCGCGCATCGAAGACGACGTTCGCGCCTGTCCCCCAAGCTTGGTGTGGCGCGGTGAATGTGTAACTCTGGAGTGTTTTGGCGCGCCACGGTGCGATGCCGGTGGCACACAGCGCATTGTTTTTGCCGTCAGCAGCGACAATCAACCCATGGGATTTGCCGATTTGTGCATATGCAGCCGCATCGCCGAGGCTCCATACCAGTGCGGCGAAGTGGTGTTCACCAGCTGCGAGCGTCACAGTGGTGGTGTGGTAATGCCACATACTGCCATCGCCGCGTTCTGGTCCGCGCGCATGGCAGACACCGTCGATGTACCATTCAAACCGTTCATCACCGCTGACATGCAGGGTGATGGTGCGTTCTTTAGGGAGCGTGAGGGCGAGATGGAAGAGGGTCACCTGTGGCGCGTGCACGGTACTTCCACGTACCCAATGTGCCTGCCAACGCCCGTGTTGGTGCCATGCGAGTGCCATATGGTGCTCCTTTGTCGATTAACCGACGGCAGCGACCGCTAATATGCGGCCGAGGCGATGAGGCAATTCACTGACTTGTGTCCCATCCAGCGCAACGACACGACCGGAGGTCGTCCCTGCCACAACGGTATCGCCACACAAGGTCAAACCACTGCGGAGCACGCAGCAGTAATCACGACTCTGCCCAAATGGGACGTTGGTGGTTTGGCGCGTCGTGGCGTCGACAATCCAAAACGAGATGTCGCCATCGCGTGCGGTACGCTGTTCGTCGTAGACCAATGGTATCGCAACGAAGTCGTTTTCACGGGGGCGATAGATAGTCGAAAACCCAGCTTGATGTCCTGGTTTTTCAACGGAATGCCACTGCTGCCCATCATACAGCTTGAGGCCGAGGTGGAACTGCACGAGCATGTCACCGTGTGCTCCGGCTGCAACGCCATGCACACAGCACAGACGCAGATCTTGGTCAGGGTGGCCGACGAGATGATCGTCGGGGTGATGCGTAATCTCCCAGCCACTGGCTTTGTGGAGCCATAATCCGCCGGTGCTGACGGCAATAATCCCGCTGCCGGTCCGCGGATCGTGGGTAATCATCGACAAGGCACTGCCGTAGTTACTCTCATGGAGGGTTTGTGTGCGCAGTGTCGCATCAAATTCTTCGTCACGCACCAGGATGCCTTCATCCAGGGTGTACAGACGGTGTCCATGGGTGCCGATGCGGATCATCCCATCTGCAATGCCGATGTTCGTTACTTGCGGGATGACCGTCTCGCTCGCGGGGATGAGGCTGTACGTCGCAGGGTCATACCACAAGAGGCGTGCATGGGCGTGATCTTCGTTCGAGTTGTAGACCGCACACAGGACCCCTCGACCGGGAATGGTCGCTGCGGCGATGACAGGGTCGGTCATGAGATGTCTGATGGTCGCGTCGTTGAGCGACTTCTCCCACGAAACGATGAACGCGCCGCTGTTGCTGCCCACCAAAATGTGTTGCATACGATGCCTTTTTTGTCTGGGAATGCCGTCAATTATAGCGGTATTTTGCACAAAAAAAGACACCTCTTGCATCCATGCAAGAGGTGTCTAGCCGCGGTTATTTGCTTGCTTGGGCGATCAATGCATCGGCGACACGGCCGAGGAGTTCGCTGACCTTCGGGTCGACGAGGACCCCGTCCTTGTAGGCCTCGTACAAGCGGATCGCCAACTCGGGCCGTGGCAAGACATGACATCCACAGCCGTTCAATACTTGGCGCAATTGGACTTGCCCACGAATCCCACCGGTCATCCCACCGCCACCGATGACAGCGACGTGTTTGCCCATCAGTGCGCCTTTGCCATAGGGACGGGAGGCCCAGTCGATGGCGTTTTTGAGGGTGCCCGAATAGCCGTGATTGTATTCCGGGGATGCAAATACTATCGCATCCGCCGCTGCGAGTTGTTCACGGAAGGTCGTCACGGGAGCGGGCGCAGGGCGATCGCCGTGTGCATCACGGTCTTCGCTGTAGTGAGGGAGCTCGCTTATCTCGACTTGGGTGACCGTGTGGGGCGCTGGCACGATTCGTGCGAATTCTGTGAGCAGTGCACGATGCAACGACGCAGTCCGAATACTTCCAGATATGGTAACGATATGCACCAAAAAACCTCGTTCTTACGCATACATTTGCAGACCGATAGACATCCTGTAGTATAGCAAATTCTCACACAGTGATTCGCATAGACTGCACATGGCGTGTCCATAGTTTGCACGAATAATGAGAAATTTGAACTATTCTCTGACACACTCTATGCGCGAAAAGACGATGTTTCACTGTCTTGTATAGGTATTGTGCATATCTTGTTGGAAGAATGCACGATGTATCAAAAAACCGCAGTGCTATAATAGCGCATACACGGCATACGCCATCTCATAGCCAAATTCGTCGCCGATTCCGCACGAAACTCCGTTCGCTTGACGAATCACCTGTATCATGGGCGTTTTGCCATGGTGCACAGGTTACCACACCGATCTACTCCAATGGTTGACAGAACTACACGCCACCAGGGGACAGGATAGACACAATGTCGCACGCAATGCCGATGGCTGGACTCGTCGGAATCGATGGTGCCGTCGAAGCAATCCGATTGTTGGCAGTCGATCCCCGACTGGGGGGAGTCGCCATCGGTGCGCCAGTCGGTTCGGGCAAAAGTTCGCTCGCGCGTGCAAGCATGTCGTTGTTTGGCACGGCAAGTGGGTTCATAGAGCTCCCGTTAGGGAGTGACGAAGAAGCTCTCCTCGGCGGAATCGATATCGAAGCCACCCTTCGGACCGGAGTCCGTGCGGCGCGGCGGGGGTTGCTGGCACGTGCGCATGGTGGGGTCCTCTATGCAGACGCGCTCAATCTACTCCCTGACAGCGTCGTGAACATTTTGCTCGGCGCTCTCGATAGTGGTATTGTCCAACTCGAACGCGAAGGGATGAGCCAGCAGATAGCATGCCGGTTCCGCCTGATCGGCACCTATGACCCTGCCGAAGGGTTGCCCCGGCGGCACCTACTCGACCGGATTGGCTTGCTGGTGTTGTTACCCAGTTTGAGCACGGCGGCACAACGCCACGAGGTGCTGGCACACCATCACCACCCAGAATACACGCACTGGAACGAAGTCGCGGCACTCGATGCAGAGCTGATTGCACAGGCCCGCGAGGTCCTGCCGCGTGTCACGATGCTGCCGGGACAACAACAGATGTTGGTTGATTTGGCCTTACGAGCAGGGGTCGAGGGACACCGTGTCGATGTCTATGCCACGGCGGCGGCGTGTGCTGCAGCGGCACTCGAACTGCGGACCAGTGTCACCGATGATGACCTTGATGTCGCAGCCCGCCTGGTTATTTTGCCGCGCGCGACCCGTGAGGTCGTCCCGCCGGAACCACCACCGGCTGATCCACAACAATCGCAACCACCTCCCCCACCACCCAGCGCTGACGCTCAGCCGCAAGACGAGGATGAGCAGGAGGCCGAGCAACAACCACACCCAGAAGAAATCGCACCACCGCACGAAGAGGTCATGGCGGCGCTCCTCACAGAATTACCGATTACGCTGAACGATTTGCCGTTCCGCACCATTCGTCGTGGGCGTTCGGGGTCACGGGGTGCTACCAACGGGAGCCGTGGGCGCCACATCCGGAGTACTGCGGGTGATCCACGCCGTGCCCGTATCGACGTTCCTGCTACGCTCCGCGCTGCTGCACCGTGGCAACCGTTGCGTCATCTGCACCACAAAAACACCCGCAAGATTGTATTGCGGGTCGACGATGTCCGCGTCAAAGAGTTCCGCTCGAAAGCAGGCGTCTTGTTTTGTTTTGTGGTCGATGCGAGTGGGAGCATGGCGCTGAATCGGATGCGCCAAGCAAAAGGTGCGGTACAGACGTTATTGCAACAGGCCTATGTCCATCGTGATCGTGTGGCGTTGTTGGCGTTCCGCGGGGAACATTGCGAAGTGCTTTTGCCGGCTTCACAGAGCGTCGAACTCGCAAGGCGTGCGCTCGATATCTTGCCCACCGGTGGTACGACCCCCCTGGCTGCAGCCCTGCTCGGGACCATTGATGTCGCGAAGCAAGCGCGTAGCAAAGGGATTCAGCAGTGTGTCGCGTTGTTTTTGACCGATGGTCGTGGCAATGTCGGGTTGCAGCCGGATAGTGCGATCGAAGCCGAGGTCGCAACGCTTGCAGGAGCGGTGGCTGCAGAAGGTATCAAAGCGGTCGTCATTGACACCCAACGCACGTATCTGAGTCGTGGCGAAGGGCGCAAACTCGCCGAAAAACTCAGCGGGGAATACATCTATTTGCCCAACGCCAGTGGGGCCGATATTGCGGCCACGGCGGTGTCGCTTGTATAGCAAAACCCACACAACTGCTGTTGCGTGGGTCCGTGGTACAGGGTCCGGCGGGATTACTTGCTCTGTTGCGGAGCGCTGGCGAACCAGGTCATCAGAATTCCGTAGGCCAAAGGCAAAAAGAATGCCAATTCTACGAGCAACAAGACGATGGTACGGGCCATAGGTCACCTCCCTCGTAATGCGAACACGTTCATTATACGCAGATATTTCTCCAGAATTCAATGCATCCCGGCAGATACAGCAGCCAGAAGGAAAACGGTATGAAGACCATAACGATGATCAACGGCATGGAGCGATTCAACGCGCATGTCTGGACCGAAGTCCAGAAGTTGCTGACTGCCGGCGGGATCGATGTGCGTATTCATCGGTTCCATGATGGGCATGTGATGGAGCACGACGAAGCACTCAAGAAAGCAATCGCCCAAGCCGATGTCGTCTTTATTTCGCTCATCAATGATCGCGACCAGGCCGATTGGTTGTCTGACCAAATCAAACGCGCCGGCGTCCAAACGGTGTTCTGCTACGAGAGCATGCCCGAGATCATGGGCATGACCAAAATCGGTGATTATCAGATCGACCCCAACAAAACGTCTGGGCTCCCTAAACCCATGCAAGCGATTCTGCGCCTGATTACCAAGGGGCGTGACGAAGACACCTTGTATGCATACACCAAACTCACCAAAGCAGCAGCGAAGTTATTGCCGTTGATGCCGGCCAAGCTCAAAGACTTCCGGACGTGGTTGAGTGTCAATATCTATTGGAATCAACCGGATGCTGCGAACTTGTCACAGATGATTCGCTTAATCCTGCGTGATTGTCTCGGGGTAGCGGTCAGTGTGGCTTCGCCGCGGATGATCCCGCAAATGGGATGCTTCCACCCTGACAGTACGGAACTCTTCGAGAGTAACGTCGAGTACATGCGCTGGGCACTCAAAACAAAGCACTATCGGCGTGGGCAACCCCTCGTCGCACTGATGGTGTTCCGCAAGCATTTGCTCCAGGAACAAACATATCCACATGATTTGATCCGTGCACTCGAAGCAAAAGGGTTGGCAGTGTTGCCCATCTTTGTGAGTGGCATCGAAGCACACGTCGCCCTGCGTGAATGGGTAGCCAAAGAAAAGGTCGACTTCCTCATCAGCACGATGGGCTTTGCAATTGTCGGCGGCCCAGCTGGTTCGACACGCCCCGGTGCCCATGCCGAGACCTCTGCTGAAATCATGAGTGCCCTGGATGTGCCGTACATGGTTGCACAGCCGTTGTTGATGCAAAATCTCGAACAATGGACTGATTCGGGTGTTGCACCGATGCAGGCCGTCATCATGTACGACCTCCCCGAAATGGATGGCAGCATCTCGCCGATTGTGATTGGAGCAATCGAAAACGACAAGATTATCACGATACCTGACCGTATCGAACGGGTAGCAACCATCGCATCCAAATGGGCAACGCTCCGACGCAAATCCCCGAGTGAACGCAAAGTAGCACTCATCGTCTATAACTACCCACCAGGGTTGGGCCGGTTGGGGACTGCGGCATTGCTGAATGTGCCCGCCACGTTACATGCATTGTTGACACGCATGAAGCAAGACGGCTATCAAATCGGCGATATCCCTGCGACACCAGATGCACTCGCCAAACGGATGGCGACGATGGAAAACGGCCAAGGTGAGCATGTCGCAGTGTCAGTCCATGACATGCGGGCGGTCATCAAAGATTCGATTTTGCGGCGGATCGACAACAAATGGGGTGGGATGCCCGGTGATATTGCACCAGCTGGCCGTGACGCGATTCGACTGGATGGATTCCAACTCGACAACGTGTTTGTCGGGGTCCAACCACCGCTCGCCGTACCCGGTGATCCGATGCGCATGCTGTTTGACCACGACTACGCACCGCATCATCAATATGTTGCGTTCTATCGCTATCTGATCGACATCTGGAAGGCCGATGCGATTGTACATGTGGGAATGCACGGCACCGCGGAGTGGTTGCCCGGTTTGCAACTGGGATTGACCGGTGAGTGCTGGCCCGACATCGTGATGGGTGACGTCCCACAACTGTATCTCTACCCGCTCAATAACCCTGCAGAATCGGCCATTGCGAAACGACGTGGTGGCGCTGCTGTCATCAGCCACCTCATCCCTCCATATGCCCGTGCGGGACTCTACAAACAACTCGCGCAACTGCGCAACCAGCTCCAACGAGACACGCCTGCAATCGATCTTGCACCGCTGGTCCCAGAGGTACCTATTCGGAATGGGGAACCCGACGGTGCGTATCGTATGCGTCTGACCCGATACCTGGACGAGCTCGAACAACGCGTGATCCGCGACGGGTTGCATGTGATGGGGCAGCGGGTGTCCCGTGATCGTTCGA
>JBJONV010000059.1:0-27506 GCA_046051665.1 Chloroflexota bacterium
TCGAGCGCATGGACAGCTTCTTGCGCGTGGTGGCCAGCGTGCACGTCGGCCTCAACTCGATGACCATCTTCCAATGGGGTACCGAAGCCCAAAAGATGAAGTACCTCAAGCCACAGGCAGAGGGCAAAAAAATCGGCGCCTATGGCTTGACCGAGCCCAACAGCGGCACGGACGCCGGTGCTATGACTACCACCGCCCGCCGCGATTGTGACCATTATGTGTTGAACGGCGAGAAAATCTGGATTAGTTTGTCCGACATTGCCGACACGTTCGTCGTCTTTGCCAAGACCGATCCATCCAAGGGCAATCGCGGGATTTCGTGCTTTATTGTCGAGCGTTCGATGCCCGGCTTTTCGTCCTACCCACTGCACGGCAAGTTGGGTGTGCGTGCCGGCAACACCGGCGGCATTGTCTTCCAAGACATGCGCGTCCCTGTCGAAAACCGCTTGGGCGAAGAAGGCGAAGGCTTCAAAATCGCCATGACCGCCCTCGATAGCGGCCGCTACACGGTTGCTGCCGGTGCCGTCGGCGGCATCCAAGGTGCCCTCGAAGCCAGCGTCAAATATGCCAAAGAGCGCCATACCTTCGGTGTGCCCATCGGCGACCACCAGTTGGTCAAGCGCATGATGAGCCACATGGTCCGCAAGATGGACATGGGCCGCTTGCTGGTCTACAAAGCCGGCTGGATGAAGAATGCCGGTCGCCGCAACACGCGTGAGACGACCTTGGCCAAGTGGCATGCCACCGTCAGTAGCTGGGAGGCCGCCGACGATGCAGTGCAGATCCACGGGGCCTACGGCTTCTCGGATGAATACCCTGTCGAGCGCTTTTTGCGCAATGCCCGCGGCGGTGTGATCTACGAAGGCACCCGTGAGCTCCAAGAATTGCTCCAGGCAGATTTTGCCATGGGCACCCGCGAACTCGCCCCCAAACTGCGCTGCGAACTGCCGGCCTACAACAAAGAAGCCTGGGAAGCAGAGTAAACCATGCACATCATCGCCTGTATCAAGCAGGTCCCACGCGACAACACGGTCGCCATCGATGCCAACAAACGTGTCGATGTCAGTGGTATCGAGCCGATTTTGAATTTGTTTGACGAGTATGCCCTCGAGGCAGCCTTGTCCCTCAACGACGAGCACGGTGGCGACGTCACGGTGCTTTCGTTGGGCAACGAAGAAACCGTCGACCAACTGCGCCGGTCGTTGGCCATGGGCGCGACCAATGCGGTCCTGGTGACCGCCGATGGCGAGCCCGACGTGGCGAGCGCCACGGGGATTGTCCAAGCCGCGATTGCCACACTGGCACCTGCCGACGTGATTGTCTGTGGCCGCAATGCCACCGATGACGAAAGCGCGGCGTTTGGGCCGATGCTGGCGCGCCGCCTGGGGTGGACGCATGTGACCTACGTCACCAAAATCGTCTCGTCGTCGGCCACCCACCTCGAACTCGAGCGTAGCCTCGAAGACGAGACCGAAGTGGTCAAGGTGGCCCTCCCCGTCCTCATTAGTGTAGGCAAAGGTGCGGTAGAACCGCGCTTCCCATCACTCCTGCGGGTCCGCAAATATGCCAAAGCAGAGGTACCGGTCATCGCAGCCGGCGCATACACCAATGCAGCCAGCGTCATCGATCGCGTCCCTCCCGCAGGCCGCAAAGCAGGCGAAATCATCGCCGGCGCAGATGTTGCCAGCAAAGTCCGCACGCTCGTCGATCGGCTCATCGCCGATCAGGCATTGTAGGAGGCATCATGTCGAACATTCTTGTTGTGCTCGATGCTCCACAAGGCGTGACAGTCGTGAGTGGGCCGCAGCGTGAGGTGATCGCCCGAGCCATTGCGCTGGGGAATACCACGATTGCCGTCATCGGTGGCTCTGTCGAAGCCCTTGCTACTGATGCGGCACGCTATGGCGCGCAGGCAGTGGTGACGGTTTCGGAAGCGGCGCTGACCCATCTGCCTTCCGATGCGGTTGTCCAAGCAGCGCTGGCGGTGGTCAACCAGATCAAACCCACCCTCGTGCTCACGACTGGCTCATTGCGCATGCGTGATATCAGTGCCGCACTCGCCGCAGAGCTTGGTGGTGCGTTGGCAGCCGATGCAAGCGATGTGCGGCTCGACGGGGCAAACGTCCTGGCGACCCGTAGTTCTCATGCCGGCAATGTCACGACGACGTTGCAGTTCACCGCGGCGACGGTGGTCGTATCGGTCCGCAAACAGACCCATGCCGAGGCGGCAGTAGCGGCTTCACCATCACCAATCAGTGCCATTACGGTAGCTGGTTTGGCCACCCGCATTACGCATGTCAGCGCACAGAAGAGTGCCAGTGGCGTGAGTCTGAGTGATGCGGCGGTGATTGTGTCGGGCGGGCGTGGCCTCGGCAATGCCGAAAACTACCACGCACTCATCCCTGCACTGGCAAGTGCAGTGGGTGGCGCGTATGGCGCGTCCCGTGCGATCGTCGATGCAGGGTGGATTGACTACGATCATCAAGTGGGCCAGACGGGCAAAACCGTCAGCCCCAAGCTGTACATCGCCGTCGGTATCTCTGGCGCGATTCAGCATTTGGCCGGCATGCGAACGGCGCGAACCATCGTGGCCATCAACAAAGACGCCGATGCGCCGATCTTCCGGATTGCCACATATGGGATTGTCGGTGATGCGCTCGAGATCGTGCCTGCCCTGACGGCAGAAATCAACGGTCGCCGCTAATCACGAAGCCAGGTACAGCAAAAACCGCCCCACAGTCGCTGTGGGGCGGTTTCGTGTGTTTGACAGACGCCTTAGGCGATTTGATACCCCGTGGCCAATGCCCGATATTCTGCGACCTGGGCATCTTGCCATGCCTGGACGTGCCCCAATTCGTCTGCCAATAGTGCTGCGACGAGTGGTGCTGCCTCGACACTGGCCCGGGCGTTGATAAGTAATGCACGGGTGCGCCGAGCCAGCACATCTTCGACGGTACAGGCGAGCTCTGCACGCGCCGCATAAATAACCTCTGCCTGAAGGTACGGTAACTCGGGGTGGATGTGGGCCGCCCAAGCGGGGTTGTGTTGCGCCAATTCACGCACCGCGGCAGCATCAGTGCCATACATTTGCATGCTGTCGCTGTCTGGAGTGGTGCTGTAGCCGTGCAGGTGCATGGTTTTGGTGATGCATGGTTTGGCGGCGAGGAGCCCCCGTGCAGTGAGTTGATCGACGGCATCTTCGGCCATATGTCGATATGTTGTCCATTTGCCACCGGTGATGGTCATCATCCCCGAGTCGGCAAACAAAATTGTATGATCACGCGAGAGCGTTTTGGTCGCACCTTCGCCTTTTTTCACGAGAGGGCGCAACCCAGCGAAGACACTGCGGATGTCGCTCGGTAGTGGGCGGCGCGTCAAGTATTTTTCTGTATGCGACAAAACAAACTCGATCTCGGCAGCTAACGGACGGGGTTCGACGTCTGCCTGTGGTACGCCGGTATCGGTCGTCCCGATGACCACACAGTCGTGCCATGGCAGTGCGAACAAGACGCGTCCGTCTGCCGTTTTGGGAATCATCACGGCGTGATCACCCGGCAAAAAGCTCCGGTCGACGACGATATGGATGCCCTGGCTCGGTGCCACGATCGGCTTGGCTGCCGGCGCATCCATGCTCCGGATGGCATCGACAAAGACACCCGTGGCGTTGACGACCGATTTTGCATGCACGGTATAGGTCTGATCACTGAATCGATCGTTGACCGTCACGCCTGCAATTGCACCATCTTGGTGCAACAAACCCGTCACGGGCATGTGATTAATGAGGGTCGCACCATGATCCATGGCGGTGCGCATCAAGGTAATTGCCAATCGACTGTCGTCGAATTGGCCGTCATAATAGACCACCCCACCGAGCAGTCCGTTTTGCGTCAGCGTCGGGGCGAGGTGCAAAGCTTCGCGTTTATTGATCAGACGCGACATCCCAAAGCCCAATCTGCCGGCCAAAATGCTGTACAACAGCAATCCCGCGCCGTAGAACGGCATGTCATACCAGGTGTATGCCGGGACGACGTGGGGGAGCACTTTGACCAAATGCGGGGCATTCGCCTGCAAACGACCCCGTTCATGCAGGGCTTCGTATACCAGTGAAATATTGCCTTGTGCGAGGTAACGCACCCCGCCATGCACGAGTTTCGTTGCACGAGACGATGTCCCCTTGGCGAAGTCGTATGCCTCGAGCAAGAGCGTTTTGTGGCCCCGTGCAGCAGCATCAACGGCAATCCCGAGCCCGGTCGCACCACCGCCAATGATGACCACATCCCAGGTATCTGTCGTCGCGAGACGGTCGAGTAACGTTTGTCGATTCATCGCAGCCCTCATCTGTCTGTTTTGTGTATTGTAGTGTGCTTTGACTGGTCTATGCAAAATGGGAGCGCCGCGACCGACGATCACGTGTCGTCCGGGGGGCTGTGCCGACATGTGACGGACAAAGCGACGAAAACGCGCAGCGCGACACACCGCACACCTAGCCCCGACTCTCTGCATGCACATCCTGGCCCGTACTCCTTGTTGCACGGACGCACACGTCCTCCGAACCATGTTGCGCACGTATATCTACCACGAGTGCCATCAGCGGTACACCAATCCTTCGACAAATACCATACAATACGTTAAACTGTCAGAAATTGTTCCTAGGAGTGCTATGTCATCCAAATATGTGTTAGTGTTGTTCATACTGAGCGTCTGTGTCAGCTGTTCGGGTGTTGCAGTTGTTCCAACGCCCGAGCCAATCATCATCGTGGTAACCAGTACGCCACCACCAGCGACCGCGACGGCGACTGCCTCAGCCACCGCGAGCGCCGTGCCATCATCGACACACACCCCAACCGTCACCACCGTACCGACCGAGACGCCGGTACCGAGTGCCACGACTGTCCCTACGAAGACCATTCCGCCGACCGCAACCGCCAAGCCCTCAAAGACACCGCGCCCCACCGCAACGGTCAAAGTAAGCTGTGCTGCTCAGGCTGCCCCGTTCAAAGCACGCGTTTTGGCAGTGCGCAAGGCGTATCGACCGCTGGTCGACAAAGTCTATAACTATACTCTCGAGCTCGTCGATGCCAACTACGACGAAGCAAGCGTGACAGCGGCGTTTGCAGGAATCGATTCGATCGAAGTGCCAGCGTGTGCAGATGTCGGCGAGATTCTCTACTACTTCCGGTTGCTCCGGGATACGCTGTGGCCAGCGTTCATCGAGATGAAGATCGAAAGCAATGGTCGATACCCCTCAGAAGAGTCGTTCGCACGGGTACGCAGTTGGCACGAAGAAATCAAGAACTTCGAGCGCAACATCGATGACCTCATCACGACGATTCCGTAAACACAACGTTCTCCGGATACTGCGTACTCCATCATGCGTCGTCTTTGTTCTGCACTGGGATGTTGACATCGATTTTTATAGTCCACACCGTCGCAGGAGACACCGCTTTGGTACGATGGTGTGAATTCTTGTGGGAGAGCGGGAGCTGCCAGGGACATGCAATTACCAAGAACATTCATCGAAAGGATGACAAGCACATACGGCTCCGCCGGTGCTGAATGGTGTACGACGTTGCCGGGTCGTATTGCGATCCTTACGCAGCAATGGAATCTAGACGTCGGCGACCCTTTTCCATTGACCATGAACTATGTGTGTCGCGTCACGGATCGCAGTCACGGCACGAACTTGGTGCTCAAAGTCGGCTTTCCTGCAGAAGAATTCGAAGCAGAGCTTGCGATGTACGAACACTTGTATGGCAGAAGCGGGGTTCAACGGATTGCTATTGACCGACATCAAGCTGCAGTATTACTCCCACAGGTCAAACCAGGTACGCGATTGGACGCAGCAGGAATGAGCGACCACGCACAGGCACGTATTATCGCTGGGCTTATTCAGCAGAATGTCTTTCCCAACGATCGTCTTATTGACATCCCTTCAATCGATACCGTTGTGTCTGATGTCCTCCCGCATGCACGTGCTGTCTGTGTCCAACGACCCGAGCTCTTTTCTTTCGACCATCTCGAGCGTGCATGCACCATCATGACGACCACGGTGTCGCGAAGCGCCTGGTATCCCCTGCATGCCGACCTCCATGCAGGCAATGTACTGCTCAGCAACGATCGGTTCATACACATCGATCCCCAGGGGCTGATTGGTCCGCAGGTGTACGAATGTACGCCGTTTATCAGAAGTCGTCATACGGCATCACTACGGAAGCCGCACCGCATCGAAGAGACGATGGCACTTCTGCGGGTATTTGCAACGACTCTCGACATACCTGTCGCGCTCCTCGCGCAGTGGTGCTACGCATCAGCGGTGGCTGCGGCCTGGTGGTCTTTTCAATCTAATGGATGCATCGATGCAGCGGAATACCAAGCAATCGATGACTTCTGGGGAATCATGCAACAACACGTGTAGGGGTGTTGTACCGTTCCATCGAGACGAAACTGGTACAAATCGAAATGTATACCCTTCATTTCTTTCGGTACCAAAGTATTTATGAATCAGTGGTCGTGTCAAAATACCGTAAGATAGCTACAGAGATATGTGTCTTTTGCATATGACGGAGCAGTCGAGAGGAGTCACATGAAACGCACCACCACAGCGCCGATTGTACAGCCCGAGAAACCGCGGATGGATCGCACCGTGGTGCGTACTATGGAATCCATCCAGAAGCGCATTCTGTGGCTGGCCACGAATATGATTCACCATGCCAACCACGTCCGTCCCAACAGCGACGGGACCAAGGTGGGCGGCCATCAAGCATCTTCCGCGTCTACCGTGACGCTGATGACGGCCTTATACTTCCACTTTTTGCGGGCTGGTGATCGTGTCGCCGTCAAACCGCATTCTTCCCCGATTTTCCACTCCATTCAATATTTACTCGGTAATCTTCCCAAGCGCTATTTGCCCATGCTCCGCGAATACGGCGGCTTGCAATCGTATCCGAGCCGCACCAAAGATCCCGAAGCCGTTGATTTTTCGACGGGGTCCGTCGGTTTGGGTGTGGTAGCGCCGTTGTTCACCTCGCTGACGCAACGGTTCCTTCGCGACCATGGTGTCGCCGTGCCGGAACGGCGCTTCGTCGCGGTGGTCGGTGATGCCGAACTCGACGAAGGAAATGTCTGGGAAGCACTCCTCGACGAAGCACTCGACGGCATCGGGCAGGTCGTCTGGGTGGTCGACCTCAATCGCCAGAGCCTCGACCGTGTCGTACCGGGCATTCGTGCCCTGCGCCTCAAGAAGCTTTTTGCCCAAAACGGATGGCGGGTGCTCGAGGCCAAGTATGGTCGCAAACTCCAGGAATTGTATGCCTTGCCCGGCGGCGAGACATTGCGCAAGCGCATCGACGAGATGAGCAATGAAGAATACCAAGCGTCAATCCGCCTCCCGGGGAAGCAACTGCGCGAACATATGCTTGCTGGCAACGAAGCCGATCGCTCCACGTTGGCGAATGTACTCAAACATGTGCCCGATGACGACTTACCCGATGTGATTTCGAACCTCGGTGGTCACGACCTCGAAGAAATGTGTTCTATCTTCGATGAAGTCGATCGCGATATGTCGCGGCCCACGGTCGTCTTTGCCTATACCATCAAGGGTTGGGGGTTGCCCATTGCCGGTCACCCGCTCAACCACTCGATGTTGCTCAGTAGTGAACAAATGGAAACCCTACGTACCAGCTATGGGATTCCTGCTGATGACATTTGGCCAGATTTTGACGACGACAGCCCCGAAGCCAAGATGTGTCGCGCCATTGCCGATCGTTTGACCGACATCCCTGTTGCAGTCGAGGCAGAAGTCATCGTGCCTGCGCGTGTGGACCTGAGTATGCCTGCCAATGTCAGTACCCAAGATGCCTTTGGGCGCTTGCTGGTGCGCATGGCAGATATTCCCGGCTTGGCGCAACACATGATGACGACTTCGCCCGACGTGTCGGTATCGACCAATCTCGGTGCTTGGATTAATCGCATGGGTGTATATACACCGCATGCGACCGTCCCCGAGTACGAAGGCGAAGCAGCACGGATCTTGAAGTGGCAACGGTCGCAACAAGGGAAGCACATCGAACTGGGCATCTCCGAGATGAACCTGTTTATGATGCTGGGTATGGCAGGGCTTTCGTCGGAGCTCCTCGGATCGACCATCGTACCAATCGGCACCGTGTATGACCCATTCGTGCTCCGTGGCCTCGATTCGTTCATCTATGCGGTCTATTCGGGTGCGAAGTTTATCGTGGCGGGGACTCCGTCCGGCATCACCTTGGCCCCAGAGGGTGGTGCACATCAATCGACCATCACGGCCTCGGTTGGCATCGAACTTCCCAAACTGATGATGGCCGAACCAGCCTACGCCGGTGAACTCGAATGGTATCTGCTCGAGGGCGTACGACAGTGCTTCGACCGTGACCACGGTCGTCCACTTTACCTGCGTTTGAGCACACGGCCGATGGACCAGACGCCGTTCGAAGCAGCTGTCGCCCGGGTCGGTATCGAACAATTACGTGAACAAGTGCTCAATGGTGCATATCGGTTGGCGACCTGGCAGACCTCCCACCCAGAACTCGCCGATGCGCCACGAGTCATGTTGTGTGCCAGTGGTACCTTGATGCCCGAAACGTTGGCCGCAGCAGCGCAACTCTGGCGCGAAGGCGTCGCCGCCGATGTGATTAACATTGTCAGCGCCCGCACGCTGTATGAGCGCTTCGTCCAGAGCCGCAAAACCGGTGATCGTGATCCGTTCTCGTGGCTCTACCCCGATGCGCAGCGGACTGCACCGATCATTACCATCCACGATGCAGCATCGCATGCATTGGCGTGGATGGGGAGCGTCTATGGCGCCAAAGTGACTTCCTTGGGTGTTGATGAGTTCGGCCAATCCGGCGCACGTGATGATTTGTATCATCACTTCGGGGTCGATACGGCGCATATCGTCGAGGCAGCACTCACGACGTTGGATGACTAATCCTCCACGAAGGCGGCACCCTCAGCGCATGCTGAGGGTGCCTTTTTTGTAGATTGCCGTGGTATAATCGCCCTGGACCCGCGTGGTTCTCGCGCACGAGAAGGAACTGTTATGCCGCAGACAAAACCATCGATTCATCTTCTCTTGTGCGAACTTGCCCGTACCGCGACAGAACCCATGAGTCTCGATGCGCTCATCGCAGCGGTCCATGCGCTCCGTGGTGATCCCACCAAAGCGCCTCCCCCACATATCAAAAAAACCATTCTCGAAGCGCCACTCAAAGCGGATTGGGTCCCGTTGCCCTCGGGTATGTACACCCCGCGGCATGTGGCAGCCCGTGGGGCAACCTTCCGCATTATTCCCGATGTCGGTGCTATCAGCGCAGACGCAGTCGAGCTCGATTGGCTACTCCCATTTGTCGCCGTGCAACGCCCGATTTTTCTGGGGAGCGAGCGAATACCGATGGCCTGGAGTGCCGCAGGAAGACTGAATCTGCACGGCTGGATGCGCAAAAACGGATGTAAACCGGGTGATCATATCATTGTTACGGTCGACGCAGAGCAACCCAACACATTGCACCTGCACCTCGATCGCGCCGAACAGCAGCATCTCGAAGACGGCACTGCGGCTGAATCAGCGTTGCTCGAAGCACTCAAAGCAATCCCGAAGCTGGAATTGACACCGCAGCGTGCCCAGCTCTGTGTCTTGGCGACATATGCACAGGCGACATGGCGGTGTGATTACCCCGGTCGGCCGTGGCAAATCCTCTCCGATATGGTACTCCGCGGGATCTTGCCGAGCGAAGGGGCCGTTGCCCAACTCAAGCGTGATATTGCTCAGCTCCAATCCAAGATGCGGCATCGACGTGCTACAGACGCCGAACGCGGTTTGTGGGATGGGATGGCACCGCGCTATTCTGCCGTGCGCTTGGCTATCGATACCGATAATGACGAAGGAATGAGTAGTCGGATTATCGTACCGATTATCGATACCCGGTTGGATTTTTCGAATCGCATCGACGAGTCGCTTTCCAAAGGGCTCTATGATGTCCACATGGGGCAGGATGATGACGACGCCGAAGGCGAAGACCCGGCCGATCAACCATTTTCTTCGCATGCAGCGCACGACGAGCGCTATACCGAGGCGCTTCAGTCTGATTATGAAGATGACGACGAAGACGATGACGATGCGTTTTTCGATGGTGAGGGAATCAGTGGCGAAGAGCTCGATGACGATACATTTGCGATGTTATTTGCCAATCGTCACCCGGCCCTCGAGGCATGGTCCTCGCAGCTCCTCCGCAGTATGCGTCCACTCGAACGGCGCTTGATGGTACGTGCCGAATCTGACGACGATTACAATGCAATTTTGAGCGTCGCGCTCCAGCGCATTCTGCCGACCGTACCTTCATTGATGGAAACGCTCCGACCGACCAATGAGCTCGCTGCGCTCGATCCTACCGACGGTGGGCAAAGCTATGCAGCCTTCCAGATTGCAGAATTTGCTGCCGCTCAAGCCGTCGAACTCCCCGAAGATACCTCCCCAATGAGCGACGATGACGTCTTTTCGACCGGTGGTGAAGCACTTTTTGCGGTCGAAACTGCCCTGCGTGAGAGCGATCTCTGCATCAAACGGTACACCCAGGCGCTCGAAGCATCCGGGCTGGCATCGTCGACAATCCGACGGAAGGTGCAGTATGTCCATGGCTTTAGTCAGTTTTTGGCACGCTATTACACGAGATCACTCGATGCAGCCAGTTATGCCACCATGGATGAGTACGTCTTCTTTTATTACCCTCGCCATGCGAGTGCAATTGCCCCGCGTAATGCGCGGGATTTGTTGAGTGCACTGCGTGACTTTTATCGAAGCCAAATTCCTGCACTTGTCCCTGTGTCGCAGGCACTCTATGCATGTCGCGACGAAGCAGAAGCCGTCCTTCGCCTGCTCGTATCGACCCACCAGTATCCGCACGAGATGACATCCTTGGTGGTGCATCTGTTTGCCCCGTATACCGCATGAATTCGACAGCAGACATCATCATTACCATCCGCAATGTCAATGCACATCTGATTGATGTGACGTTGATCCATCATGCTGAGCAGGCGAATCCCGTTTTTCGTATGCCGGTGTGGACTCCTGGTTCCTACATGGTGCGTGAATACGCACGGCATGTCCGTGGGGTACATGCAACGGTCAATGGTGTAGTGCAACCGGTGCAGAAGCAAGACAAACGGAGTTGGTCTGTGTCTGCGTCTGCTGGTGCGACCGTGATGTTCCACTATCAGGTCTATGCGTATGATTTGACGGTGCGTACGAATCATGTCGACGATACGCATGCGTTTTTTAATCCTGCAGCTGTTGTCATGCAGATCGATGGGGTGGTCGGGCCATTGCAGATTGCCACTGATGTACCCGCTGCATGGCAGGTCGCGACACAGCTCGATCCGATCGGGACGCCGGTGACGGTACCAGTGGGTATGCGCTGGATGTTCTGTGCACGTGATTATGATGCGCTCTACGATGCCCCGTTCGAGATAGGAACGCATCGTACTGCGCGTTTTTTCATTGCAAACATTCCCCATGATGTGGTTATTTGGGGGAGCGGTAACGAAGATTGGCCTCAGCTCGTGCGTGATATCGAACGCTGCACCCGTGCGGTTCAAGCGCACTTCGCAACCATTCCGTATGATCGCTACACCTTTATCCTGCATCTTGCAGACGGTGCATATGGCGGGCTCGAGCACTGCAACAGCACCGTGTGCTTGGTAGACCGCTGGGGATTTGTCAAACCACGCGACTACGAAAAAGTACTCGGGCTGATTACCCACGAGTTTTATCACACGTGGAATGTCAAACGAATCCGTCCGGCACCACTTGGACCGTTCGATTACGGCCAAGAAAACTATACCCGCATGCTCTGGTTGGCCGAAGGGATAACGTCCTACTACGACAATCTGATCATGTGTCGTGCTGGATTGATCAGCCCGCAACGCTACCTCGAGCTCTTGAGTGACGATTTGCGCACGGTTCGGCGCCAGCCAGGGAGTCTGTTGCAATCGTTGAGTGATGCATCTTTTGATGCGTGGATTCGCTATTATCGACCTGACGAAAATAGCCCGAATGTCAGCGTTTCGTACTATATCAAAGGCGCGGTAGCGGCGTTTTTGCTCGATATGGCAATTCGCGACTGGAGCAACGGCCAGAAAACCCTCGATGATTTGATGCGCCTATTGGAAGCGCGCTACCCCTTGCAACAACCCGGGATTCCCGAAGACGACACCATGCAGCGCCTTGTTGCAGAACTCGTCGGGGGTCACCGTGATGCGATCGACAGTTTTTTTGCGATAGTCATCGAACGCGCCGAACCACTCGATTATCGGGCAGCGTGCGCGATCGTCGGTCTGTGCGAATCGTGGGTACTCGGCGATGAGCCACCTGCGACCATCGGGATTACCCTCCGCCAAGAAGGACAGCGTTGCATCATCAGCACAGTCCGATCGGGTAGTGCGGCTGAATCTGCGGGTATTGCCCCTTTTGAGGAACTGATTGCCCTGAACGGGAGTCGTATAGATGCGACCCGTTGGAAAGCTCGCATGCACGAGTACGCACCGGGCACTCCGATAACGCTGCATACCTTCCGTCGCGACGAACTGCGCGTCACCACCCTGACACTCGAGGCGACGCCGTACCATGGGTTGCAGCTGCAATCTGTCCCGTACCCAACGGCGGCGCAAGCGGATGCATATCAGTCGTGGTTGTCCATGCCCACCCTGACGAAGGAATAAGTTGCAATGCCTACCGTGCTGATCGTCGAAGACGAAAAACCCCTCCGCGATTTGATTCGTGCGTATCTCGAAAAAGAACACTACCTGGTCCTCGAAGCAGCAGACGGCAAAACAGCTCTCGACGTACACGCCGCCAATACTATTGATGTTATCGTGCTGGATTTGATGATTCCCCACATTGATGGGATAGAAGTGTGCCGCAGGGTACGTTCTTCTTCGGATGTCTACATCATCATGTTGACCGCCAAAGCAGACGAAGTCGATCGCGTGGTCGGTCTGGAGGTCGGTGCGGACGATTACCTCACCAAGCCCTTTTCGCCGCGCGAACTGGTAGCACGTGTGCGTGCCTGTTTGCGCCGTCCCCGGAGCTCCAACACGCAGTCAACAACCAAACTGCTGCGCTTTGATGACCTCGTCATCGACCTCGATGGGCAAAGCATTCGCATCGGTGATGAGGTCCTCTCGGTGACCGCTACTGAATACAAACTCATCACGATGCTCGCAAGCGCCCCTGGGCGGTTGTTTAGCCGGATGCAGCTCCTCGAGCATGTTTGGGGGACGAACTACTACGGAGACGACCACGTCGTCGATGTCCACATCGCCAATGCACGCCGCAAGCTCCGTGAGGACACAGGCAGTCCGCGTTATATCGAAACCGTGCGTGGCGCCGGGTATCGCTGGAGATCCGCATGAACTCGTTGCGCTTCCGGATTTTACGTTCTCATCTCCTCGTCATCGTGCTGACGATGGTTATCTTTATCGTTTCTGTGATGCTGATAACCCCACGCGTGCATGACCGGTTGCTCCGTGACGAAGAGGCGGTCTTCCGTGCACATGCGGGGAGCGAATTGACTGAGCAAGAAGAAGTGAACGATCCGAATGATGGAATTCGACCCTTGCCCGGTTCTGGCCTTCCCATGCAACCCGGTGAATCGATGTCGTTGCGCCGCTTCGAAAACATTTATCGCAACGCGGTGTTGCTGGCTATTGTGATATCTGGCGCCTTGTCTACTATCATCGCCGTATTGGTCAGCATAACGGTCGCCCGCGTCATCGCGCAACCCATTGGCAGGCTGATTACCGCGAGTAGGCGCATCGCTGGCGGCAACTTTCAACACATCGATGTTCCTGCAGCAACCGACGAAATCCAAGCCTTGGCTGTGCAATTCAATCATATGGCCTCGGCACTCAAGGATGCGGAGCAACGTCGCGCAGCACTCATCGGTGATGTTGCCCACGAATTACGCACCCCGCTGGCATCGATCGGTGGGTACGCAGAAGGCCTCATCGACGGCGTTGTCGTCCCAAACGAAAAAACATACGCTATCATTCGCGACGAAGCAGGACGCATGCAACGCTTGGTCGATGACCTCCAAGCCCTCTCCCGTGCCGAAGCTGGGACCCTCACGCTCTATCCCGCTGAGGTCGATTTACGTGATTTAGTGGCACGTGCGGTTACCCTCCTGGATGGCAAAACAAGCGAAGCACAGGTACGTGTCTCCGTCACCCATCAACATGCACACGAACCACTAATTGCCGATGCCGATCGGATCGTGCAGGTCGTTCTCAATCTGCTTACCAATGCGTTGCGTGCATCTGCCCAGAACAGCGAGATTCAGGTAACTACTGGTCATGACACACAGTCAGTCTGGTGTACCGTCACCGATACCGGTATTGGTATCGACGCACAGCACCTGCCACACATCTTCGAGCGCTTCTATCGTGTCGACCCATCACGAGCCCGCAGTACCGGGGGTACCGGTGTAGGGTTGACCATTGCACGTGCGATCTGTGAGGCCCATGGCGGCACACTCACTGTTCACAGCGATGGTTTAGGCAAGGGTGCAACGTTCACGATGACTCTCCCGCGCGACGCTAACGTGTAGGATGGTCATGTCTGCTTTCAGAACCCACGCAGTTCACAGCTGCGTGGGTTCGTCGCGTATCTGGCTCGGCCAGGCACGTTCACCCGCGCCATAAAACGTTCTATTTCCGTTGACATACCCGGGATAATCGACGGTGTACATGCGCGGGTCGTGGCCGACGTACGACATCAGTGCGTCGTACAGCTGCGGACTGTGCGCGCCAAATGCGTGCGGATTACGCCAGAACATTTCCCAATACCCGGCCAAAAACTCGCCATCGGTCTGAAATACGTACGGATGTCCCAGCGGGGCGTGTTCGACGATTTTGCCTGCATGCTGATAGGCGCGATAGCGGTGTACTTCGGTCTGTTTGCCGGTACGCCAGGCTGCCCGTTGTCCATCGTTGAGCAACGGCGGATCGCCGATACTGCGGCGACCACCGCTGAGTCTGCTATGGGTTCCATCCAGCATATGTCCGAGTTCATGGAGAAAAGGGCACACACCGGGGATTGGTTGCCAGTACCCCTCAAATAGACGTGACACCTCAAGCATGATGCAGTGTGTGCGTTCGTCGTAACAGCCGCCGCCGACACCGCCAATGCGGGCGTAGGCACGCGCGTCGGCACAAATATGGAAGGTCGGATTGGTCTCGTACAACGCTGCCAATACGTGAGGCGTGGAAATAAAACAAGACACGAGGTGTCCGACAACCATTGCCCGGATCGCCAGTGGAGCTGGTTCACGCCTGTTCCCGATGTATACAATGGTGAGTGGTGTGGTGACGAGATAGTGTGCATACAGGGATGCCCAACGTTGCCGAAGTGTCGGATCGAGCCAACCGATCACGGGGAAGTAGTGCTGCAATGCGGTGAGTTCTTTGCTGTGTACATACAGTGCCATTGCGGTTTGAACCCTGACGTGTGTTCCGACGCGCAGATGGATTTCTTGGAGCGCTGCACGCACACTCGCGACGTTCATCGATCGCTGGGGATGAAGGACGAGTGTAGCGCCAGGATCTGTTGTTTCGAGGAACTTTTGCGCATCCAAATGCGCAATATCAAGATACGAATGGATGTTCATTGGTACTCCCGTAGGTAAATTTTGCGTGAGCGAAACACAAACTCTTGAACAAATCTTGACCGGACCACGCATGGTGTGTTGATGTGGACCACCTATAGTGAGGTTGTGGGAAAGTTACTGAAGGAGTTTGCAATGACCGCTACAACCATTTTGTTCGCAGTTCTCATGATTGCATCTGGTGCTGTCCGTATGGGACTCATATTGTTGGCAATCTGGGCGCTCATCCGGCTCGTCGATCGCCTCCGCACACCGATTGTGGTGAACCCCGTTGCCGCGAACGACGCCCCCGCCGAACAACCCGCAGTCGCCGCGACGACCGAAGCCTAGTACAGAAGCAAGAGGAATACAATGACAAACACAAAACGTGATTGGGTACGCATTATCGGTATCACTGGTGCCACCTTGGTGCTCGCAGGCGGCCTGACCCTCGGCGGACTCAAAGTCGCTGAAGCAACCGGCTACGTGACTCTCCCCGAACGGGGCATGCACAAGATGGGACACCAGCAGGATGGCGGCTTTGGGATGGACCAACGGGGCGGTCGTCGCAATGGCGGCAATCATGGCAACATGGGCGGCTTCGGGGATGCCCAAGGCCAGGGCAACGGTCGTGGCATGATGGATGGTTCTGGGTTCGGCCGTGCACAAGCAGCGGGTGACGAGCAAATCATCCAACATCTGCTGACGATGCTTCAGGATGAGCAGGTAAGCGCGGCTGCACTTGGTACGACCGAGAGTGCTGCCAACGCAATCGCTACCACCCGGAGTGCTGATATCGTAGCGGTCCAGGCATTGCTCCAGCAGTGGTACCCCGATGCCCAAGCACAGAACGCACCACAGACGGGGAGTGCAACAACAATCGACGCATTGCGTCAAGAGATGTTGCATCACTCGCAAATGCTCGAAAAGATCAATGCCTCTGCAACGTTCGAACACCCCGAATTGGCCACATGGATAGCCAAATCGCTGGTACAGCGGGCAACCGAGATTACGACGTTATACAGCAAGTAAACGCGTGTGTGTACCCCCGTCCTGCAGGCAGGACGGGGGTTTTCTATACCAACGAGAAAAAATGTGCTGGCTTTTGACGGAGGTGCTTTCCTTCGATTGCACCTGCTATTTCCAACAAGAGTGCTTCTTGCCACGGACCAGCCATCAGCTGGAATCCGACGGGCAATCCGCTTTGGGTATACCCAGCCGGCATGCTCAGTGCCGGCAATCCCGACAGATTCGCCAAAAACGCATAGCGCATAATCTCGAATGTACTGCCCAAATCACTCATCCCCTGGGGCAATGACTTGTCATGAATCACGGGTGCAACGAGCCCCGAAGTCGGTGATGCAATGCAATGTACGCCCGCAAAAATCGATCGCAGTGTGGCGATACAACTCGCCCGGGTCTGCTGGGCATGCGCGATGTCGGCGCTGGTGAATTCACGCGCAAGTGCGAGCGAGAGCCGTGTTTCGTCGGTCAGGCCGGTGGGCTGTGTGGCAAGCGCATCGCCGAGGCCGTGGAGCATTTCGGTGGTGATGATGATGGTGTGCGCGACGCGCGCTGCTTCGAGGTTGGGGATGTCGATTTCGACAATGGAGGCGCCATGCTCACCGAGGAGCGTCAGCATTTCGGTGCAGCGTGCCACGATTTCTTCATCAGCATGCGAAAACCAGGCTGGCATATAGCCGATGCGCAACCCCGCCAATGAACGAACGGCCCGTGTCGGTGCAACAACGTCGGGTTGCCTGAGACTCGCCGCATCGTTGTCGTCGGGTCCAGCCATGGTGACATATGCTGCGGCGAGGTCGTGGACGGTGGCCGCAATCGGTCCTGGATGCGACATGCTCCAGACCACGCCAGCGCTCCCATGTGAAGAAATCCGCCCATACGTCGGTTTGAGCCCGTATACCCCACAAAAACCCGCAGGGACACGGATCGAGCCGCCTCCATCTGCGCCGAGGCCGATACACACCAATCCACTCGCGACCGCTGCCGCTGCACCACCAGAGCTCCCTCCGGCGGTATGTGAACTGTTGTGCGGGTTGCGGGCTGGTCCGTACGTCAGGTTCGTACCGACAACACCCAGGCCGATTTCGTGCATTTGGCCCTTGCCGACGATGAGCGCACCGGCTGCACGCAACCGCGCGACAGGGGTCGCGTCTGCAAACGTTTTACCGACTCCGATGAAGGCTGTACCGCCCCCGGTGCGATATCCTGCGACCGAGAATTCGTCTTTTATCGATACCGGAATTCCATCAAGCACCCCCAGCGACACACCGTCGATATATCGTTGTGTCGCGGCGGCGGCATCCCGGAGCAACGCGTCGTCGTCGTATGCGGTGAATGCGTTGAGCCGTTGGTACTGCACATCGTGACGGTATGACATCCATGCTTCTGCAACCGCTGTCGGTGTGGTGGAGCCTGCCAGAAAAGCTGCCCGCAGTGATGCGGCATCCATCAACCAAGGCTCCTGCATCGCAGACCCGGCGCCGTCAGTGGCATCGGATCCGGATGCATCCACAGAGAAAGGTAGCAATTGCCAATCAGCCATATCGGGTTCGGTGAGCGCCGTGGTCGATTCGTGGCGTGCACGATACGCAGCCACACCTGCACTACGGAGCAATCCGGGTGCGAGCATCGTGCGCAAACGCGGTTGTTCCATGCACCAGCGCAGCAGGCGTAACGGGGTGTTGGCCAAAACCGGGAGTGCTGCCGAGGTCAAATCATACATATCGACTCCTTCGGGGTCTTTGTGCTCCTAGACGGCCAAGGCAACACCCGAACATCCTGGATCCGCACCGCCCTGCAATACCCCATCACGCAATGACACCGCGTGGACGAGTGCCATTGCACCATGACTTTGAGGCAGACGACTAATCGGATGTTTTTGACGAACCTCTGCGCAGATGTATTCAGGAATGCGCCCATGACAGACAATGTTGTTCCCCTGGCAATCGAATCGGGGAGCAGCAATGGCATCGCTGATGCTCATGCCAAAATCCAAGAAGTTGACAATCGTCTGCAACACGGCCGTGATAATCCGTGAAGCACCAGGGGCACCAACGATAAGGATTGGTTTGCCGTTTTTCGAGACAATGACCGGTGCAATCCCGGTTGTCCGACCGACGCGTGGAGCAATCGAATTACGGTGACCCGGGAACGGGTGGAAGTTCACCATCGAATTGTTGTACATAAAGCCCAAACCAGGGGTAATCACGCCGGAGGACATCCCCAACGAATGGGTCAAACCGACCACCATGCCGTTTTTGTCGACGACACTGATATGTGTGGTATCGGGTGCAGTTGTCGGGGTGTCGCCGGTGGTGATGGGCTTTTCGGCACGGATGTGGGCCTGCCATTCTGCTGCACGGGCTTTCGAGGTCATCCACTGCACCGGGACATTCCCTGCACGTGGGTCACCCAAATGCGCATTCCGATCGGTGAAGGCAGCCTTCATCGCCATCGCAACCAGATAGATGTAATCGGCACTGTTATGCCCGAGGCTTGCAATATCAAAGCCTTCGAGGATGTTCAGGATTTCGATGACCGTTGGCCCACCATGGGGTGCTTGTGATGTCGAGATGTCGTAGCCACGGTAGGTGCCGACCACGACCTGCTCGTCGCTGACCTGGTAATCGCGTAAATCCGCAGCGGTGACATAGGACCCATTGGCTGCCAGGTCGCTTGTCATCCGTTGGGCGAGTGCACCGGTATAAAAGTCTTGGGCACCATGTTTGGCGAGATGTTTGAGCGTCTGCGCATAGTCCGGGTTTTTGATGATGTCGCCTTCGTCGTACGGATTACCGTCGCGCAAATAGATCCGCGAAGCCTCGGCATTGCTGGTGACGTACTCCAACATCGAGACGGCTTCGGGGTACTTATTCCGACCCTTCCAACGCGACGCCAAGTGACTATCGACCATGAAGCCGCGTTCGGCGGTTTCGATGGCTGGTGCGATGGCATCTGCCCAGCTCAAGGTCCCATAGCGTCGGAGCAGCGTATCGAGAGCAGCCACTGTACCAGGTGTACAAATGGATGTATAACCCTTATCGTTGACTTTGCCCTGCAAAAAATACCCCCAGCCATCCGGGCTGAGGCGGATGAACGAATCGACCCACATATCGGGTGTGACCAACGAACCCGCCAACGCAGGCGCATCGAGGAGCACTGGCGCTTCGCCGGGCTTTTGGAGCAGGGCAAGGGCATACCCGCCGATGCCACACATTTGTGGATTGACAATCCCCTGCACGAAGGCACACGTCACTGCGGCATCGATGGCGTTGCCGCCGCGTCGCAATACTTGTGCTCCTGCTTCGACGGCAATCGGTTCTGGTCCCGAAATGACTGCTTGCATAGGGTGCTCCTTCTCATGGTTTTGTAGGGCTATTGTACTCTATTCCATCTCTCTTCCTCTGTATATGGGCTATAATTACCCGAGTGTGAAGGGGTACGAGATGGATAAAAGAGCAACCATTCGCTTGACCCAGCTCGCATCGAGTGCTGGCTGAGCAGCAAAAATAGGACCGGGCGTCCTTGCAGATATTCTCGGTGGAATCCAATTCGATTCCCACCCCGACCTCCTTGTTGGTTTGCACAAAGCCGACGACGCTACCGTATACCGTTTATCCGACACACAGGTGCTGGTGCAAACCGTCGATTTTTTTCCACCGATAGTCGATAATCCCTACGACTACGGCTATATCGCTGCAGTAAACGCACTCTCTGACATCTACGCCATGGGAGCCGTACCGACGCTGGCACTCGCTATCGCTGCGATGCCTGCAGATTTGCCGGTCGAAATCATTCAGCAAATCATGCAAGGTGGTGTCGATGCGGTCCGTCGTGCCGGAGCAGTCGTTGCTGGCGGGCACACGATTACCGATGCTGAACCAAAGTACGGCCTGTGCGTCACGGGGATTGCACACCCTGATGCAATCGCCGTCAAGAGCGATATCACCGAAGGGTATTGCATCCTCCTCAGCAAACCGCTGGGTACAGGGATTATCACCACCGCGGCGATGCGCGATTTGATTGATGATGAAACGCTCCAAGCCGCAGTGACCTCGATGAAGCAACTGAACCTCATGGCTTCCAAAACGGCAATGTCGCATGCGGTGCGCTGTATGACGGATGTAACAGGCTTCGGGTTGATTGGTCACCTCCTCGAGATGACCGCAGATACCGGACTCACCGCCGAGATCGCTGTCTCTTCCATCAAAACCTTGCCAGGGACGCTCGCATTGGCAGCCAACGGCGTGGTTCCAGGCGGGTTACGCCGCAATCGCGAACGCTATGAAGCGACTGGTCTGGTGAGCGTCGACGCTACAATACCATCCCATCTCATCGATGTGCTGTATGACCCGCAAACGTCTGGCGGATTGCTGGTGTCGCTCCCCGCTACCGAATGTCATAGCCTCATCAGCGCTGGTGCCGCAGTGGGGATCCAGTTCGAACATATCGGTACATTCAAGCCAGGCCGTGGTGTCACGGTCATCGCATAACCTTCTGAAAGGGTACCCATGAGCTCCATCCGATTGTCAGACCGCCTCAGTCGTCTTACACCGTCCGCGACCACCGCCCTCGGTGGCAAAGTCGCCGCACTCAAAGCACAGGGCATCAATGTGATTTCGTTTGGTGCTGGTGAACCCGATTTTGCCACGCCCGATGCAATCAAAGCAGCCGGCATCAAAGCCATCGAAACCAATCAGACCAAATACACCCCTATCGGCGGGCCAGCCGATTTGCGCAATGCAGTGGCGGCTCACATCAGTGCCGACTGTGGTGTTTCGTACACTGGGAACCAAGTATCGGTCACCAACGGTGCCAAAGAAGCCCTCTTTTTGGCATTCCTGGCCCTTTGTGATGCCGGTGACGAAGTCATCATCCCTGCGCCATACTGGGTGAGCTACGTCGACCAAGCCAAAATTGCTGGAGCGACGCCCGTGATTGTCCAAGCATCCGCCGAAAACGGTTTTCGGATTACTGCTGCCCAGTTGTCCGCGGCAATCACCCCACGCACTCGTGTCTTCATGCTCAATTCACCTTCTAATCCTACCGGTGCGGTGTACACCGCTGCCGAATTGCGCGCCATTGCCGATGTCATCAAACAACACCCCCAGATTGTTGTCATTAGCGACGAAATCTATGATGCCATCGTCTACACCGAATACGCGCGCTGGTTGCAGGTCGCTCCCGACATGCTCAACCAAACGCTGGTCATCAATGGTGCCTCCAAGGCATATGCCATGACGGGTTGGCGTATGGGGTTTGTGGTCGGGCCTCAGTTCATCATCGATGCAATCAAAGGTATTCAGAGCCACTCAACGTCTCACACGTCGTCCATTACACAAGCAGCCGCACTCCCTGCGTATGATGGCAGTATCGACATGAGCGCCGAAGTCTCCAAAATGGTGGCAGCGTTCCGTCAGCGCCGCGATGTCATCGGCGAATTGCTCAGCTCGATACCCGGGGTGGCACTCAATGTCCCTGACGGCGCGTTCTATGTCTTCCCGGATATTCGGGGGCTCCTCGGCAAAAAACTTGCCTGTGGTGTCGTCTGCAATACCGACGACGAATTCGCTGCAGCCATGCTTGAGCATGCACATATCGGTATTGTCAGCGGTTCGGCGTTTGGCGCACCAGGCTTTGTGCGTATGTCGTATGCAACGAGTATGGAACTGATTCGCGAGGGCATGGCACGCTTCAGCAAGGCGGTCGTGGGCTAGGCTGTTCCTCTGGGAATGCCCGGGGGTATGCTGCTTCGTTTCGCACACGGAGCATGGGATATGCATTCATGCGCTTTCTCATTAATCTGCGCACGCTTATTGTGGCAGTGGTTTTTTCTTTTGCGTATATCACCACCCTGACGTTCGGTGCCCAGTACGGGCACTGGACGTTCGCCACGTATACCCTCCTCGCCTTGTGCGGCGTATTGCTTTGTGTTGTCAGCCTCTATACATTACGGCAGCGCTGGGATTTGGTCGACCTCCCATTTTTCGGGCTTTCTTCATTCCAAATTCCACGACGCCATATCTGGTACATATCAGGTATTGCCGTGCTCTTTGGTCTGACTGCGGTGGCCGTTGTCCGCCCCAACCCCGATGATTACTATTACTTCGCTAATGCGTTTTATGCGTACCAAAATCCGCAAGACCCACTGACGTACACGGTCAAAGGGCTCATGCCGTTAACAGAACCGTTCATATCGGCTCGCTGGGCGGTATCAGGACCGTACGAGTACTTTGTCGCCGCGGTCGCGAGTACCCTGCCCATACACTTTCTTAGCGTCGCGCACATCGTCTTTCCATTTTTCAATGGCGTGTTCTATGCGATAGTGCTCTATTATGCAATCGTCACCCTGTATGGGAATTTCCGCTATGCAATCCATGGGTTTGTGGTTGCTGCGTTGCTGCTTTTTGTACTCGGTGATTCACAATACGGGCCGTTGCACTATTCACTCCTGCGATTTACCCAAGGAAAAGCAGTATTCCTCGCCTGTGGGATCCCTCTTTTCCTCGTCGAATCATATGTGTTGCTCCGTTCGCCCCGTTTGCGCAATACCATCATTCTCTCGACGATTTTGATTGCTTCGGTCGGTTTGACCACATCGGGCTATCTGCTCGTCTTGTTGATGAATTGTGTGGTCGTCGTCGCGCTCATTACCTTCGTCACGTATGCTCGCTTGCAGCATCCGCATTGGATTTTGTTATGGATCAATGATTCTGCGCGGCGGCTAGTGCTCTATCTTGTAAGTGCCATCCCCGTGTTGTTGTATGCACTCTGGCTGCGACTTCCCGATGCACGGACTCCCACGAGTGATAGCCTGCCCAACAAATATTGGCCCACAGATTTCTTTGGGCATGCGGTACTTTTTTACAACCCACGCTTCCCGTTCACCCTCGTGGTGCTTGCTGTCTGTTTCGTGGGTGCGCTTTTCGTCCTCAAACCGCGCCTGCGTGCCTTGACGCTGGTGTTTTTCTTTGTCTTGGCGATTGGGTATCTCAACCCATCCGTCGCGCCGAGCGTGATTCTCTACATTACCCAAGCAAATACCTATTGGCGTGTGTTTTATTTGGCGGTACCCATGGTATTCATTGGGATTGTTGCCGCAGGAGCATCGCGCGCCTTGCGGTACCGTCTGCCACGCTGGCGAAGTTTCATCACCACGACGGCGCTCCTGTGCTACATGGCTTTACTCACCGATGCACCGTCGTCGATTTTTCGTCAGCCACAACAACTGAGCATCAAACGTGTGCATACCTACGGCATCGAACAAGCGCTGTGGAAGGTGACGCTCGCCGAGTATCAGGTCGCCCAACGCGTCATTGCCCTTGCCCCACCTGGCCCAGTCCTTGCCCCCGAACGCATCGCAGGGTCGCTGATCCTCATTTCAACTGCCTATCCCCAGCTGGCGATCCGCTCCGAGGCGGAATTGTATTGGGGGTACCTCGAACAAAACCTCAAGCAAATGACGGCGCGCGTCCAGACCGCTGCCTTCCTCGATGGTCAGCTGCAAAATAAGCTCTACGTGCTCGAAACAGAACTCACCACCGAACACCAGCGCATCCGCACACTCGTGCTCCGCAAAACAGTCTATGCACGCCCAGAAGTCCGGGAACTCCTCGATGCCTATGGATTTTCGGCGGTGGGGACGAGCGGCCAGTATGTTATAGTTGTGCACTAATCACGCCGCCACGAATTGGAGGACTCGTATGGTCTACGAATTGCGTACTTACTGGGCCAATCCCGGCAAAATCGACGCACTACATACCCGTTTTTCGCAACACACGATTCCCCTCTTTGAGAAGCACGGCATGACCGTGGTCGCCTTCTGGACGCCACAAGACGGTCGCGAACTACACGGTGATTTGGTGTATTTGCTCGCATTCCCATCAACCGAAGAGCGCCACCGGATGTTCAATGCATTCCGCGATGATCCAGTGTGGCATGCCGCAAAATCCGCAAGCGAGGTGGATGGCATCCTCGTCGAGAAGCTCGACAGCGTCCTGCTCGACCCGACCGTCTATTCCCCCCTGCAATAGAAAAGAGTCGTCCATGCATGTGCTCATCATCGGCGGTACCGGCACCATCAGTCGTGCCATCGTCCGCGAATTGCTCGCCCAACATCACACGGTGACCGTCTACAACCGCGGTCAACGCAGCGATGCTCCCCCTGCAGGTGTCGAAGTCATCATCGGCGACCGTACCGACCGTGCCGCATTCGAAGCAACATTGCAACGACGGTCATTCGATGTGGCAATCGACATGATTTCATTCACGGCGGCAGACGCCGCCTCGACGTTGGCAGCCCTGCCGAACGTCGGCCATCTCATCCAGACCTCGACGGTCATGACCTACGGACCACCATTTACGTCGCTCTATCAGGACATCGATGCACCGCTCAACGGTCGTCACGACGGCGGGTACGGTGCCGGCAAAGTCGCAGCCGACGAACTCCTCCTTGCCAACGCACGTGCCGGCGGAGTCCCCGTCACCATCGTCAAGCCGTCGTTCACCTTCGGTCCCGGCCAACCCCTTTTTCGCCAAGTCGATTGGGGCACCACCTGGATCGATCGCCTCCGCAAGGGCATGCCCATCATCGAGGCAAACGAGGGCGACAACTTCTTCCAGTTCCTCCCCGCTGCCGACGCTGCAACGGCGTACGTCGCATTGTGTGGTCTCAAAGCGGCCCAGCAACGCATCGTCCACGTCGTCAATCCACAGCCGTTGACCTGGCACGAATGGCATGCACTCGCTGCGCAAGCGGTCGGTGTCCCCCTCCAAACCGTATCGGTCCCGTGGGATATTCTTGTCGCCGCGGATGCCAAACGCTACAGCGCTCTGACGACTTGCCTCGGTCATACCCAGGTCTTTTCGCCACAGTCGCTCCTCGATCTGGTCCCGAGCTGGAAGCCACGTGTCCCACTTGCAGATGCCGTCGCCGAAACCATCGAGTGGCTTGCCCGCAATAATCGGATCGATGCCGCCGACAGCGACACCCTCGAAGATCGCATCATCGCCGCCATGCGCCACCTCCGCGGCACGTTCTCGTAGGCTACTGGGAAAAAAGCCCCGGAGCCGTCGGCTCCGGGGCTTTGTGTTGCGCTGCGGCGCGATGTTCTGGGTTACACCATGACTGCGGCTCCACTGGATTGCCGATGAGCACCGAAAACCGCACCGCTCCGGATAGTTCATTCCACCATGTCACCCGCGCGGCTTCAGACCAACGTTTTCGCAAGAAAACGATATGCGTGCACCCCATGAATCTCGTGCCGACCCTCAAAAAAGTCGGTTTCGACGTGTTGGCTCGCCCCAAATACCGCATAGTGCTGCTGTATTTTCTGACTTGCCGTACGAACCGATGCAATCGGGAATATCGGATCCTGCAATCCCGACTCAATACACAGCGGTCGCGGTGCGAGCAATGCCAACACGTCTGTCATTTCGCCGTGTGACGCCAATCCAGGGACGAAGTTACATGGGCAGTGATGCATCGCAAAAATACTGTCACGCCAATTCGTCACATAGCCGCTGATTACCAGAGACGTAATCCGTTCGTCGATTGCCCCCGAAAAGAGCGTGTGCATCCCTCCACCCGAGATGCCCATGGCTCCCAACCGATTGGTGTCGATGTCATCGCGGGTCTCAAGGTAATCTACCAGCCGCAACGCATCATGGACGCGCATCGCAGGCACCGAACTACCCAAGTGGAATGCCAGCATCGCTGTGTGTGCACACACATTGGGTACCGGTTGTCCCATGACCTGATCGAGCGTGCTGTAATCTGTCACCCGCTCACCAAAACAGGCTATCTCGGGCGCAACCACGGTGAATCCTTGGAGACATAACGCAACAGCGAAATCACGATGATAGCCTGACGGTGTTGTCCGTTCGCTTCCGTTCTCCCACAGGCCAACAATATCGGCGACACCATAGCCGTGTCCCGCAAATGCCAAGACGGTAGCAGGGTTTTTTACATGCTTCGGATGCAAAATATACACCGGCATCAACGTCTGCGGTCCGGTACGTAGGACGATTTTTTCTCGTGTGTATTGGCCACGATCAACCGTAGCGATGTGTTGCGTCGTCAACGGGACCCGTGTGAAGCGATCGAGTCCGAGTGTCTGCGCCAACGCGCTCCGCGCAGTCTTTTGCCACAAAAGCGCGTCTGCCGGCGTCTGTGCCTTGAAAGCGAATGGTGCATGCTCCGGCTGATACCAGGGCCACAGCGTCTGCGCGGGTTGTAAATCTCGTTCGGTCATTGGTTAGCTCCATCACTGATGCGCGGATTTGCACGACCACCAATGCGCAGGTAGGCAATACTGCCGTCTGTCGCTCGGATAAAGTCGCCCACTTCGCCCTTCCGTGGTTCATCGAGGCAGACAAAGGTATCCGGACCGATAAATTGTGCCCGGATATCGGGGACCGGCGGCCCTGCCGGAGTAGAAGGCATCGGGAACCCGCCTTTTGGTGTTTCGTGGATGACAAAACCGCCCTCGCTGGCTTCTACTGCAAACAACGACAATGCATAATCATACGCACCACAGTAGGGAGCAAGCTCAGCAACGCTCCGTGATTGGATCGTAGGCGCAGCAGGGGTGTGGCCAAAGTACAGTTCGAGTGCGCTGCTCCAGGCTGCGTCGTGGACGATACTGCCCCGATCACTATTGGTCAGCATCGCAAACCCAAAGCGTTCTGCGGGAATAAACCGGAAGAGAGCTTTTTGCCCTTTGGTTGCACCACCGTGGCCATAACTGACAAAGGGACCATGATCGCGGACGAACCACGAGATGCCCATGTCTCCACGGCCGCCCGCACTGACTT
>JBJONV010000060.1:0-37941 GCA_046051665.1 Chloroflexota bacterium
CCTCTGATACCTACCCTCTGATACCTACCCTCTGATACCTACCCTCTGATACCTACCCTCTGATACCTACCCTCTGATACCTGCCCTCTGATACCTACCCTCTGATACCTACCCTCTGATACCTACCCTCTGATACCTACCCTCTGATAACTGATAACTACTTTCTATTCCGCTTACCATCCCGCATGGACCCTGCACACCATGTACTTGAGGTACCGTCCCTCAGGGAACTGTGCCGGTACCGGATGATCGATGGCGTGCCCCGCTTCGTGCAGGATCTGTACCGACATGCCACAATCGCTAGCAGCACTCGCCACCATAGCGCGGAAGTCTTCGGGGCTGACTTGACTCGTGCAACTCGCCGTCACCAACAACCCATTCGGTGACAAACACTTCATCGCCATTGCATTCAGGCGTGTATACGCCAAAATCGCTGCCTCGCGTTGCTGTCGCGTACGCGCAAAACTGGGTGGATCGAGGATGATGATGTCGTATTTGCGACCATCACCAGTCATTTTTTGGAGTAAATCAAAACAATCAGTGGTCACAAATTGGTGACGCTCGGCGGGTAGTCCGTTCAGCGCAATGTTGCGATCTGCGGCCTCGGCCAAGCCACGACCGATATCTGCACTGACGACCTTCCTGGCCCCACCTTTGAGTGCATACAACGAAAACGCACCCGTGTATGAAAAGCAGTTCAATACAGTTTTGTCGGCGACCCAGTGCATCAACGAGTGGCGATTTTCGCGGTGATCGAGGAACAACCCCGTTTTTTGCCCTACCTGCGGGTCGACCACAAAGCGTAATCCGGCGTGTTCGGTGACAATCAATTCACCGTCGGGCATGTGCCCCCACAACAACGCCCGGCGCTGCTCGGTTTGCGGCTCTTCGTCGCGGCTTTTGCTCCCCAAAATCGCCTGCAATTCGGGATTTGCCGCGCACAACGCCGGGATGAGCAACGGCATCAGGTGCCCCGGACCCGCGCCATAACTTTGTACCACGGCTACTGTGCCATAGAGATCCACTGTCAAACCCGGCAACCCGTCGCCCTCACCGAACAACCAGCGATAGGCAGTCACACCTTGGCGGCGGAGCATCGCACGACCGTTCCAGGCAGCCAAGACGCGCTGATTCAGCAACGCAGCATCGATGCGATCGTGGCTACTATAGATCCGAATGGCGATTGCACCAGTGGCATCCCACAAGCCGATACCACGCCAGCCTGCACAGCGCACGACGACCTCGGTACCGTCAGGGTAACTCACACCTGGGTCGACGTGGTTGCGATACACCCAGGGATGCCCGCTACGGAGGACATCACGCAATTGCCGTGGAAGGGTGACTTCGGGTCGTGCCATGGTGGCGTTCCTTTTGCATCTGGCGCAGATAGCAATCCCACACGACAATGCCCCTGGGGGTATATCGTGTGGGTCGCAGGTGGCGCTTACTTGTTGTGTGACTTGTGGTTGCCGTAGGTCGGGCGGACCAACCCATGTGGAGCAGCCCACTTGACGCCATTGCCGATGACCAAACGGACATTTTTGTCGAAGTAGGTCGGGTACGACTCGTGACCGGGGCGGAAGTAAAAGACCTTGCCGTTGCCACGATGGTAGCAGCAGCCACTGCGGAATACTTCACCGCCGGTGAACCAGCTCACCATCACCAGATTGTCGGGTGCAGGAATGTCGAAGCGCTCGCCGTACATTTCTTCGGGCAATTCGAAGTGCTGCGGTACGTTTGCTGCAATCGGATGGCTGGGTTCGATGACCCAGACGCGCTCGATGTCGTCCGACTCGCGCCACTTGAGGTCACAGGTCGTGCCCATCAAGCTCTTGAAAATCTTGGAGAAGTGGCCGGAGTGCAACACAACCAAGCCCATGCCACGTTCGACGACATGCTTCTTGACGCGAGCCACAACGGCATCGTCGACTTTCTCGTGTGCGGCGTGACCCCACCAGACCAATACATCGGTCTCGGCCAACACAGCTTCGCTCAACCCATGCTCGGGTTCTTGGAGGGTGGCGGTTTTGACCGTCATCGATCCATCATATGCCTTGAGGCCTTCGGCAATGGCACCGTGGATGCCAGTTGGGTAGATTTTGCCAGCAGGATGCCCTGCTTCGTGCTCATGCACAAATTCGTTCCATACGACGACACGCGTCATGGTGGTACTCCTCTCTCTGTGAACGTTGCCTCCTCAACTATACCACCAAGCACTGCCTGCAAGCGCATCCACCGCACGACAGTGGTACCCTCCGGAGGAGATCGAACCGACATTCAGATGGTAGCGTTGCGTTTTTTCTCATATATGCAAAACACACAAATACTATACAGATTTGTCTTTTTTTTATTGTAAAAAAGCATCAATACAGATTTTTTTGTCGGATGTTTGTATCGATAAAATAGGACAGACACGTGTCGCATTCCTCCATAGCCAAGCAGACAATGGTACAATCGAAAAGAACAAAGAAAAGTGGTGCGTGTGCAAATACAGCTCAATTCAGACAATTGCCAGCAGGTCATGGCACTGCTCGACTGCGCCGGTGCACACATCCCCGCCGATATCGTGACGCACATCGATGCACACGCCGCGGTCTATGCACCATTGATGCGGGCTCGTTTAGCCCAACGCTTACCGCTCGATTGCGCCGAAGAAGCACTCTACGCGCGGTCGCACGCATTGATTTTTCTGGCGCAATGGCATGATTTGGCGGCACTCGATATCCTCGCCGAGCTCTGTCTACGGCACGATGATGTACTCGATGGCCTCTACGAAATCTTCGAAGCGACCATCCCTGCATATGGTCCGACCGCTATCCCGGTGCTCGCGCAAATTATCCGCGATAGTGCGGCACCTCGCTCAGCACGCATTGTATGTGTGACGACACTCGGCTATATAGCGCACCTCCATCCCCTCAGTGCTCGTGCCATCATCAAGACGCTCCGTGACGCCTTGCCCGTCGGTGACGACATTGCAAGGGATGACTATGAAGTCTGGTCGTGGGTGGTAACCACGTTGGCAGAACTCCGCTCCAAGGCAGCTGCCGCACAGGTCGACGAGCTCTACAAAGCAGGTGTCCTCGACCCCAACATCTGTGGTCGACCCGACGAATATCGGCGTGCGCTCCGTGAATCCCCGATCAAAGCCACATTTGCCCAACCCTTGACGCTCTATACATAGGGTACATATGCAGACCGCTTGGTTCAATCGAACACGACCGACCGACCGTCGCCCATTTTGGGCTGTCGTGGCGGGACTCGTATTGTGTCTCGGTGGTGCTGCTGCAGTGGTATATGGTGCGTTTTGGGCGCCATTTGTGGCCATTGCCGCGCTCGCTGTCGCCTACTATTCCTTACGGAGCACACGCGTCATGCTGGCCACGGTGGTCATGCTGGTGACGGTATTCCCCTTTGGCACCCTCCCATTCCGGGCGGTAATTACCCCTGCACTGCTCGAAGTCGCCATTGCCGCCCTCCTGGCGATGCGCATACTGCATCTGCTGTCGACTCCAAATTACCGACTCAGCTTGACCTCGTTTGCCCCCGTCGTCTTCGGGTATATCGGCTTCACGTTATTTGCGCTCTTTTTGGGGGCACGCGGACTGCCCGATATGACGACGCTCCACAATTACGCCAAATTCTTGCTCGGGATCTTGCTGATGTTTGCCGTGCTCGACGGTGTCCAAGACGATATCGATGTGCAATGGGCGTTACGCCTGTTGCTTGTCGGTGGCGCGATCTCGGCGCTCATCGGACTCATCCTGTACGTCATCCCTGCCACGCTGTCAGAGCAGCTGTTGGTCCAATTCGGGCGCTTTGGGTACCCCACCAGTGGTCGCGTCTTGCGGTATGTCGAAGACGATACCGAAGGCCTCATGCGGGCAATTGGGTTGTCGGTCGATCCCAATAGTTACGGGGGCATGTTGGCGGTCATCGGTGCGATTGCGGCAACGCAGACCATCGTTGCGCAACCCGTGTTGCCCCGCCGGTGGATGATCCCTATCAGCGGATTAGTGGTGTTGGTGCTGTTTCTGACGTTTTCGCGTGCGGCCTTGGGTGGCCTGATGATTGCAGCGGTCTATGTCGCCACGGTGCGCTATCGGCGCCTATGGGGCTGGATTGTGGCGGCTGGGGTGTTGGCCACTATTTTGGTGGTGTTTGTCGGCATCGGCGAGCAATTTGTGACCCGTATTGTGCAGGGTGTCCAATTCCAAGACCGTGCCAATCAGATGCGTCTGGCAGAATTCAACAACGCCATCGCGGTCATCCAGGCATATCCGTTTTTTGGCATCGGCTTTGGTACCGCACCCGACATCGATTTGGTTGCGGGCGTCTCGAATATCTACTTGGCGATTGCACAACGCCTCGGCCTGGTCGGTTTGGTTATTTTTATCGGGATGATGCTCAATTTGTTTGTGCGCTCATGGCAAAGCCTCCAACAGGCCATCGCACGCAACGACGAAGTCCACGCGAGTTGGTTGATTGGCTTACAGGCGGGCATTGTGGCTGCACTAGCGGTCGGGATGTTGGATCACTACTTCTTCAACATCGAATTCAGTCATATGACGGCACTGCTCTGGTGTACCATCGGCCTCCAACTCGCGGTAGCACGGAATATAGCCCCCCCTGATGCACGCGCGGATCGGCCATGAAACCAATCATTATCGGTATCGCTGGTGGGAGTGGCTCAGGGAAAACCACGTTGACGCGGCAAATCATCGCCGCGAGCGATGCAACTGCGGTGTCATGGATTCCGTTCGACGCCTATTATCGCGATTTGGCCGCCTACACCCTGGCCGAACGTCAGCAGATGAACTTCGACCACCCCGATGCATTCGACACCACGCTCTGCTTGCAACACCTCGACGCACTCGCCGCGGGGACATCCGTCGTCGTCCCCGAATATGATTTTGCTGCGTACACACGGGCACCGGGCGGCCATGTCGTCCACCCTCAACCCGTTATCATCGTGGATGGTATATTGTTGTTTGTCGATGCGGCGCTCCGAGAGCGATTCGATTTGCGCATCTACATTGATGCCGACGATGATATCCGCTTACTGCGACGGATGCTCCGTGATACCCAAGAACGTGGTCGCGACGTCGTTTCGGTCTGTCAACAATACCTCACGACGGTCCGCCCTATGCATCAGCAGTATGTCGCCCCTTCACGGGTCCATGCACACCTTATCATCCCCAGCGGCGACGATACCCAACCCGCGATTCAGGTCGTGAGTGCCGAGATCCAACGCCACATCGAACGCGCACGTTCCAATACGGCACGTGAGGAGGTGTAATGGAAATCTACCCGTTTCCACCGCGCCTCACACAGAGCCCCTACCTTGATGCGTTGTATGCGGAATTCCCGGCTACCGTCCACATCGACCGCCGTTCACCGCGTCGTTCCCTGTGGCGGATGGTGTTCGGACGTGGCCAGCGACTGTTTCATGTGCACTTCTTCGACGCCGTCGTCCAGCATCCCAATCGCATGCTGTGTTGGGTTCGTTCTCTCTGCTGGGTGTTGCTATTAGCGTTTATTCGTGCCCGCGGAGTACGCATCGTTTGGACCGTCCACAACCTACAGCCACACGAATGCTACCACCCTGATATCGCCCAGCGCACCATCGGCCGTGTCATCCGTCAATGCCATGCGTTGACGGTACATCATCACTGCACCAAGGTGTTGATACAAAATACCTACCAAGGCACGCCAAATATCCATATCATCGCCCACGGTCATGCACGAGAACCATTTGGACCACTCCCCTCCCGCAGTAGCGCCCGTGCTAGCCTCGGGCTCGATAGCGACGTGCCGGTGTTCCTCTACCTCGGGATGATTCGTCGCTACAAAGGCCTCGAAGGCATCATCGAAGCGATGTCGTTGCTGCCACAAACCCTCCTAATCATCGCAGGCCATCCAGGTGACAAAACATACCTCTCCGAGATACATCAGCGTACCGCCCGGAGCATCAACATCTCGCTCCATCCCCGCTTCCTCAGCGACGCCGAAGCCGCACGCTACCTCGCAGCCTGTGACGGCCTCGTGTTGCCGTATACCGAGATAACGACCTCGGGTATGTTGGTCGCCGCCCAGGCATCGGGAGTCGTCTGTGTCGTCCCGAATTTGCCGCCCCTCGTCGAGCAAGTCCGTGACGGAGTAGATGGGTTTGTCTACTTACATGGCAATACCCAATCGCTGGTCGCAGCCCTCGAACGCCTCATTGCCAGTCCCGACCGTGATGCAATCGGACGCCGTGCGAAGGCATCGCTCAGCGGCAACACCTGGCCAGTGGTGGCGAGTCAATTCCATGCCTTGTTTGTCACGGTCCTCCGGAATCAGCGATGACCAGCGCACCAACGCTCAGTATCATCCTGGTAACCTACAACAGCGCGCCACTGTTGGCTGCATTGCAGGCTTCATTTGCGTCAGACCCTGCCAGTCGCGACTACGAGTATATCGTTGTCGATAATGCGTCGGTCGATGCACCGCAGACGCACCTCCCCAACGCACATTGGCTCGTACTCCCGACAAATATCGGCTACGGCAGTGCATGTAATCGTGGTGCAGCAATCGCCCGTGGCACCTATGTCGTCTTTTGTAACCCTGATATACTGGTGACACCGTACTGGGCAGAACGCCTGATGACGCATCTCATCGCGCATCCAGACGTGGCATGCATCGCTCCTGAAACGCGCTATCCGGGTGAACTCCTCCCACTCGCACAAGGGATTGCCGATCGTGATGCACTCCCCGGTGCAGCCCTGATGATGCGTCGCGCCGATTGGGTGCACTACGGTGGCTTCGATGAGCAGATTTTCCTGTATTGGGAAGACACCGACTTCTGCTGGCGCGTCCAGCGCTCCGGGAGGCGCACGGTCGTAGCACGGGACGTCGAGATTTTTCACCAGCGCAACGGGAGCGGCGGTGGTGCCCAACATTGGCTCCACTTGTATATCCAAAACGGCATCTACGCACATCTCGTCTCGCAGCCGTGGTCCCGTACCGGTTTGTTCATCTGCAAACAACTCATCGCTTTACCGTGGCGACTCATTACGCGGGCTGATCGTCGCGTATGTGCGGCGTTTGCCTGGAACATCCGCCATCTGCCACAGACGTTGCGACGACGCAAACAGATTGTAGCGCCACAGCGCACTGCTACCCAAGGAGCTCCATGAGCGATTTGCGAACGCCATTGGTATATCTCATCGGCAAGGAAGCCAGCGAAGATACCATCCAATATCTGATTCAGCTGGTGTCTCACGGTGCGCCGCTACCGTTCCATGTGATAATCGTCGAGCAGTCCGCGCACCTCCATCCCGCCATACAGGCACTCACAAAACGTGCCCCCCATATAGACGCAGTGACGCTCAACATCCCCGAGACGGCATCTGCCCTCCTGCGCATTCGCATCATGATTGCCTGGTTGCGGCAGCTCCAACCATCTATCGTGCACCTGCTCGCAGCTACTCCCGATACCGATACCGAAGTCATTGCTGCACTCTGGGTTGCGCATGTCCCCACACGCATTGTGACCATCGCTGAGGTATCACCAACCGTCCGGACCGATGGTATCCGTCCGATATACAATTTTGTGGCACAACGCATCATGCGTACCCTCAACGACATCATCGTATTTACCACGGTCGCCAAACAAACACTCCAGCAAGAATACCGACTGACACACACCCGTATTTCGGTTATTCCCATTGGTATCGACAGTAGCGTGTATGCATTGCATACCACCCCCGAACAAAGCCGCACTACCTTCGGCGTTCCATCAGATGGGCTGCTGATTGCCTGTATCGGTCAGCTCGCGCCGCACAAAGGACAATCGGTACTCATCCATGCGATGAACCATATCTGGCAGTACTTCCCAGATGTCCATCTGGCCATCATCGGCACGGGCGAACACGTGACATATCTGCAGACGCTTGCCCGGCAGAGTAATCAACCAGACCATATCGTGTTTTTGGATGACATCACGAATCGCAAGGGCTTCCTACGGTGTGTGGATGTCTATGTGCAACCGTCTTTTTCTGAACCAATGTCGTTCGATTTGCTCATGGCAATGGCCATGGAGCGACCTGTCGTCGCCAGTGCGATTGCCAACATCCACGAAGTCATTGAGTCGAATGCCAGCGGATTGCTGGTACGTCCCGGGAGCTCTGAGGCACTCGCTTCTGCCATCATGCGTGTATTCAACGACGCCGCGCTCCGCATTACTGTGTCCCTCAATGCACGTACCCGGGTCGCACAACGCTTCACGTTGGAGCGCTGGCACAATGCGACCGTCGCACTCTATCGCCTCATCTAAGGCTCGCCCCCCGCGCGCACGACGCGCTGGCACCGCAGGGCGGTACAAGAAGGCAACATGACTGTAGATACCCATCCGGCCACTCCTACCGCACCAATCGCCGTCATCATTCCTACCCTCTCGCGCACTCCCCTTGCGGTCGAGGCGATGATCGCGGCGCAGACCCTCCTCCCAGCCCACGTCATCATTGTCTATGGACAATCACCGAACGGCTACGCCCGCAATATCGGCGCATATCGCGTAACGGATGCCGAAGGTACGACTCCCGCTGCGCATATCGAGTGGTACCTTTTTCTCGACGACGATGCGCAATTTGGCCATCCCGAGTGCATCGAACGACTCTATCAAGCAGCCCAAAAACCAGGTGTTGCGATTGTTGGTGCTGCCCGGATTCTTCCCGACGACGCCACTCCCTTCGAACGGAGCGTCGGTCGCCAGGTCGCCCGCATCATCAATCCCGTTGTCCCCAACGACACTGTCACCAACCCAGACCCACCGCACTATAGTTGTTCGATTACCACGACCTGCTGCTTGGTGTCGCGCCGCATCTTCGAAGCCGTAGAAGGGTTCGACCCGACGCTCACCCGCGGCGTCGACACCGAGTTTTTTGTGCGCGTGCGCCGTCTGCACCGCGCCGACGCTCCAGTCAATTTTGTGCAGGCAGGGCATGCGTGGGTGACCCATCATGCACCACAGACGCTCCAGGCGCTGTGGGACAAACACTACGCGTATGGGATCGGACACGCCCAAGAAGTCCGTCGCGATCCGCGTCGCGCCCGTGCCGGCAACCGATTCACTTCACGTGCCCACGCCGCGCTATGGATACTGCTACGGACCTTCCTGGTGCCGATTCATTGCATCTTGCCGTACTCGTTCGGCGACCCACGCTGGCGGTTGGCGTGGTCGCCACTCAAAGCCTATGCGTCGTATGCCAGTGCCCTCGGGTACCTTCACGGCTGGTATGCCCATGCCACATAAACCCATTGCTCTGGCCATCGATGCGCGCACTGCCAGCGACCACTTCCCCGGCATCGGTCGTGTTGTCAGCGCACTCGCACATGCCTGGGCAGACAATCCGCGCATCAGTCGGCTGCATATCTTCACCAATCCGGCACGCCAAAACTCCTACCTGCGCTTGCCCACTCCATCCGAACGGGTCATCCAGCATGCACTGCATGCCGTTCCAGGTAGCTTCGCCGAAGGGCAACAGCTACGCCGTACCGCGAATACACTCGCCGTCGATTGGGTATACTCACCGTATCTTTTGTTGCCATGGGGGCGCTTCCATGCGCGCACACTGGTAACCGTCCACGACGCGATTCCTCTCACCATGCCACAGACCGCATTTCAAACGCGCTTCGCTTTTCTTGTCGCACTCCGCATCATCGCGGCCCGTGCCACGTGTCTGACGACCGTTTCTGACGCTGCTGCGGCCAGCATCACACCGTTCATTTGGCCGCACCGTGCTCCCACGGTTGTCCCGAACGGCGTAGATGAGCGATTTTTCACTCCATCTGCTGACCACTCCACCTACAGCACGCATATGCCGTATGCACTCTGTGTGAGTTCCAATCAACCACACAAAAATCTCGCTACCCTGATAACAGCGTGGCAACGCCTCGCAGATGCACAGACACTCGGTCCACGTGCCACGTTACTCATCGCAGGCGCCATCAATCGCACACGGGCACAACCCTGGCTCACGGCAGCGCACTGCAGATACCCCATCATCCACCTCGGGAGCCCGAGCGACGCACAACTCAGCGCACTCTACCAACATGCACACCTCGTCGTCCAGCCTTCCGTCGCAGAGGGATACGGCCTCCCTGTGCTCGAGGCACTTGCGAGTGGTGCACCGGTCCTCTGCCACGACCTACCGGTTTATCACACAACCGCTGGTGCGGCCGTTATGGCACGGGACTTGCGCGAGCCCGCAGATATCGCCGCAGCGATTGCATCCCTCTGGTACGATGCGCCACGGCGTGCCCAACTGCGTCACGAAGGTCCAATCCAGGCTCGACGTGCGGACTGGAACGTATCTGCCGATGCATTGCTCGATATCATGCAAAAAAACACCTCCTGTCAGTGACAGGAGGTGTCTGCACGCACAGTGACTACGGGGCTTCCGCCTCGGTCGGCTTCGGTGCGTCTTCTACCGGAGCAGTCTCCGAAGCCGAGATGTAGCGCACCCCTTGCGCACTCGTGACTCCTGGAGTATTCAGGTTGCCTTGTGGTTCCGGCATTTCGATTTTTGGCACCCCGTTTTCGAGGTCGGCTGGATTAAATACATAGATGTTCGGCCACGGTTTGAAGCGCGTGCGGAATATCTCAGGTGCACGTACCTTCCCGTCCGGATCTATAATCGTGCGCGCAATGTCGATCGTTATTCCGTCGCGCGCTCGGTCACTCTGCTTGACTGCACCGATGGGCTGCTCTTTGTCTGTGACAAAAACCGGTTCTTCGGGAGCGCTGATACGGTTCGAAATCGTTTGAATCATCTCGACTTTGCGCTTCGTCGGCGTACCATAAAACTTCACCGAGGCGATACCCGTCTTGGGGTTCGAAGACGTCTGCATCAACAACCAATGACCAGTGTCGTTGAGGAACTTTAAGTCAGGACCACCCGTAAAAATCGTCGAGTCCATCCCAGTCGGTCCGTATTTGTCATACCAGCTGATATAAAACGAATGGCCCCAGCGCTCAGTGATCGGCAACCCTGCCCAAAATGCCGCGCGGAACACCGTCGTCGAATCTTGACAAATACCACCACCGAATTCGAGCTGGGTGCGTTGTTGTACAATCGCATACCCTTCGACAAAACCTTGCGTCTCGTCGATCGCACCTATCGTCTCGTTAAACGAAAACTCATCGCCGGGGGGAATCAACACACCATCCAAGACCGCCAAACCTGCTTGGATATTCGTCACGCGGTAGGCAGCCGATCCGCTGAAGTCGCTCTTCCCCTCCGAAACAAGGCTGACAATTCCCAGACTATTCAGATTCGTCTCGTTGACTGGAATGGGCACATATCGTGGGACCAGCGTCACCGAACGGACGCCGTTGTTGATATTGGCGGTAATCAAATCCCGGGCTTCTTGCTTATTGAGGCGCCACCCAGCAACCCCCGGGCGCGTGATTCGCAACACTCCGTTGTCCCATTTGACGCGTGGGTATACGGGTTTGGTCTGCGTCTCTTCGGCGATTTTTTCGATGCGACGTTCAATCATGTACGGATTGAGCGTGAGCGTATATCCAGACGGGTTGCCGTTGGCATCTGCTTGGACATACTCGACCATCCGTGCCAATTCCTCGCTGGTCCAGGTATATTCGAACTCGCCGACCTTCACCACAAACGGCTGACCGACCAACGTCGTCAATCGCTGCTGGGCTTCGTCTTTGGCGGCTTGTGTGATGTTCATCGGTAACTCGCGCGTTGCGAGGGTCACCGGTTGTTGTTTGGCCATCAGTGGCAAGACTTCGCGTATGCGCGCAACCGTCTCGTCGACCAGCAATACACGCCCGACGGCGCCACCCACAAAAGAAATCGCACCCCCGTTCAACACGACTTGGGGGTCGGCTGCAGCGCGGTTGATGACGGGCAACAAGCGCGATACGCTCTCTTGGGTTTTGCGCTCGTCTACAACCACGGTCACCGGGATTTCAAGCCCGCTCTTCATGACCTGCCAGATTGTCTGCATATTGCTCAGCATGTCGCGTGAGCGACCAATCGTAAACGCTTGTTCGATACTTGCTTCGTACGATACATCCATGCCCAATTCGGTTCCGGTAACATTCCAATTGCGCCCCTCGAAGTTCAGCACAATGGGTGTTTCACGGAACGGACGCAGATGGTCGAGCAATGCTTGCGTCGCTTCTTCACGGGATAATCCACCGATATTGACGCCCAAAATAGTAATATTTGGGTAGACGCGTGCCTGGTAGCGTCGCTCGATCGACAAAAACCAAATACCGCCTGCTGCCACTGCAATGAGGAGCACCAGCAAGCCGTTCATCATCAATTGACCCTGACGACGGACCCGCACACGGTGTGACAACAACGCCCCACTCGTCGAGCGACGCGGGGTATCGACGATTTCGCCTGTTATACCGGGGATTGTTTCGGCGTCGTTTTGTTGACTATAAACCGGCGTTTGTCGAGCCCCACGCCGTTGCGTTCCACGTTCCATCCGTCGTCGATTTTTATCCACCACTACCACCTTACAAGACCAACGGACGCCAGGGACTCACACACTGTATTTTAGCCCAACACATGTGTCCGTGTTGTGCACCTACTCACCGCTCCGCGTGCCCTTCCGCGGTTTTTTGCGCGACCGTCGCCGCCAGTTAATACTCAGACCACCATGCTCACGTAATCGTTCCAACAATTCCATACGCAATGGTCGTACCCGTCGCGGGGCGACTTCCTTCGGCTCGTGTCGCTTATTCCAACTCGCGATTCCTGCCAATTGCATGCGCGATTGCTTCCGGACGACCGGAGGAGTCATGTGCAGTTGTTCCACGATAATATCGGCGATTCGTTTGGCCCCATCACGGGGGACCGAATCACCCAATCGTGCAATAGTGGCTGCATGTACCGCTGGGTCCATCAATTGCTCTACAGCAGCCAAAATCTGCCGCACGGCGGGTGCATATGCCCCTAGGCCACGGTTCACCACAAAATCAATATTGCCGTGCTCTTGCATACCGACTGCTTCGGTAATAATCACCGGCCGGCGCATCACCAACGCTTCCATCAAGGTTCCCGGGCCAGCCTTCGTCACAACCGTGTCACTCGCGGCCATCAGGACTTCCATATTGTCCACAAAACCATAGATGTGCACATGTCGCGGCAAATCTATCCGCTGCAGTTCGGTGCGCAAGGCAGCATTCCGACCCGTCACCACCAACATCTGGACATCAGGGAAGGCTGCATGAATGGCTATCACCAGTTCCTTCAATCGTCCCGATCCGACCCCCCCGGCAGTCAACAGCACCGTATGCCGGTGCACGTCTATACCCAATGCCTGTCTGGCTGCGGATTCCGTCAACGTGCACGCAGTAAATTTGGGGTGCACGGGGAACCCACCATAGACGACCTTGTCGGTTGGCATACCCTGGGCAACCAGGACGTCGTGTCCTTCGTGCGTGGGTGCAACACACAAATCGGCGTCCAAATCACCCCACGCAGTATGCAGACTCACCAAGTCAGTCACGACCGTAATAAACCGGAACTGCATGTTGTACGCAATCCGCGAATGCCCGATGAATCGATTCGTCAATGGATGGACCGATACCACGATGTCGGGTTTGTATGACTCCAACGTACGGCGAATACTCCGCGCAGCCGATACGTAGGCAATCTGCGCCAATGTATCGATGCGGCGCCGCCCATTGGTCAGCTGATACAACAAATCAAACAACGGTAACCAACGGGTCGACAGCTGATCATACAAGCCCGGTGCATTGCGCATCAGTGGCAAGCCCGTTGCAGTAATCAAATCAATGGTGTTGTATTCGAACGACTCACTCATCGGATGTAGGCGCAAGGCAGCCTGAAGCGCATCTGCGCCGGAGCGGTGGCCACCGCCGGTGTCAGATATAGCAAAGAGAATTCGCTTCCGACTTGTCATTTCATGCTCCTCTGCGTACCACTCAGGTGGGGGACATGCTCGCGGCAGGGGCAGCTTTCATATCACTGCTTCTGTACCCGACAAGCACCCGTTTGCACGCATTCGTACCGCACACCTACATCGCCGTACGTTGTGTCACGATGTAGCTCATATTCTTTTTACTCGTGCCCATTCTACCATTAAAAGGCAATTTTCCCGCTGTAGTGCATGCTCATCGTGCATTGCCACACGCTCGGGGGGATAAAAATACCCACCTTCGGGGGGATATGCAGAGCCTTTTTTTTTGGCTATCCTACAGACACTCGTAGGTATACAACAGAGGTGGATACATGCTCCAGTCATCCCGCCGCACTGCCAAAGCCATGCCGTACCAACCTATTCCACTCACCATCCAAACCCTCGGCGCGTTCCGTTGTCACCTCGGTAACACTCCCATCAGCACCGCACAATGGCGCAGCCAACGCGCATGCGAACTCTTCCTCCTCCTTATCAATAGCGACGGCTACAGCCTCTCCCGTGAGTATGTGTGCGATCAGCTCTGGCCCAATCATCTCGGCGATGCCGCTGCAAATAATCTGCGCGTCGTGTTGCATCGCATGCGTAGCGCACTCGAACCCTCCCACCACGCAGGCTCCATCGTCCACGCAGACCACTACTCCATAAGCCTCGTCTTGCCCAGCGGTAGTAGCGTCGATAGCGACGAGTTCCGCCATGCGATTGCAGCAGCACGCCGCTGTGCCGATGAACGTAGTGCCTTGCCCCTGCTCCGCCGCGCCTGCGATACCTACAACGGCAATTACCTCGCGAACCTACCACTCGCCGAATGGGCAATCCCCTTGCGCGCCAAATACGCGACAGACTATGCGGGTGCAGTCGTACGCCTCGGCAAAATGCTCCTCGATCGCAACCTCCATAGTGAGCTGGTCGAACGCATGTGGCGTGCAATCGATATCGACCCCAGCATCACAGAAGCCCACCAGCTCCTGGCTGCCTCGTACACCGCAACGGGCCAAAGTGACACGCATGCGCGTGTCGCCGCTCGCATGCACGCACTCGGCCTCCCGACACTCAGCGCCAGTAGCATCCGACCTGATTCCGCAAGCAAGTATCCACGGGTACTGACGTCGTAAGCCGTTTTTGGCAAAGCAAAGCGTTTACTACAACGGTGTATAATCACCGTATGACATGCACACTCACCCAAGCGTTGATCGATTGGACTGCCGACCAACGCAAACGACGGCGCGCCTTATCACCTGCGACAATCGCCTCGTATAGCGATGCGTGGCATTCGTTCATGCACTGGGCAGCAGCCAATGCGCGCCACACCACCCAAGATCTCCAAGCGCGCGATTTTTCGGCCTGGATCAATACCCTCGGCCACCTCGCCGACGGTTCCGTACAGACCTATAGCCACGGCGCTATCGCCATCTGCAAATACCTCGCCGACAGGAGTCTCCTAACCTGCGAGATATCACTCATCCAAATGCACATCGGTGATGCACTCCCGAGGATTGTGCCGAGTCGGGCACCCGATGTCGCCGATTTGCGCCGTTTGGTGTCGTTTTATGACGCGAACAAACCCGCAGGTGAACCACATTCGAAACCCGAACGCGATCGCCTATCGGCACTCCGCAACAACGCGTTGTTACACCTGCTCTTTTCGACTGCCTGCCGTATCTCGGAAGTGCTCGCCATCGACATCTCAGACATGCGTGGCGATCACGGTGCAATCGCAGCGCGCGTTTCTGTCGTCGGCAAAGGCAACAAAAGACGCACCGTATTTGTGCGGCCACATGCCCGCACCGCGATCGAGGCATACCTGCTTGCCCGCCGCGCGTCGTTCCCCAGTGCCACTGCGTTGTTTATTTCGCACGGACCACGCAGCCCTGGCCATCGTCTCAATCGCATTGCCGCCTGGAATGTTGTCACGCACGCGGCGCTGACTCTGGCGGACACCGTCGAACGCGATGGCCGTCCCCACGAAGCTGCCCTCCTCCGCACCACTACCCCGCACACCTTTCGCCATTTTGTGGCCATGTGGTTGCTCAACGAAGGCGTCCAATTGTCGGAGGTTTCGGCTATATTGGGCCACGCCAATACGCGAATTACCGAGCAATACTACGCCCGCCACACCGACGAACGCCTCGCCGAAGTACACGATCAGTTTGCCGCCGACCCCCTTCCACGCGCCGCACCCTAGGGCACAACGCACCGTGTCCACAAGTACATTCCGGTGGTACGTGCATCGTTTTTCGACGCCGTATGCCGGTGTTGATTTTCCCCAAATTGTTGCCAAATCATCATCAGATATTCATCAGCGCACCCTTTTTTTGATTGTAAAAACCCCCACGACCGTGCTATAGTTGCCACATGCCGCCTCAGTGTGAGGCGTGATTTGGGTGTGTTCACGCGGCCGCAAACCGACTTGGAACCACACAAAATCATGATGTGCATCATGAATGACCGGTTATTTTTCGTTGAGCAACGGTCATGCATCGAGGGAGAACTATTTCAATGGTCGATCAATCCAAACGCCTGCGCTCTGCCGCATCAGACCCATATGAACTTATCCAGCGCGTCAATCGACGACGTACCGAATTCGGCCGAGAAGAGCGCAGTACCAGCGTTACCGACCGCATTCCCAGTATCAACACACTGTTACAACGCCCCGAACGAATCGTCGCGTTTTTCTCACAACGCATGGTCATGCATCTTCTGGTCGTCGCGATCATCCCGTTTGCGTTGGTCATCTCCAAAACCGAATTAGTTTCCCTCATCCCCGATGTCGGCGCAGCGCCGGCGCTGGTGGACGACGGGAGTACCGACTTCACGATTGATGTCGCTCCCATCACCGACGAATTCTCGGGGCAAGGTGATGCACCGTTGACCGAGTCCGAAGACCTGCCCGTCCCACTGTCACTCGTGTCTCGCAACCAAACCATGGCACCCGTCGTCGTCCCCGTCACGGTGCTTGCTGACCAAGCGTATATGCGTAATGGTCCCGGTACCAATTACGATCCCATCACCCGCGCAAAGACCGGCCTCGAACTCCAAGTCATCGGCAAATATGGTGATTGGTACCAGGTACGAGAACGAGTAGACGCACCCGTATTTTGGATGAACGGCGAACTCCTGTCTCTTCCCGAGAATGCTGCGAATACGATTTTCGACATTTTCGACAAAGACGTTCCCCCGCCGCCACCCCCACGTACCGGGACGGTGCTCGAGTCCGGCTTGACGTTACGTGACGGTCCCGGGGTGAATTACGTGGCAATCACCACCCTCAAACTCAACGGTACCGTCGAACTCATCGAAATCTACCAAGACTGGTATCACATCGGTGTCGATTCGACCGACGGGTGGGTCAAAGCCGAATACATCGATGTCTCCCAATCAGTGCTCGACCGTGTCATCACCGCAAATACCATCCCCGATGCCTCACCCGAACTCGTCGGCTATGTCAGTGGTGACAACGTCAATCTCCGTCTCGGGCCGTCTGCCTCACACGCCAAAATCGGTAATGTCGGCAATGGTCTCAAACTCGACCTCATCGGCAAATACAAAGACTGGGTACAGGTCGCGTACGACAAGAAGAAAGCCTGGATCTTTAAAGAGCTCCTCAATACCTCAGCACATGTGCTCCGCCGCGTCCCTACGACGACCGACTTCCCTGCGTTGCCAGTCGCCCCGTTGCGCAATCGCACCGGCAACAATGGCGCCGGATATTCGACGAGTAGTGACGTCGCCAACGTCGCCCTGCAGTATGTCGGCTACCGCTACACCTGGGGCGGCACCTCCCCCAAGTCAGGCTTCGATTGCTCCGGCCTGATGATGTATGCCTTCCGCCAAGTCGGTGTCAGTATTCCCCGCCTGGCTGCATCACAATACAGCTCGAGCAACGCCGTCGATATTAGTTGGGATGCCATGCAACCCGGTGACATGATGTTCTTTAGTAATACGAGCGGTCGTCGCGGTATCACCCACGTCTCGATGTACATCGGTGGCGGCAAGATGGTCCATGCCATGACCCCGACCTACGGCGTCCAAATCTCGAACATCAATGATTCATACTGGGTCAAACACTTCTACGGGGCTGCCCGCGTTAAGCGCTAACCAACAAATCATCACGGTACTGTCATCTCTCCATGAGGCATCGTCATATGACGATGCCTCAGTTTTTGATACTATACGCGTAGTTGATTACAACACACGGATGCGTTGCGTCCATTTTTTGACAAGGAGCCGGCATGAAAGGTCTGATTCTCAGCGGTGGCAACGGGACACGACTGCGCCCTATCACCTACACCAGCGCAAAACAGCTCGTCCCCGTCGCGAATAAACCCGTGCTGTTCCGCGTCATCGAAACCATTCGTGACGCAGGTATTGACGACATCGGCATCATCGTCGGCAGTACCGCTGCCGAAGTCATGGCTGCTGTCGGTAACGGCGACCAGTTCGGCGTCAAAATCACCTACATCCAACAAGACGCACCATCTGGCCTCGCCCATGCAGTCAAAATTGCCCATCCGTTCATCGGCGACGACAAGTTCGTCATGTTCCTCGGCGATAACTGTATCCAAGGCGGTATCTCGGGACTCATCAAACAATTCCAAAACAGCACATACAACGCCCAAATCGTCCTCAAAGAAGTCCCCAACCCACGGTCCTTCGGCGTCGCCGAACTCAATCCCGATGGCAGCATCCTGCGCCTCGTCGAGAAACCCAAGGAACCCAAGTCCAACCTGGCGCTTGTGGGCATTTATATGTTCGACAACACCATTTGGCATGCCATCGATTCCATCAAACCCTCAGCGCGCGGCGAGCTCGAAATTACCGACGCCATCCAAGCACTCGTTGATACAAAAAAGACCGTCTTCCCCTACGTCCATCGCGGCTGGTGGATCGATACCGGCAAAAAAGACGACATGCTCGAGGCCAATCGCTTGGTGCTCGAAGAACTCGCCGAGCAAAACAACGGTTCCATCGATGCTGCGTCACACATCATCGGCAAAGTCATCGTCGAAGAAGGCGCCGAAGTCATCAACAGCACCATCCGTGGCCCCGCCATCATCGGCAAAGGCACGCGCATCATCAATTCGTATGTCGGCCCTTTTACATCGATCTACCATCACTGCACCATCCAAAACAGCGAAATCGAGCACTCCATCGTCCTCGAAGATTGCACCATCAACGACCTTCCCGGTCGCCTGTGTGATAGCTTGATTGGTCGGTCGGTCGTCGTCTCGCGCTCGTCGGCCCGCCCCAGCGCCTACCGCCTGGTCCTCGGTGATCACAGCCACGTCGACGTGCTCTAGCTGGTGCATTCGGGGCTTTTCCTCCCGAAAACTGCTTCATCTGAAGTGCATCATGGTCCGCGCAGCCCCTGCTCTCCCGCAGGAATTGTACGGACCATGATGTTTTTTTCCGCGGCGTTGCGTCGTGCTCCTGCTCCCACCTACAAATTACTAATTACTAATTACTCACTACTCACTGATAACTTACAACTAATAACTAATAATCGATGCCTGACACCTGCATCAACTTGTCCCAGCGATGATACGCCTCGACGTGGCGCACGGTCCCCGTCGTCGCACGCATGACCACCGAGTGAGTACGTGCCCCATCACGGCCGTATTGCACTCCCCGCAAAAAATCCCCGGTCGTAATCCCCGTCGCAGCAAAGTACACGTTATCTCCACGCACCAAATCAGCAGTGCGATAGATGCGCTCGGGCACGATCCCCTGCGCCGCCAACAGATCACGCTCTGCATCGTCACGCGTCCAGACTTTGGTCTGTATTTCGCCACCCAAGCACTTGAGTGCGCACGCCGTTACCACTGCTTCTGGTGCGCCACCGATGCCCATCAGCATATCTGCAGGGGCATCTTCGACGGCGGTCATCACCCCGGCCGCCACGTCCCCGTGTTGTATCAAACGAATACGTGCGCCAGTCGCCCGGATTTCGCTAATCAATTGGGTGTGGCGCGGTCGATCAAGTACCACCACCGTGATATCCGCTACCCGCTTACGCAATGCACCTGCTACCGCACGAATGTTGTCGCTCGTACTCGCTTCGATGTCGATGACGTTACGGGCAGCTTCGCCAACAGCCAATTTGCGCATATACGGCACACCGTTCCAGGCATGCAAAGCACCCCGTTCGGCGACGGCGATGACGGCAATCGCACCGGGCATCCCCTCTGCCAACAACGTGGTCCCTTCGACCGGATCGACCGCGATGTCTACCTCAGGTTTTTCGCCTGTGCCGACGCGTTCGCCGGTGTACAGCATCGGCGCGTTGTCTTTTTCACCCTCGCCGATGACTACCACGCCATCCATACTGATGCTTGCCAACGCGAACCGCATTGCATCAACCGCTGCTTGATCAGCGGCTTCTTTGTCTCCGCGACCCATAAGACGCGCTGCTCGCAATGCCGCGGCTTCGGTGCAACGCACCAGGTCTAGTCCCAAATTGCGATCGAGATGCATCGTTGCCTCTTCTTCTCTCCATTCACTACTCTTCTCTACGTTGCATTCCCCCGTTCTGTCTCAAATCCCCCCACCTACTAACTACTAATTTCTAATTACTCTCTACTCACTGATAACTGATAACTAGTACTGTTAACGCTATATAAGAATTAGCACTCTCGCATCCCGAGTGCAAGTTTTTCTCTTGACAAGGGGATGTGCATTATCTATAGTTACTTATGGTTAGCAGTTGAACTGTTCGACTGCTAAATGTATGTATCGCAGATGAGGGGAAGCGTCACATGGCTGCAAACTTCCGCATCCGACCGCTGGCTGACCGGGTAGTCATCAAACCCGCAGAGCGCGAGGAAAAGACCAAAGGCGGCTTGTTCATCCCAGACACCGCCAGCAAAGAACGCCCAATGGAAGGCGAAATCGTCGCTGTCGGCGATGGTCGCCGCACGGATGAAGGCGCATTGGTACCAATGAGTGTCAAAGTCGGTGACAAGGTTTTGTTCGCCAAGTACAGCGGCACCGAGTACAAGGTCGACGATGTCGATTACTTGGTCCTGGCCGAAAAAGACATCCTCGGCGTCATCCAGGGTTAATCCAACTACCAGTCTGATTTGAGGAGTGGAAACACATGCCTAAGCAACTTTATTTCAACGAAGAGGCTCGTCGCGCCCTCAAGCGTGGTGTTGATGCGGTAGCAGATGCCGTCAAGACCACCTTGGGACCCCGCGGCCGCAACGTCGCCATCGACAAGAAGTTCGGCGCTCCTACCGTCACCCACGACGGTGTGACGGTCGCCAAAGAAATTGAGCTCAAAGACCCATTCGAAAACATGGGCGCTCGCTTGTTGGTCGAAGTGGCCACCAAGACCAATGACATCGCCGGCGACGGCACCACCACCGCTACCGTTCTTGCACAGGCCATCGTCACCGAAGGCCTCAAGATGGTCGCTGCTGGCGCCAACCCGATGATGATCCGCCGCGGTCTCGATCGCGGTGCCGAAGCCCTCATCGCCAAGCTCCGCGAGATGGCAACCCCCATCCGCGATCGCGCCGACATTGCCCACGTGGCATCCATCTCGGCCGCTGACCGCGAAATCGGCGAAATCATCGCCGAAGTGATGGAAAAAGTCGGCAAAGATGGCGTCATCACCGTCGAAGAATCCAAGGGTATCGCCTTCGAGAAGGAATACACCGAGGGTATGCAGTTCGACCGTGGGTACATCTCGGCCTACTTCGTCACCAACTCCGAGCGCATGGAAGCCGAGCTCGAGAGCCCATACATCCTCATCACCGACAAGAAGATCAGCGCCATCCAAGAAATCTTGCCGGTCCTCGAGAAGGCTCTCACTGTCACCAAGAACCTGGTGATCATCTCCGAAGACATCGACGGCGAAGCCCTGGCAACCCTGGTTGTCAACAAGCTCCGCGGTACCGTCAACGTCCTCGGTGTCAAGGCTCCTGGCTTCGGCGATCGCCGTAAGGCCATGCTCCAAGACATTGCCATCCTCACCGGTGGTACGCTGATTTCCGAAGAAGTCGGTCGCAAGCTCGACTCCGCCACCATCGAAGACCTCGGTCGTGCACGCCGCGTCGTTTCCGACAAGGACAACACCACCATCATCGAAGGCAACGGCAACGAGAAGGCCATCAAGGCTCGCATCGAGCAGATCCGCACCCAAATCGACTCCACCACCAGCGATTTCGACCGCGAAAAGCTGCAGGAGCGCTTGGCCAAGCTCGCCGGCGGTGTGGCAGTCCTCAAGGTCGGTGGTTCCACCGAGCCTGAGCTCAAAGAGAAGAAGCACCGCGTCGAAGACGCCCTTTCGACCGCTCGTGCAGCCGTCGAAGAAGGCATCGTCCCCGGTGGTGGTGTCGCCCTTATCAACGCGATTTCGGCACTTGACAGCGTCAAGGTCGGTCACGAAGACGAGACCTACGGCATCCGCATTCTGCGCCGCGCCCTCGAAGAGCCAATGCGCATCTTGGCCCGCAATGCCGGCGAAGAAGGCTCCGTCATCATCGACGCAGTCCGCCGCATCCAGGCCGAAAAGAAGAACACCAACCTCGGCTACAACGTCATGAACGGTGAGTTCATCGACCTCGTCAAGGAAGGCATCATCGATCCAGTCAAGGTTACTCGCAGTGCCGTTCAGAACGCAATTTCGATTGCCGCGCTGATCCTCACCACCGAAGCCTTGATCGCCGACCTTCCCGAAGACAAGCCAGCCCCAATGCCACAGGGTGGCGGCGGAATGGACTTCTAGTCCACCCCGTACGTACAACCCCTCATCAGCGTATCGCGCTGATGAGGGGTTTTTGCTTGTTCGTTCGCCTCGAAGTAGCGTATGATGGACACACCGACAATCCACCAGACGAGGTCCACCATTACGCCACCGAAAATCCAACCATGGATTGTTTTTTTGCTCTGCTGTGCGTTCTACATCGTCACAGCCAGTGGTCATACCTATTCCCCCGACGAAGAAACCATGATTGCCGTCGCTGATGCCATCGTTCATAGCCACAGCGTCGCCCTGCGCCACGCCGATGGTCAGCCATGGGCCGCGTTGCGCGACGGCATAAACTACGGTCGCTACGCCTCCTACGGAATTTTGCCCTCACTCCTTGTCATCCCCGCGGGCGTCACCGCCAGCCTCTTCTACGATCCATCCAGCCTCGCCTACACCGACCTGCTCCGACTCCTTGTCGGCCTCATCAACGCACCCATCACCGCAGCTACCATCGTCTGCCTCGCGGTGCTCCTCAACCGCACCACACTGAGTCGCAGCGCCCACATCGCTACCCTCATCTGTACCACCGCTGGCGCATGTCTGTGGCCTTACGCCCGGTCTTTTTTCTCCGAACCGCTGACGATGCTCCTCATCACCGCCAGCCTTACCAGTGCTACCCGCAAACCGACCACCAACAGTACCATCTGGTTGGCTGCTTGCTGTGCGGGGTTGCTGTTGCCTACCCGCATCGCCGCAGTCGTGGCAATCCCCATTCTCGCCGCTGTGGCATTGTGGCGCACTCCCCTGCGCATCGGCATCATCGTGAGTGGACTGCTTGGTATTATCCCCGGGGTGTTGCTCTGGGGCGGCTACAACATCCTTCGCTTCGGGACATTCTTTGCCACCGGCTACGGCACCGAATCCACCGCATTCGACACACCATTCCTCACCGGACTCTCCGGCCTCCTCTTTTCGGCAGGGAGCGGTATCGTCTGGTATGCACCATTCATCGTCTGGATCCCGTTCGGTGTACGCTACTGGTGGCAGCACAACCGACCAGTCCTGGTTGCATCCCTCGCGCTGTGCCTCAGTCACCTGCTCCTTTATGCCTCCTGGAGCGCATGGGATGGCGGTGGCGTGTGGGGCCCACGCTTCCTCGTCCCCATCATCCCGGCAGCACTCCTCATCGCCGCTGGGGTCTGGCACCAACCACACCGACTGTGGCGATACGCAGCAGCAGGAACCGTCGTCATCGGCGTTATCATCACCACACTAGGCAGTGTCGTCAATTTTTCTCTCGACTCCAATCTGCAACTCCCGCGTCCCATTCCTCCGGCGACACATGCACGTCTTCTGTGGAACCGTCTGCAGACGACCTACGCACCGAACCAATCCTGCCGCATCGAATCACATTGGTACCCCAGCGAGGCACGCGACGGTATCCTCTGGCAACGGAGTAATGGCGACAGCACGTTTTCATGCAGGCTGACACCCCAAACAATCCTTCGTCTACATCTCGATGATCGGCGTCCACCCAACGCACCTGCGTCGGACCTCGCACTGGTCACTGCTGGCACCGCGTATCCGCTCCCCGCGGGGACGTTCCGCGTCGTCCAGATCCTCAGTCGCGCCGGCACGCAGCGCTTCCGGCTGACGAGCACACCATGGAATCCAGCAATCCTCGGCATCAGCGATCGTGCCGATGACCTCGGTCCAACCCTGCTGGCCCTCAGCGCCGTTCCACCGCTCGCAACCATCCAAGACGCCAGTATCGCCCCGATGCCCAGCCAACCGATGCGGCGCTGGGCCTGGTACTACGAACCCACCAATCGCCATCTGGGCGACTGGTGGGTCTGGTATCTGCCATATACGGCACTTGCGCCGTCTGCGGGATGGCTTATTGCAATATGGTGTCTGCTCTGGGGAAGTTGCTTGGTTGCCAGCATCATATGCTGGCGACGCAGCTGCGCTTAACGTTCGCTAGATATGACCAAGGGGCTCGGCTTTTTGGTGCGTGCAGCGCCTGCTACCGGTCCGAGCTGGAGCAACCGCTCGACCTCGCGGCCGACGGCAGCAGCAGCATCTGGGTACCCGATGCGCAATGCCGCATGCGCCATTGATTCGCGTAACGCTGTACTGGCCAACAAAATATGACTGTAATCGACGAATGCTTTGGCGCTTTCGGCCCATAATCCGGCATCGTGCGATATCACATACGTCCGGTTGCCGCCTTCTTGCCCCGGCGCTTCGCCGTAAAAAATCATCGGCTTGCCCGCCGCCATGCATTCGCTGACCGTTAATCCGCCGGCCTTCGATGCGACGATGTCGCAGGCATGGACCAAATCGACCAACGGCACAAAATCATACACGTGCGTCGGATTGCGCCACGACTGCGCACGCAAGGCTGCCGCCAAATCGGTATTTCGCCCAGCCACAATCGCCAATTGGCACGGGAGCGTGTGCGCATCGACCGCCCGCGCCATCTCGAGCACCGGCCCAACACCGGCGCCGCCACTCAACACCAACATCGTCGGTAATTCGGGGTCCCAACCGAGTTCGCGCCGTAACGCTGCCTTCGGGGCCCGCACCGTACTGTACCCGCGGGCGATGGGCAACCCCGTATGCACGATTTTCTGCGCATCGATGCCGCAACGGCGCGCTTTTTCGCGCACCAACGCAGTCGGCACCGCCACACAATCGTCCACGCGATTGAACCACGCACGGTGCACATTGCCCAAATCACACACCACGGTCATCAGTCGCGGTCGCTGTGCCGGCTTCACAATGTGCGAGATAATCCGGGTGAACAATGGATACACACCGACCACCACATCGGGTCGGTATTCTTCGAGAATCGCTTCGAGCGAATGACGTATCGCCGACGACAACGTAAACTCCAAGAACATATCGAGCCCTGGGACATCGGTCAGCGCATGTGCAAAATCATAGTGCTCTGGTGCGTCGCGTACCATTTCCAAGTAGAATTTTTCGGCTTGTGCCAAGGTCGTCGAGGCCAACGGATGATGCGCCGGATTCATCACCCGCGTCTCACACAGGTGCTGTACCTCGTGTTCGATGGCTGCTGCGGCGCTTCTATGGCCGCTCCCGGCATCGGTGGTCAAAATCAAAATACGTTTTTGCGTCTGCATGGGGTGTCTTTCTCTTGCGAATTCGCCAGAAAGGCAACACTGCGCTCGGTGTAGGCAATTGAGCCTAACCCTTCGAACTATAGCCCACCCACCTTAAGCAGAGATGATTTTCACGTAGTAATCCGATTATCTCGATCGCACGATCACCACCAATGACTTGCCTGCACGTAAATCGACGCCGCCGTGTCTTCATTCGGTACGCTCGTTTTTCCGCTACACTAGTCACACACATGCTACATAAGGTACCTATGCTGACACCCAAATTATTCCGCCGCGAAATAATCCAACATGCAAAAATCGCCACCAAAATCACTCCGCTCTGTCCCCATGCGCCACCGAGCGATATGTGCGGTGGCTGTACCTTCCAAGACATCAGCTACACCGATCAAATCGCCGCCAAAACGAGTGCACTGGTAGCGCTCTGGGGCGACCTGCTCCCAGCACACATACCTGCCCCGGTCGTGATTGGGTCACCCGACCCACTGCACTACCGCACACGCATGGACTTTATTGCGAGCAAAGGACGCTTCGGCCTACGCCGCGGCGGCAAGTTCAATTACATCATCGATTTGACCACGTGCCATCTCGTCCCCACCGAAGCCTTCGACATCGCCCACGGTATCTGGCAACAGGCAATCGCCGCCGGGGTACCCGACTACAATCTGCGCACGCACGAGGGTATTCTGCGCTACATCGTGGTGCGCCGTAGCCCCGACGATCGGTACCTCCTGGCGCTCATCACTGCCGCCCCCGATGACAACGCCGAAGCCGCCCTCAGCGCCATCGCCGAGGCCGCCCTCGCCAACCCCGCGATCGTGGGCATCCATTGGCTCCGCAATGATTCACACGCCGATGTCTCGTTTGGGTCACCCTACAAACACTGGGGTGCCACCCTCTTGCCCATGCGCGTCGGCCCAAATACGTTACACATCGGTCCCAATACATTCTTCCAAAACAACATCCACTTGCTCGATGGGATGCTCGCGCACATCGCCGCAGCAGTGCCCGCCGGCCAGCATGTCGCCGACCTCTATGGTGGCGTCGGCACCATCGCCTTGCATTTGTCGTCACAGTCACAATCCGTGCACTGCGTCGAGTCATTCGCCGAAAGCATTGAACTCTGTCATGCCAACATCAGCACCAACAAGCGTACCAACGTGACCGCCGAAGTCGCTGATGTCGCCGAATTCTTAAAAAATACCAACCGCACATTTGATACAATAGTGGTCGATCCACCACGAGTTGGTTTGGGCGTCGATGTCTGTAAAGAGATTTTGCGCCATCGCCCACAGCGCCTCGTCTATGTCTCGTGTAATCCGTTATCCCAAATCGAAGACGCCAAAATCCTCGCCGAAGGCTACGAGATGACCTCTCTCGTGGGGTACGACATGTTCCCGCAGACCCCGCACTTCGAGACGCTCGCGCTCTTCGACCGCCGTTCCTAATCTGATGAGGCCCCCGGCATGACCAGTCGTCCCGACATTCTCTGCCCGAGTTGCCGACGCATCAATCCGCGTCGCGCCGACGCGTGCCGTTTTTGTGGGCACGCCCTCGCGTTTGTCGACGGCGCCGTCAAATATTCGCTCACCCGCCTTATCAAAACCGGTGGCCAAGCGGTCATCTTTGAAGCAATCGACGACAGCACCCATCGCTCCTACGCCATCAAAGAAATCGTGCTCCCGCTCGACCCCGAACGCACCGTCGAGGCATTCCAACGCTGTGCCATCGAAGCACGACTGCTTGCGACCCTGGCACATCCCGGTATCCCGCGCTTCTACGGTTCGCTCATCGACAACGGCCGGGTCTATATCGTCATGGATTATGTCCGCGGCACCGACCTCGAAGACATCCTGCGCCAGCGTGGGATGCTCGATGAAGGCACCGTCCTGACCATCGCCAACCAAGTCTGCGACATCCTGCACTACCTCCACAGCCAAGCCAACCCGGTCATCTTCCGCGATGTCAAACCCTCCAACATCATGTACGACAGCGACGGCACAGTCACCATGATCGACTTCGGCATCGCGCGTTTTACCAATAGCCAACGCGGCAATATCATGGGTACGCCGGGGTACGCACCACCCGAGCAATATCGCGGCGACATTTCGCCTTCTGCAGACATCTACGCACTCGGCGCCACGATGCATCATCTGCTCAGCGGGCGCGATCCCCGCGGTCAAAAGCCGTTTACGTATACCGCGATCCGCGATTTGGTCCCCACCGTGTCACCCACCACTGCGGCGATTCTCTCGACGGCCCTCCAGCTTTCCCCCAACGACCGCTTCGCGAGCATCCTCGAAATGCGCGAGTCTATCCGCACCGTTTTACGTGGCGAAGAGACCATCCAATTTGCCATCCTCGGGGCTACCTCGCCCATCCCTACGGTCACCGCACAACCCGCACCGACCATCACCAATGCACCACCCTCGGCTCCGCTTTTTTTGCCTACCGAAGCCGATACCCACACCCCGACCACACCATACCAACCCATCAGCCCGGCGCTTCCGCTCGTCTCACACGATACGGAATCCATCGGGAGTGCCTACGACACGACGGTCATCAACGACGATCCGGTCCCACAAATCGAAACACACGAGCTCGATTTTTCCTTTGCACACCACGTCGAATCCGCCATCCCCGATGTCGACCCCAGCAACGAACGTGCTCTCACGATGGAGCACAAAGCCATTGTGGTCGAACCCAAAACACGCTGGCGTGTCTTCGTCTTCGTCATCGCCGTCGTCCTCTGTGTCGCCATGTTGGTGCTCAGCAACGGCGGTACCAATTGGCAACCATGGCAAGCTAACGCGCAGACCATCACGGTCGTGCTCGAAGTCGATGTACCCACCGACGCGACACTCGACGCGTCGTTCCAATCCGCGCTCGACGCATACCTCGCCGATACCTACGGCACCCAATGGACCCAAATCGGGACTCCTACGTTTCTCGGGACCCCGCCCGAACAACTCGCTGCCAATCCCGACGGGAGCTCTCTCTACCGCGGTCGCCTCAAAGTCACCCTCACCCGCCTACCATAGCCGCATCTGACTGCGGCTCCCTGCCATGGGGATGACATCCTGCTGCCCGATTAACCAGGGTTTGCGGTCGTGATCGGTGAGTTGCGCATACGCCGCGTCTGCCGCCACTGTCAGCATGTACACCCGCCGGTCAGTACCACTCCCCACCACCAACCCACGTACACCCTGGTCGATGCCAAACCACACCCCTTTTTCGTACCCCGCAATCAACGGTATCATCACCAGCGTCGGCTGGTACTTCGTCCATATCCCGGCTTCGTAACTCTCGCGCTTTGCCCAGCCACTCGCAGGGTAGTCGCGTGTCTCATTCCGATTGCCCCACGCACACAACGATAGTGCGCCATCAACGACCACCGGCAAAATGGGTTCCCCAGACCAGTAGCGTGATTCATACACCTCGGCCGCTTCCAACGCAGTGGGCGTACTCCCGTCCGGCTTCGGTTGCGGACCAATCGGGATCCCCTTGGCGATCAACGGATCAAGCAAATCCTTCCAGCGGAATCGTGCAGCTCCACACATATATCACCCCTACCGCACTGCAATGCGATGCATTATGTAATATCGGTTTTTTGGCATTGTGATGCGGAAAATCAGGTATGCAAAAGAACGTTTTTCTGCTATACTAAGACGACCTGGACACCAATCGCATCACGACATAGCACAATGGTACACCCATGAATGATTTTGTCCACTTGCATGTACATTCCGAATATAGCCTCCTCGACGGCTACGCCACCATCAAAGGTATCGTCGAGCGCGCCGCCGAACTCAACATGGACAGCATCGCCATGACCGACCACGGGGTCATGTACGGCGCCATCGATTTTTATAACGCCGCCAAAAAAGCCAACGTCAAACCCATCATCGGGCTCGAAGCATACATGTCACCCGGCGGGCGCGGCGACGCCACCCAACGCGGCGGCAAAAACTACCACCATCTGCTGACCCTGGCCACCAATTACACCGGCTACCAAAACCTGGTCAAACTCACCACCCGCGCCCACCTCGAAGGCATGGGTTCCAAGGGCATTTTTGCGCGCCCGCGCATCGACCGCGAGCTCCTCGAGCAGTACCACGAGGGCCTCGTCGTCACTTCTGCCTGTCTGGCGGGCGAAGTCGCTCAGCACATCATGAACAAACAGCCCGACAAGGCTCGCGCGTCGGCTGCCTGGTTCCGTGATTTGCTCGGTCCCGACCGCTACTACCTCGAGCTCCAACTCCACGAAAACGCCCCCGAACTGGTCGAGGTCAACGACGAACTCGTCAAAATCGGTGCCGAACTGGGCATTCCACTCGTCGCCACCTGCGACAGCCACTTCGTGCGCGCCCAAGACCTCGACGCGCATCGCATGATTATGGCGATGGGCTTCAACATGACCCTCCAGGAGCTCTGCTCCAAAAAATACGACATGGACGAGAGCTACCACATCCTCTCGGCCGATGACGTCTACAAACGCTTCAAACACTACGGTACGGCCCCCATCGACAACACCCGCCGCATCGCCGACATGGTCAACCTCAAACTCGACTTCGGCCGCGTCGAATTACCCGTCTTCGACATTCCCGAAGGCTTCGATGCCGCGTCATACCTGCGGCACGTCAGTTACGAAGGCCTTACCAAGCGCTTCAACGGCATGATTCCCCCCGGCTACCCCGAGCGCCTCGACTACGAGCTCGATGTCATCAACGCCACCGGCTTCCCCGATTACATCCTGATCGTCTGGGACTACATTTCGTATGCCCGTTCACGCGGCATCCCCTGTCTGCCCCGTGGCTCGGCCGGTGCATCGCTCGTGCTCTATAGCTTGGGTGTGACCGACGTCGATCCCATCACCAATCGCATGCTCTTCGAGCGCTTTTTGTCACGCGAGCGCCTCGAAATGCCCGACATCGACGTCGACTTCGCCGATAGCCGCCGCGGCGAAATCATCGATTACATCGCCAACAAATACGGCCGCGAAAACACCGCCCAGATCGTCACCTACGGCACGCTCGGCGCCAAAGCCGCTATCCGTGACGTCGGCCGTGCCCTCGACATCCCCCTCAACGAAGTCGACCGCATCGCCAAACTCATCCCTACCAACCCCAATCTGACCCTCAAGGACGCCCTCGCCAAGCCCGAAGAGCTCAAAACCTTCGAGTTCAAACAGCTCTACGAATCGAGTAGCGAGGTCCAACAAATCGTCGACTGGGCCCAAAAAATCGAAGGCCGCATGCGCAACGTCGGTACCCACGCCTGTGGAGTCGTCGTCTCGCGCCACGCCCTTGATTCCATCGTGCCATTGCAACGCACCACCAAAGACGAAAACGCCTTGATGGCCGCCTACGAAGGTCCTACCCTGGCCAAAATCGGCCTGCTCAAAATGGACATCCTCGGTCTGAGCAATTTGTCGATTGTCGCCGATGCCCTCAGTCTCATCAGCGCCCGTCGTGACACTCCCATGGAGCTCCGCGACATCCCGCTCGATGACGTGCGCACCTTCGAGTCCCTCAGCCGTGGCGAGACCGTCAATGTCTTCCAGCTCGAATCTGCCGGCATGGTGCGCTACCTCAAAGAACTCAAACCCAATCGCGTCGAAGACATCTACAACATGGTGGCCCTCTACCGACCGGGTCCACTCGACCAAATCCCCGTCTACATCCAAGGCAAAAACAACCCGCGTAGCATCAAATACCTGCACCCGATCCTCAAACCCATCCTCGAAAACACCTACGGCGTGATTGTCTACCAAGAGCAAATCATGCAGCTCTTGCAGGTCGTGTCGGGCTATACTTTGGGCCAAGCCTATGTGGTGCTCAAAGCCATCGGGAAAAAACTCCGCGACGTGATGGCCGCCGAAGAACCTCGCTTCAAAGAAGGCTGCCTCAAAAACGGCCTCACCCAGGGCCAAGCTGACCAACTGTGGGACCTCATCATCCCCTTTGCCGGCTACTCCTTCAACATCCCGCATGCTACCCTGTATGGCTTGCTGGCCTATCAAACCGCCTACCTCAAACAACACTACGCCGTCGAGTACATGACCGCCGTCCTCAAAGCCTCGGCCGGCCAAATCGAAGACGTCGCCAAAGCCGTCAACGAATGTGCCAAGTTGGGCGTCGCTGTGCTCCGTGCCGATATCAACGCCAGCAGTGCGGACTTTAGCATCGAAGAGCTCGATGATCAGGGGGAAAACGCGGATGCTCGGCGCGGCATCCGCTTTGGGCTCGCAGCCATCAAAAACGTGGGTGAAGGGCCAGTCGAGGCGCTCGTGACGGCCCGTGCCGATCAACCGTTCACCAGCCTCGAAGACTTCTGTGATCGGGTCGATGCCAAACTCATCAACAAGCGCGTCATCGAAAGTCTCATTAAGGCTGGTGCCTTCGATGCACTCCCCGGCACGCGCCGCCAAAAGCTCGCGGTCCTCGACCAAGTCATCGATGCCGGCACCGCCGCCCAAAAAGCCCGTGCCACCGGTCAGTCGAGCCTCTTTGACCTGATGGGCGGCGGGGTTGCCCAAGACGACGCCGTGCGCATGAGCGCTGTCGCCTTCCCCGTTATCAACGAATCACGCGCCGACCAACGCGAACTCCTCGCCTGGGAGAAGGAACTCCTCGGCATGTATAGCTCCGATCACCCCGTCGTCCAAGCCCTGCGCGATGTCGACCTCAGTGATGTCACCTCATTGGGCACCATCAGTGACGACCATGTCGGCCAGCCACTTATCTTCGCCGGCATGCTGTCGGCCACCAAAACCATGCAAACCAAAAAAGGCGACACCATGTTCGTCGGTACCTTCGAAGACCTCGAAGCATCCATCGAATTCGTCGTCTTCCCCAAATCCTACGAAAAACACCGCACCCTCTTGCGCGACGATGCCGTCGTCCGCATCATCGGCAAACTCGATCGGCGCAACGAGGGCATGCAACTCATGGTCGACAAAGTCGAAGCACTCGCCTTCGTCGACGCCGCCGATGCGCCCACTCCCACCGCCATGCCCAACGCCATACCCGAACCACGCAGCCAACCTGCCGCCGAAGCCGCATCGACCTACCAACCCGCACCCACTCCGACGACGGCCACACCGCCACAACTCCCGCGTCCGACGACTGCCGCTGCCCCCACAGGAGCTTCTATGAGCAATCCTTCTGATCGCAAATATCCACCCAAATCCAACTCTGGCGATGTCATTCGGACCGGCGCACGCACCGGCGCACAATCCAAACCAACGCCACCACCCGCCCCCGTCGAACACGTTTCGGACGAGCCACTCCAGGTTATCCGCCTCTACTTCCCCTACTTCGACGATACCGAGAGCGCCGTCCAACTCATGCAAGAAATCTACGCCATTACCGAGGACTATCGCACCAGCCCCACCGCGTCTGCTGCGACCTTGATGATCCACCTCCCCGTCGACGAACGCAACGTCATCCTCCGCATGCGTGGTGCCGTCCGCGATCCCATTTCACTTTCGGATGTCCTCCGTACCAAAGTGGGCCACGAATCCATCATCCTCGAATCTGCCTAACCACCACCTGCACACCTATTGACCAAACCTGTGCATCCATGTTGCAAACCTGTGCAACATGGATGCACTGCATTCCCATCACAAAATACAGATTGCGCACTACAATCATTTGTCCTCGCTGTGGAGGAATACATGAGGTATTGCTGAGTATTTGCAAATGCTGGACAAAATATTGACAGAACGAAAATTTTTTCATATACTATGCACGTGCATTTGCACCGAGGAGCACGTCGCGATGACGGTACACGAAACACAACACAGCATGACAGCCACAGTTCCCACATACACGAGTATTTCGGCGACTGACGCAGACGACCAAATGCTCATCCATGCCGTAGGCACGGGTGACGCACACGCCCTCGAAGTGCTCTATGATCGCTATGCCGCGGTTGTCTACCGCATGGCATTCCGTATCCTCAAGCAACGCGAGCAAAGCGAAGAAGTCGTCCAAGAAGTCTTTTGGCGGGTCTGGCGCCGGAGCAGTAGCTTCGAACGCGAGCGCGGCCGTGTCGCGCAGTGGATTTTCGGGATTGCGCATAACCTGTGCATCGACGAAATGCGCCGCATGAAGGTACGCCCTAATCCTGTCTACGACGATGAATCACATCCGGTCATCCAGCAACTCGTCGACGAGCACGTCGATGTACCCGCTACCGCGCTGGCCAACGAGCAACGTCGTGTCATCATCGATGCGATTGCCGTGCTACCTGTCGCACAGCGCGAATGCATCGAATTGGCCTATTTTGGCGGGTTATCCCACCAAGAAATCGCCGATCAGCTCTCTCGTCCACTCGGCACCATCAAAACGCGTGTGCGCCTGGGCCTCCAGAAGCTCGGCACCATCCTCAGCACCTCAGATCGTTACAGCTACGAATAACGCTGATTCTTCCATACAAAACCGGCTCCGTGCACAGGCACGGAGCCGGTTTTTTGTACCCGCATTATGCCAATGCGGCGATACTCCGTCGGAATGCGTCGTCGACAGGCGGACGGGCGCCGAATCGGCTCACCACCCAGCCACCGCAGGCATTCGCGACCGCAGCGGCAGCTGCCAGATCCCCATCGCGTTGATACCGTGCCAAAAATCCTGCATTGAACGAATCCCCGGCACCTGTTGCATCCACCACCTCGACCGGTTGCGAGCGGTGGAATCCTTCGTATGTCGGTCCACACACGAAACAGCCATCACGATCGAGTTTGAGTACCACGATGGCATGTGGGAATCGTTTGCGGAGCGCCCGGGCAATCATGGTGGGCTCTTTTTCGCCGGTCAAGACCATGCCCTCATCCCGATTGGGGAAGACAATATCCACCGGGAGCGTTGCAATAGTCTCGTCGAATCGATCATGCCCCATTTCGCGGATCATTTGATACGATGCTGGGTCAAACGATACCGTCGCTCCTGCTGCTTTGGCCATGTGGGCAGCAGCGAGTGCCGCAGCCCGGGGCGGTTCGCTAAACAACGACCAGGCAGTGATGTGGACGTGGGCTGCATTGGCCATCACGTCAGCGGGGATATCACTCGGGAGCAAACAAAAATCAGCCCCTTGATTGGTAATCATACTGCGCTGGCCCGCTCGATCAATCATCACGGCGATGACGCCAGTATTGTGGGTGTGTGAACGCGCAATACTGCAGTGGACGCCCTCGCGCTCGAGGTCCGCGACAATCATGTCACCAAAGGGGTCATTGCCCACACTGCCGACGAAGCCGGCAGACGACCCCAATCGGGCGATCCAGGCAGATACATTTGCTGCTGAACCACCCGGTTGCACGGCGATGCGCCCCGTTGTGTCTCCTCCCGGCAAGAGGAGTGTATCTGGTTGCACCAAGACATCCCACACCAAATCGCCAACGGCGACAATCGGCCCACTACGCACGGTGTACTCCTGCGGGTATTGCTGTTGCACAGAGTATACCTGATGACGCAGATGACGGGTTGCCGCGCGGTTGACGAACCGTACCCACAATGCTATACTCACTAGACGTGTTGCCTTACCCAAGGCAATTGTATGTTTTTGTCTGCAATGGGAATCCAGAAGAGGTGCTGTCATAACGGATCGATTACGATTCAATAACCGCATACGTGCGCGCGAAGTGCGACTGATTGACGAAGAGGGCAACCAAGTCGGCATCGTCCAAGTCCGTGACGCTATTCAGATGGCCGAGGAGCGCGGTTTCGACCTGGTCGAAGTAGCACCCAATGCCGTCCCACCAGTGTGTCGGATCATGGACTACGGCAAATTTCGGTATGAACAGTCCAAAAAAGAGAGTGAAGCCCGGAAGCACCAGAAGCAAGTACAGCTGAAGGAAGTCCGTCTCAAACCCAAGACAGACGACCACGACATCGACACGAAGGCCAAACAAGCCCGAAAGTTCCTGTTGGCAGGTGACAAGGTCAAGTTCACGCTCCGCTTCCGCGGCCGAGAGATTTTCCATCCAGACATCGGCATTCAAATGCTCGAAGGTATGGCCGAAGATTTGCGCGACATTTCTGTCGTAGAGCAAAAGCCACTGATGGAAGGGCGTGTCTTATCACTGCTCTTAGCTCCCAATGCCAAAGCACGTGCGCAAGGAGCCAAACCCGTCAGTCCAACACCGAAGCCGGCTACCCAACAAATTCCCGCCGACCCGGTGACTGTCAAAACAGTAGAAGAAGAGGAATAGTCATGCCAAAGATGAAGACCCACAAGGGGACAGCCAAGCGCTTCACCTTTACGGGATCAGGCAAGCTCGTGAGCGCCATGGGCCAACGTGGCCACTTCCGTCGCCGCAAGTCCACGCGGTTGTTGCAGAGTCTCGACAAAATGCAAGAAGTGCATAAGTCGACCGAAGATCGTGTCTTGCGTGGGTTGCCCTACCGCAAGAAGCACGCCCGATAATACCGGACGTCGCCGATACTCATTGATTCGTACACAGCGTGTAACAGAAGGTAAGAAGCATAATGGTTCGTGTAAAACGTGGAATGATGGCGCGCAAGCGCCACAAGAAGCTGTTGCAGCAGGCCAGTGGTTACCAGGGTAGCCGCAGCCGTCGCTACGCAGTAGCAAAACAGACCGTCATGAAGGCGTTGTCATACGCATTCCGTGACCGTCGCGCCCGGAAGCGTGACTTCCGCCGCTTGTGGATTATCCGTATCAACGCTGCAGCCCGCATGTGCGGTATCTCGTACAGCCGTTTGGTCAACGCGATGAAGAACGCAGGCATTGTCGTCGATCGCAAGATGTTGGCAGATTTGGCCGTGCACGACATGGCCGCCTTCCGCGCCCTTGCAGAGCAAGCGATGTCCGCCGCATCGTGATCACCAGTACGAGTAATTCGTATGTGCGTCACATCCGCTCACTCCGCGACGATCGTTCGTCGCGACGGAGTGAGCGGGTTTTTATGCTCGAAGGCGTGCGCCTCGTCACCGACCTGCTCGATGCCGACGTCATCCCTTCCTACGTCCTTTTTGACCCCGAACATCTCGCCACAACCCCTGCCGGCCAAACCCTGCTCGCACGGCTGTATGGGATCGCCCATACCTACGAAGCCTCCGCTGTGGCAATCAAAGCAGCCAGCGATACCGCAGCACCACAAGGGGTTATCGCCGTTGCCGAGTGGCCCGAGTTGCCCATCGTTGCACATGATTTCGTCCTAATCTGTGACGAAATCCAAGATCCCGGCAACCTCGGTACCATCATCCGGAGTGCTGCTGCCGTCGGTGTCGACGCAATCTACTGCACACCGGGCTGCGTCGATGTCTATGCCCCCAAAACGGTCCGCGCCAGTATGGGCAGCATCCTGCGGATTCCCATCCGCACAGACGCCACGTACGATGCGCTTCTCCCGCTCCTCGCCGATACGACGATCGTCGCCGCAGACGGGGCAGCAGGCGCAATCGCCTATACTTCGGTCGACTGGCAGCGCCCACACGCACTGATTATCGGCAACGAAGCACACGGCCTGAGTGCCGTGGCACGGAGTGTTGCCCAGCATCGCATCGCCATCCCGATGCACCACGGAGTCGAGTCCCTCAATGCAGCCATGGCTGCGACGGTCATCCTCTTCGAAGCGCAACGCCAACGCGGCACACCCTAAACGCACCTGCGTGCGGCACGACACCGCGGCGTGGTATACTTTTCTCAATCACATACAGCGCTGACGAAGCGAGTACGGTAGCCACGGCGTCCAGGGAGTGTCGACCATCGACTGCGAATCGACACCGCACGATCTACCCGAAGTTCCCTTCCGAGCTGATTTGCTGAACTCTACGGATGCGTAGGCGAATCCGGTCCCCGCCGTTATCGGGCAGAGGGTCGCTCTAGCGGCCGAACCAGGGTGGTACCACGAGCCACGCATCGTCCCTGACGAGTGCGTGATTTTTTGTGTCCTTTTAGCCGGAGTTTCTATGAGTATCATCGACCAACTCGCAGCCATCGAATCCGCTGCCCTCGCCGCCCTCAACGGCATCGACACCGTCGACGCCCTGGCAGCCTGGAAGAGCGATTACCTCGGCAAAACGGGCCAGATTGCCAAGCTCAGTCGCGAGCTCGGCACGCTCGCCGCGACCGACCGCCCTGCCGCCGGGCAACGCTTTAATGCGGTTCGGGCCA